>JACESY010000028.1 GCA_013911595.1 Azoarcus sp.
GCGCCAGCAGCACACCGCCGCCGCGCAGGCCGAGCGTCAGCGCCGCGCCGATCGCACCGATCAGCGCCAGGATGGGCGTGCCCAGCGCCAAGGATACGGTCAGCACGCCCAGTGCTTCCTGTTCCACGTCAAACAACAAAGCAAGTCCCGGCGCAACCACCACCAGCGGCAAGCCGGTCACGATCCAGTGCGCAGCGATCTTGGCCGTTACCCACAACGCCGCCGGTTCCGGGGAAAGCAACAACTGCTCCAGCGTGCCGTCGGCGTGATCCTGCGCGAACAGCCGGTGCAGCGACAGCAAGGTGGACAGCAGCGCCGCGACCCACAACACCCCCGGCCCGATGGCGCGCAACTGGTTGGTCTCGGCGCCGACGCCGAACGGGAACAGGCACACCACGACGACGAAGAACGCAAGTGTAACAAGGACATCGGCCCGGCCACGCCAGGCCAGCATCAGATCGCGCCTCAGCACCGCGGTGAAGGCACTGCCGGCGCCCCTCAGCACGGCAGCTCCGCCAGATCGAGCACGTCCGGCGCGCACGCGAACGGTGCATCCTGGTGCGTGGTCAGCACCACGATGCCGCCGGCCACGCAGTGCGCTTCCAGCGTCGCGGCCAGATCGGCCACGGCGGCGACGTCAAGCGCGGTGAACGGCTCGTCCAGCACCCACAGCGGGCGCGTTCCGGCGACGAACAGTCGCGCCAGACCGACACGGCGGCGCTGGCCTTGCGAGAGCACGCGTGCGGGCAGATCGAGTTGCTCACCCAGGCCGATGCGTTCTAGCGCTGCGACGCAGTCGGCCTCCGACACCGCGTCACCCCCGGCATGCAGCACGAAACGCAGGTTCTCGAGCGGCGTGAGCAAGTCGTTGAGCGCAGGCGCGTGGCCAAGGTAGAGCAGCTCGGAGTGGAAGTCGTCGCGCACCGCGCGGATGTCGCGCCCGCGCCAGCGCACCATGCCGTGCTCGGGCTGGGACAGGCCGCACAGGATGCGCAGCAGACTGGTCTTGCCGTAACCATTGGGCCCGGCTACACGCAGCATGCGGCCGGCGTCGAGCACGAGGCCGAGCGCGCGAAACAACAGGCGGTCACCCTTGAGGCAGGCGAGGTCAGTGGCGGCGAGCATGGGGCGCCATTGAACCACAGCCAGCGTGTTTCAGGGGAGGCTTATATGCGCATTGGCGCATACGCTCCGGCACCTCAACCGATTTCGTCGGCGATCTCGACGATCGCGCCGACGATGTCGCTCATCGTGACGATTCCGACCAGCTCGTTGTCGGCCGTGACCAGCACGCGACGGATGTCGAAATTGACCATCAGCTTGGCCGCGTGCTTGATCTCGAGTTCGCGCGAGATGGTCAGCGCGGGCTTGGCGCACACGTCATAGACGTTGAGCAGATCGATGTCGCCTTCCTCGGCGACGATGGCCTTGAGGATGTTGTTGTAGGTGATGATGCCGAAGGCGTCGTGCGGATGGCGCTTGTCGACTGCCAGCGACTTGAGCCCCTTGTCCTTCATGATCCGCATTGCGTCGCGTATCGTCGCGAGCGGCGAGACGGTGGCCACCTCGCGCACCATGATGTCCTTGACCAGCATGTCTTTCTCCTCGGGACCCGCAAGGGTCTCAGATGTCGTCCTTGATCTTTTCCTCGAACAACGTGATCTGCCCCATGTCGATGCCGGCGATGTGTTCGAGCGGGATCGTGAACACCACGCCACGGCTGTCGGTCTTCAGATCCAGCTCGCGCGTGATGTTTTTCATCACCGCCAGCGAGAGCTTCTTCTCCAGCACGAAGACGAGCACCGACTGGCTGCCCTCGTAGGTCAGCCCGAAGAAGGTCTTCTTCTCTTTGGCCCCGATGCCGCGAGCATCGAGAATGGTCACGCCGCCCGCGCCGGATTCCTTCGCCACGTCGATGGCCTTGTCCTCCAGATCGTCGGCGAGGATCGCAACGAGTACGGAAAACTTCACGATGATTCTCCTTTTTCTGTGCGGGTGAAACGGTCGGCAATGATGGCGTAGGTCAGGACCGTGACGACCGGCATTGCGGTAGCGAAAGCGATCAGGCCGAAGCCGTCGATGAGGCTGCTGCGGCCGTCGATCTGCGACGCCAGGCCCATGCCCAGCGCGGTGACCAGCGGCACATTCACGGCGGTGCTTCCCGCACCCCCCACATCGTAGGCCAGTGCCACGATGTATTTCGGAGCGAGCAGGGTGGCGACGATCAGTACGCCGACAACGACCATGAAATACAGGTGGTAGTCGTCGCCGCTGACGATGCGGTAGGCGCCCAGCGTAATGCCACAGGCGACCCCGAGCGCAGCGACCAGCCGCACATGGCTTGCCCGTAAGCGGCCACGTGCAGCTTCTTCGGCCTGCTCGCCGATAGCGATCAGCGCAGGCTCGGCCATGGTTGCGGCCAGCCCCATCGAGAACGCAAACAGATAGACGAACAGCATCGTATCCAGTGCTGCCAGTTGCACCGCCATGCGCTCACCAAGGGGGAACAGGCCGAGCTCGAGTCCGACCACGAAGGCGTACAGGCCGAGCACCAGCATCACGAAGCCGGTGGCGATCCGTCGAGCGTGCACAAGGCGACGTTGCAGTACCAAAAACTGGAAGCCGAGAATCACTGCCACGATCGGCAGCACGTCGAGAAACATGCGGGCGATATCGGCCGCAACACTGAGTATCTGCCAGTCACGCCCGGAAGCCGTCGCCTGACTTGCCGTGCTCACTGCTGCTGCGGCTTCTTCTGCGAAGGAATACACGTAGATGCCATACAGCTGCACCGTCAGCATCGGCATCAGCACCGCCATCGCCAGCAGGCCGAAACCATGCATCAGCGGATTGCGCCCGCGCAGCGAAGCGGCCAGCCCGACGCCGAGCGACACGATCAGCGGCGCGGTGATGACGTTGGTCGTAATGCCGCCCGAGTCGTAGCCGAGGCCGATGATTTCCGGCGGCGCAAACCAGGTCGCGCCGACCACCAGCAGGTAGCCGGTGATCATGTAGAAGTGCGCGTTGTGTCCCAGCAGCGTGCGCAGCACGCCCATCGCGATCACCGCTCCGACCGACAGGGCTACCAGCAGCCTCAAGGTCAGTGCATCGATGCGTCCTTCCGACACGCCCTGCGCCTGTTCGGCCACGGCAATCAGCGCGGGCTCGGCAATCACGGCGGCGAAGCCCAGGCAAAAACCGAAGCAGATCAACAAGGGTAGTGAGCCGCGTCGCGCAAACTCGTTGGACAGGTTGTGCGCGACCGGAAAGATGCTCAGCTCCAGCCCTTGCAGGAACAGCGCCAGACCGACCACCACCAGGACCATGCCAAGCGCAATGGTGGCCAGCCCGTCCGGTAGTTCCTGCATGATGGCGAGCTGGAAAAAGGCTACCACTGCCATGATGGGCAGCAGGTTGCGAAAGGCGTTGCGAGCTTGTTCGAGAAACTCATTCATCGGGGCTGCGGCCCCCGATGTCGCACAGGTCGAGTCCTGAGTGATCTTCCACGTCCATGCAGAAGGCCAGCCCCTGGAAGGGCGCGAGCAGACCCAACTCCACGTTCATGCGCTCGGCGATGTGCTCCACGCGGTCGGCCTCGGCCAGCACCATCAGCAGTTTCTCGCGCCCGACGTAGGTCAGGCCGAAGAAGGTCATGTGCTCGGGGAAACCCAGTCCGCGGGCGTCGGCCACGGTCACCCCCAGCGCGCCTTCGCTGCGCGCGATCTTCATCGCATTCTCTTCAAGTTCGTCGGCGATGGCCGCGATCAGCAGGCGGATCTTCATCCCGGTCATTCCCGTGCCCTAACACCCGGAGATGATACATGGCGTGGATCACACCCCATTGACCTGCATCAACGGCCCCGGCGCGGTTACCATGATCGTTTCTCAACAGCGGGAGTACGCCATGGGTATCGAAGTCGGGGGTCTTCTCGGCCTGATCTGGCTGATCATCATCATCTGGGCGATCGTCAAAGTGGCCAAGAGTCCGGCCGGGCCGGTCGCCAAGCTGCTGTGGATTCTGCTCTTGCTGTTCCTGCCCCTACTCGGGCTGATCCTTTGGCTGCTACTCGGGCCCAAGGGCTGACGGCGCACAGCGCATTGCAGCACGTGCACGTGTTAAATATTTCACGCTAAGATTCCGGGCGTACGCCGCCGCACCCCTTCGCGGCGCGCAGATCGGCCATGACATCGGCGTCGCAGGGCAGGTGCCCTGCGACGCCCTCTCGACCCCGATCCCTACGCCAGGAGCACGCGATGCAGCAAGAGTCGTCGGAAATCACGCAGCAGGACACACGGGAGGAATCCGCGTCCGGGAACCCTCGAACTGCGCAGCATGCGTTTTCCGACATCAATCTCACGCCCGGCGACCGCCTGCAGATCTACGCGCTCAACCACGCCGACCGCACCCGTCACATCTGCCGCATGGTGGGTTACCTCGAAGGTTCCAGCCTGCTCGTCACCACCCCGACGCACAAGGGCGCGCGCATCGACTACCGCGAGAACGACCTGGTCATCGTGCAGGCCTTCTCGCGCAACAGCGCGTATGCGTTCAAATGCACCGTCGAACGCGTGTGCCGCCTGCCCTTCGACTACATGCATCTGTCGTTCCCGGAACGCGTCGAGGGCAGCGTCATCCGCAAGGCCACGCGGGTGCGCATGCAGGTCGAAGCCCGTGTCACCGCAGAAAAGGCCGGCGACCCGGTGGCTGCCACCATCGAGAACCTCAGTTCCACCGGCGCCCTGATCAGTTCGGGCGCAGACCTGGGCACCAAGGGCGAGGCGGTGAAGCTCGCCTTCCGCATCGAACTGCACGATGTCGCGCGCGAGATCGAAAGCCGCGCGATCATCCTCAACGCCCGCAGCGAAGGCGACGCCAATCACTACGGCGTGGAATTCCGCGACCTGCCGCCCGACGAGCGCATGATCCTGCGCAGCCTGGTGTACCAGCACATCATCGAGCATCCGCGCAGCCTGGTCTGAGCGCCCGCCTGTACCGCCCCGGCCCGATTTGCTAGCATTCGCCCCTTTTCACGGGCCGCCCTCGCGGGTGGCCGTCAGGGGGCACAGATGTCTTTCACGGTTTATCTCTCGGGCGAAATCCACACCGACTGGCGTGACGAGATCCGTCGCGGCGCGGCGGCGCGCGGCCTGGACGTCACGTTTACGTCCGCCGTCACCGACCACGAAGCCAGCGACGCGGCCGGCGACCACCTTGGCCCGGAGAGCACCGCCTATTGGCGCGACCACAAGTCCTCGCTCGTGAACTCCATCCGCACGCGCAACCTCATCGAAAAGGCCGACATGGTCGTGGTGCGCTTCGGCGACAAGTACAAGCAGTGGAACGCGGCGTTTGACGCCGGCTATTGCGCTGCGCTGGGCAAGCCCTATGTCACGCTGCACGCCGAAGACATCATCCACCCGCTCAAGGAAGTCGACGCCGGCGCCCAGGCCTGGGCCACCACCACCGATCAGGTGGTCGACATCCTCGACTACGTGCTCAAGGCCTGAGGCTCCTCCTCAGTTGCCTACGGCGTCCGCGGGGCCGGCAACCGGCTCCGCGAGCTTCTGCAGCATCGAATGCACGGCGCGTATCTGGCCCCCGTCGCGGGTCGGGGAAGCCTTGCCGCTGTAGCCCCACCAGTCCCAGCACCCCTGGGGGTTGTACACCCAGCGCCACGAGCCCCAGGCCATCCCATTGCGCGCACTCGCCTGCGGGTAGAGGACGATCAGCCGGTTCGCTTCTGCCCACTCGTTGTAGCCCGCGCCCTGCACGAAATCGCGCCCCACGGCGTCCATGCCCTGACGGCAGCCGTGGAACACCACATGCACGCGGCAGCCACCTGCTTCACACGTCTGCGGCACATACACCATCCCCTGGCTCGCCATGCTCAGATCCGCAGGTGACACGTGCGTATGCGGTGCCTGATCGAAGCTGCGCAGACTCGCCTCCCGCGCCGCCACCTTCGGCTGCAGTGCCCCGATCAGATGCGCCAGCATCTCACCCGCCGCGTCGAACTCGCCGCAGCGATTCACAAAGGGCGAAGCCGTGCTCCCGCAGGCATTCGCCCCCGGCGCCGCCACCGAGATCATCGCGTGGCCCGCCGCCGGCAGGGTGACGTAGCGCAGTGCCTCGTCCTCGACATGCTCACGGTAGAAGGCCACCAGCGCATCGACTACCGGCCGCGTCACGGTGCGATCCGCCCCGCCCGAGAACACCCACACGCGGTCATCTGCCAGCCCCTCGACCGGATCGACCTGCTTCGCCTCGGCATGGGCGCGGATGCGCGCCAGCGTGTGTTCAGGCGACGGCGGCAAGTTCGCCCCTGCGGGCGCCATGCAGTGGCTCAACGCCCGCTCGAGATCACCCTCGGCGCAGTCATAGGGGCCGGAAGCGAATACCCCGACACCGCGCACCAACGCCGAATGCGCTACCTGGAACTGCGTCGCCATATAGCCGCCCGACGACAGGCCCGACACCGTCAGCCCGCGCAAGTCCGCGTCCAATGCCGCAAGCGGCGCCGCCGCGGCCACCGCAGTCGAAAACACGCATGCAAGGATCACCAGCGCCGGTCTTGCCGCATCCGGAATCGATTTCCCCATCACGCTCGCCCCCGCGATATTCCGATAATCACGCCGGCCCTCTGGTTGCGGCGTATGCTCCAACCCAGTCACCGTTGTCGTCCCGGTCATTATGGCCGCGTCACCATCGGTTCGCGCTCTCTACCCAACCGGAAAACTCATGGGATCACCTTCGGCCGTTTGTTCATCGCAGCGGCATTGTTGATGCCCCTGAGTCCGGCAGCCCTCGCCCAGCTCGTGGTCCCGGTCGATTCATCGTACGACGTCGCTGACGGCTCCATGAGCCTGGGCTGTACCGCACTCGATATCGCGGGCACGCTCGATATGGGCTCGGGGACGATCTCCGGCATCGGCGAGGTCAACATCGCCGCAACGGCGGGCACCCATGGCCTTCGCCGACGACATCACGGTCACTGCGCCGAGCGACGGCGGATTCGCAGTTCGGGACAGCAACGCCGTCGTTCAATTCAGGGTCGACGAAGCCACCGGAACCGTCACGATCTCCGAACTGCCAAGCACGACACCCGCGAACACCCCCGCATGTTTCGACAGCGCCACCGGCCAGCTCGGCCCCTGCGCAGCCGGGCTTGGCGATTTCGCCAATTTCTATGCCTTGATGCCGGGCGACAATGCGATGACGGTCGCCACGGGCTCGGACGTTCAATTTCCCACTAACGGCCCGAACTCGGGGGGCGGGATAAGCCGGGTCAGCCTCAGCACCAGTTCATTCGAGTTGGCCAATATCGGCACCTACCAGGTTATGTTCTAAGTCAGCGTGGACGAGCCCGGTCAGCTCGTGCTCACGCTCGATGGGGCCGATCTTGCCTATACAGTGGTCGGCCGCGCAACGGGCACGAGTCAACTCGTGGGCATCGCGCTGGTTGACACAACCTCGGTGGACTCCATCCTGACCGTTCGCAACCCCACCGGGAGCCCCGCGCAGCTGACCATCACCCCTCTGGCAGGCGGCACTCGGCCGGTATCGGCCCATCTGGTGATCACCCGACTGAAGTAAGACACCGCCGCGCACATCAGGCCGGACCACCGCCACCGACCAGGTGGCCGACACTCAGGCCTACGTACTGCGCGACTGATTCCGTCGCAATGGAATGACAAAGCCCGCCGGCTGGCGGGCTTTGTTTTGGCGGTTGGCAGGTTTCAGCCGGGTCAGGCCTTGCTCAGCACGAGGCTGCACGGACACTATCTACGATTGCTCTGCGCCGGGCCGCTCAGCGCGGGCCCATCACCGCTTCCAGGCGGTCTGCTGTCGGCATGCCTCCGATGTGACGGACGAAGTCTGCGTTGTCCCGGAATACGACAGCGGGTGTGCCGCGGAAGCCCAGTTCAATCATGAGGGCCTGGTTGGCTTCGAGCACGCCGGCAATCTCGTCGGAGACCGAGGCGACCGGCTGGATGCCGCCTTCGGAGAAGCGGGTCTCGTTTTCGGTGAGTGCAGCTTCGGGGTCGTTCGCCGAGAGAATCGCCGCGGCCTTGTTCGCACTGTCCTTGCGCAGCATGCCGACCAGCACATGGCGCAGTTGCACGCGTCCGCTATCCACCCAGGGGCGGGCGGCGTGCCAGAAGCGGTTGCAGAAAGGGCAATTCGGGTCGCTGAAGGCGTACACGACCCGAGGGGCATCCTCTCGTCCGTCGCGTACCCAGGTTACGGCTTCGAGCTGCGCCCACATCTGCTCGCCCATGGGCCTGGTAACGAGTTCTTCCAGCAACGCTTCGTCGACGATCTGTGCATCGCGGTCAACCCGCGTGCCGACAATGGCCGAACCATCGGAAGCCACATACACGGCAATCGGGCGCTGGTGGGCCAGGGCGGCAAAGCCGCGCAGGTCGGTGCCCTCCAGCGGAAACTCCGCCATCACGGTCAGCCCCTGACTCTGCAGGGCATCCAGCACGACGGGGCGATCCGGTTCGGCGGCATGCACCACCGCCCCCAGAACAACGATAGTGCCCAACAGGGCGCTCAATACGATTCGAGACATATTCACTCTTCTGATTGATCGAGAACGGAGGCGACGACGTCGAAACGCCGGCGCAAGGTGTCACTCAGACTGGCGCGTGTCAGTTCGCCCAGGTGGCTGTCGACCAACTGGCCGTCCGAGTCAAAGAACAGGGTGGTCGGCAAACCACGCGCGCCGACGGCCTGCATGGTCCGGTTCGAGGGGTCGAGCAACACGTTGCTCAGCTGCAACCCCTCTTGCTCGAGATAGCGCAGGATGGTCGGCACGTCTTCGCCCTGATTGACCAACACGAAGCGCACGTCGGGGTAGGCCGACTGGGCGTACTCGAGCACGGGCATCTCTCGCCGGCAGGGCGGGCACCAGGTGGCCCACAGGTTCATCACCACCGGGCTGCCGCCGTAGTCGGTCAGCTGCACCGTCGTACCGTCGACATCCGCCAGCGCGATATCGGGCAGAGGCGGCGCCGACTGGTGCAGCAGGGCAGGCACCGCGCCGGCTAAAGCCCACACCAGCATCCCAGCGGCAACGCCGGCCAGTACGGGGGGCCGCAACGCCTTGCGAGCACGGGTGCGCCAACCAGCGAACAACACCGCGGCCGGCAAGCCGGCCCACCATGCGAAGCCGCCATCGCCAATGGCCAGCATCGACCACGGCGCTGCCGCATACTCCGGCCACCACAGCGCGATGTAGCCGATACGCGCAACAATCAGCCCCACCATGGCGGCATCCAGCACCAGCGCGCAGGCCGCCTTGCGGGGCTGATCCGCCACGCGGCGGGACACGAAGCGCGTGACCAGCCAGGCCGCAAGCAGCGCAATGGCCACGATCACGACATTCATCGGAAAAGGTCCTATGCCGTTCATGGCGCACCTGCTGCATCGAGTCGGGCGGCGAAATCGCGTACCCCGGTTTCACCTACCGTGCGCTGGGCACGGCGCTCCACGCCATCCGGGCCGATCAGGATCAGGCTAGGCGGCCCTGGCACGCCCCAGTGCTGCATGAGCGCCCGGTCGGTTGCGTCGTTGGCGGTAACGTCCGGGCGCAACAACTGCATGCGAGCGAGCCGCTCGGCAATCACCGGGTCGCCAAACACTTCACGCTCGATGACGTGGCAGCTCACGCACCAGTCGGCGTAGAAATCGATCAGCGTCCATTGCCCGGCAGCGGCCGCCTCGGCAATGCGCGCGTCGACCTCTTCCACCGACTTGACCGACACATAGGCGGGTGATGCCGCAGCCTGCGCCGCGGTCGCCAGGCCCAGCCCCTCGAGTGGCTTGAGCACGGATGCGCCACCCGCGGCGGCACCGACCAGCATCAGCGTGGCCCACAAGCCGGCCAGCACTGCAGTAAAGCGCAGCCCCCAGCCGCCACGACACCCCGCCGGGCGGGACACGCCCCAGCCCATCAGGCCGACGGCAATCGCCAGCACCCAGCCGCCCCACAGCAACAGACTGACCGATCCGGTGATGAAGCGCGTGAGCATGTAGATGGCCATCGCCACCATGAGGTAGCCGAACACGAGCTTTACGCGTTCCATCCACGGGCCGGGGCGCGGCAGCACACGGCTGCCGAACACGGCAATCAGCACCAGCGGCGTGCCCATGCCCAGCCCCAGTGCAAACAGGACAAGCCCGCCGGTCACCGCACTGCCGGTCTGGCTGATGTACAGCAGGGCTCCGGCCAGAGGAGCCGTCATACAGGGCCCCACCAGTAGCGCCGACAGCACGCCCAGTGCGCCCGCACCGGCGATGCTGCCACCACTTTGCTTGCGGCTGGCGTGCTCGATGCGGTCGGTCAGCCAGGCCGGCAGGCGCAGTTCGAAGGCGCCGAACAGCGACGCCGCAAAGATCAGGAACAGGACCGCGAAGCTCCCCAGTAACCACGGCGATTGCAGACTGGCCTGCAGGTTGGCGCCGGCTACGCCGGCGATCACGCCGACCACCGCATAGGTGGCGGCCATCGCCAGCACATAGAACGTGGACAGCAGGGCGGCACGGCGCGGGCGCGCCCCGCTGCCGACCACCATGGCCGAGACGATGGGAATCATCGGCAGCGTGCACGGCGTGAAGGCCAGCAACACGCCGAATCCGAAGAACAGTGCCATCCCCGCCAGCACGCCGAGTTCGGCCAGACGTGCGGCAGCGGCCTGATCTTCGGCCAGTGCCACCGCCGGGGGCGGCGCAGTCGGCGCGGTGGTGGTCATCGCCGCGTCCGACATCTGCCTTTCGAGCGTCAGCGACACCACCTGCGGCGGGTAGCAGATGCCGCGCTCGGCGCAGCCCTGCCAGTGCAACTCCAACGGGTCGGATACATCGGCGGGCAGGCGAATCGGCAACACTGGCCCGGTATACACCTCGGTGTCGCCAAAGAACTCGTCGTGGCGCGCCTCGCCCGCCGGCAGCACCAGCTCGACCTCATTTCCGGCACTGTCGACCACCCGCAGCGCATGGCGATACAGATAATGGCCCCTGGTGATCTGGCCTTCGATGAGGACGCCCCCGTCGTCTTCGATGGACGTCGTCAGCTCGAGGACTTCCTCCACCGGCAACACCTCGGCCGGCCCCCCGCCTCCCCACAGGGAAAATCCGCCGCCAGCCCACGCCGACGAGCTCAATACGCCACTGAGCAGCAACACCGCTGCCATCCGATACCAAACTGTCACCACACGAACTCCCCTGACCGGAACCACTCGTAGTCTGCGGCGAGGCGGTTAATCGAGACTTAAGCGGGGCATGCTGCAATGGCGCCAACAACGTGGATGACCGAAGAAGATGCGGATACTGCTGGTGGAAGACGATGATCTGATTGCCTCGGGCATGGTGGCGGGGCTGGCCGCGCATGGCATCCGTGCCGAGCGCGCAGGCACGGTCCGCGACGCGCGACAGGCCTGCGACAATGACCGCTTCGAAGCCGTTGTGCTCGATCTCGGCCTCCCGGACGGCGATGGTCTGTCGGTACTCGCATCGCTGCGCGATCAGGCCGAGTTCACCCCGGTGGTCATCCTTACCGCACGCGACGGCATCGAACACCGCCTCACCGGCCTGCACAGCGGCGCCGACGACTACATGGTGAAACCCTTCGATCTGCGCGAACTGGCGGCGCGGCTGCATGCCGTGGTGCGCCGCTCCAGTGGTCGCGCGGTGCAAACGGTGCAGGCCGGGCCGTTGCGGCTGGAACCCGACAGCGGGCTGGCGTGGCTGGATCAGGTCGCGGTGAACCTCTCGCGCCGCGAGATCGAGCTGCTGGTGCACCTGGCCGATGCGCGTGGTCGCTGGCTCTCGCCGGAAGTGCTGCACGAGCGCATGTACGGCTCCGAACTCAACATCGGCAGCAACTCGCTCAACGTCCACATCCACAACATCCGCCGCAAGCTGGGCGCCGAGGCCATTGAAACCACCCGCGGCCTCGGCTATCGCATTGGATGGAAGCCCGCATGAGCCTGCGACTACGCGCCGTACTCATCACGGGCGTCGCGCTCTGCCTGCTGTGGGCGAGCGCGGCGGCCTGGCTTACCAAGGACCTGCACGCCACGCTGGAGCGTACGCTCGACCAACGTCTGGCGATGTCGGCACGCATGGTGGCCGGGCTGATGGAGCGCTCGGTGATTGCACCGGAACGCGCGCGGGAAGCGCTCTCCACGGTCATCGAGGTGGGCAACCCGCAAGGCATTGCCTGCCAGATCCGCTCGCTGCGCGGCGAGATTCTGGCCTCTACCGGCACCACCGTACTCGAGACGATTGCCCAGCCGCCAAGCGGCTATGCCGACCAGAGCATCGACGGCCAGCAATGGCGAACCTTCACCGTGCGCGCCGGCGAACACATCATCACCACCGCCGACCGCATCGACGAACGCAGCACGCTGTTCCGCGACATCCTGCTGGCGGCGGGCGCGCCCTTTCTCATCGCCGTGCTGGGCGGCCTGCTGGCGCTGTGGTTCGGTATCCGTCGCGGGCTCGCGCCGCTGGATGAGCTGCGCGACACCTTGCGCAAACGCGGCACCCACCGTACCCGGTCGATCCCGGAGGGCAACGCCCCCACCGAATTGCGCCCGGTCATCGCCGCGCTCAACGAGCTGCTCGGCCGCCTGACGCAGGCCCTGGCACACCAACGCGCCTTCACCGACGCCGCCGCGCATGAACTGCGCACGCCGCTCACCGGTATCGACACCCACCTGCAGGTAGCCGGTTTGACCGAAGGCGCCGCCGCTGCGCAATCTCTCGACCTCGCCCGCGAAGGCGTGCTCCGGCTGCGTCGCACGCTGGATCAGATGATGGCCCTCGCCCGCGTCGAAACCCCGGTCGACCAAAGTGCCTGCCCGTCGGTGATCACCACGCTGGAAGAGTTGTTGTCGCAACTGCCACCACCGGCGCGCCAACGAATCGAGGTGAGCCTTCCCGAACGCGACGGGTCGTCGCCGATTCCGCCCTCGCTGCTCGATACCGCGGTGCGCAACCTGCTCGAGAACGCACTGCGCTACTCGGGCCCGGAACTGCCCGTTAGCCTCTCGCTGGACTGGTTGCCCGATGCGCACTGTTGCCGCATCCAGGTCATGGACCAGGGACCCGGTTTGAGCGCCGACGAGATTGCCCGCGCTGGCCAGCGCTTCTGGCGGGGCGATCGGGGGCTGTGCAGTGACGGCGGATCAGGTCTGGGGCTATCCATCGTGTCTGCCATCTGCGGTCGATACGGCGGCACTCTCAGCTTCCGCAACAAACACCCGCAGGGGCTGACTGCCGAACTCGAACTGCCGGCTACACCGCTCGCCTGATCGCGGCGACACGCAGGCGGGCCGCCCGCCTCGCAGTACGAACGGCGTGCAACACGTCGGGTGCATGAGTACCACTTTACCGCGCCGGTGGCCGTGTGGTGCAACTGCGCCGCTCAGGCCGAGGACTTGCCACTCCTCGGCGACTCCCCCACGTCAGCTCAACGCCTGGTTTCAGCGCGCACTCGCCTGCAGCGGCAGCCGCTGCTCGCGCGATGTCGGCGTAACCGGGTCCAACAGGCGATCGCCCTTTGCGTCCCGAATGCGGGTGGCCAGTCCCATTCGGTTCATCAGTGCGATGAACGGTCGCGGGTCGAGTTCTTCGACGTTGGCCATAGTGCCGCTGTCCCAGGTGCCATCGGCGATGAGCAGGGCGGCGGCGACGGCGGGAACGCCGGCGGTGTAGGAGATGGCCTGGCTGCCGACTTCGTCGAAGCAGGCGGCGTGGTCGCAGACGTTGTAGATAAGCACTTCTTCGGGCTTGCCGCCCTTGCGGCCGCGCACCACATCGCCGATGAAGGTCTGGCCGGTGTAGTCGGGGGCGAGCGAGGCGGGGTCCGGCAAGACCGCCTTAACGACTTCGAGCGGCACCACGGACTGGCCGCGCGCGGTGCGTACGGGTTGCTCGGAGAGCAGGCCCAGGTTCTTGAGCACGCTGAAGACGTTGATGTAGTGCTCGCCAAAGCTCATCCAGAAGCGGATGTCGGGCACGCCGAGATTCTGCGACATGGAATGCAGTTCGTCGTGGCCGGTGAGGTAGCAGGCGGTCTTGCCGGTGACGGGCATGTCCCACTCCTTGCGGCGCTCGAACATGGCGTTGGCTTGCCAGGCGTTGTTCTCCCACGACCAGACAGTGGAGGTGAACTCGCGGAAGTTGGTTTCCGGGTCGAAGTTGGTGGCGAAGTAGCGGCCGTGGCTGCCGGCGTTGATGTCGACGATGTCGATGGAGTCCACGCGGTCGAAACAGTGGTCCACAGCGTAGCGCGCGTAGGCATTGACCACGCCGGGGTCGAAGCCGACGCCGAGCACGGCGGTGACGCCGGCTTCACGGCAGGCCTGACGGCGCTTCCACTCGTAGTTGGCGTACCACGGCGGGGTTTCGCAGACCTTGGCGGGATCTTCGTGAATGGCGGTGTCGAGGTAGGCGGCGCCGGTTTCGATACACGCCTGCAGCACCGACATGTTCACGAAGGGTGCGCCGACGTTGATGACGATGTCGCTGCGCGTGGCGCGAATCAGCGCGCTGGTGGCTTCCACATCCATGGCGTCGAGCGCGTGGGCCTGCAACTGGCCGGGCTGTTGCAGGCTGCCCTTGTTGTGCACCGACTCGATGATGGCGTGGCATTTGGCCAGCGTGCGCGAGGCGATGTGGATGTCGCCCAGCAGTTCGTTGTTCTGCGCGCACTTGTGTGCCACCACGTGGCCCACGCCGCCCGCTCCGATGATCAGGACATTGTGCTTCATTGAACCCTTACTCCTCATCCGGCTGTGCCGCCCCGACTCAGGACAGGCTGCTGACGTAGTCGTCATAGGAAAAGTCGCGCACCAGGCGCACGCTGCCGTCCGCTTCACGGATGGCGATGGACGGCATATGCACGCCGTTGAACCAGTTCTTCTTGACCATGGTGTAGCCACCGGCATCGCCGATGGAGATGCGGTCGCCGATCTGCAGCGGGCGTTCGAAACGTGCCTCGCCGAAGATGTCGCCGGCCAGGCAGGTCTTGCCGCAGATCTGGTACTGGTGTTCGCCCTGGCCCGTGCCGATGGGCGCGGTTTCACGGTAGATCAGCAGATCGAGCATGTGCGCCTCGGTAGAGCTGTCCACCACCGCGAGGTGCTTGCCGTTGAAACCGGTGTCGAGCACGCTGACTTCGAGCGTGGTGGTGTGGCGCACAGTGGCCTCGCCCGGCTCCAGATACACCTGCACGCTCCAGCGCTGCGCGAAGCTGCGCAGGCGCTCGCAAAAGGCGTCCACCGGATAGTCCGGCGCGGTGAAGCGAATGCCGCCACCCAGGCTGACCCACTCCAGCCGCTCGAGGACGTCGCCGTAGCGCTGCTCGACCTCATTCAGCAGGGCGTCGAAGCGCGCGAAATCGCCGTTCTCGCAATTGTTGTGGATCATCACGCCGCTGAGGCGATCGATGATCTTCAGGATACGCGCGGGGTCGGCTTCGCCCAGCCGGCTGAAGGGCCGCGTCGGGTCGGCCAGATCGAAGCCGGCGTGGCTGACGCCGGGATTCAGGCGCAGACCGACGGGCTTGTCGCCGGCGTGCGCGGCGAAGCGTTCGAGCTGGTTGATGGAGTTGAAGATGATCTTGTCGCAGTGCTCGACGACTTCGTCGATCTCGTGGTCGGCAAAGGCCACGCTGTAGGCGTGCGTCTCGCCGCCGAACTTCTGCTGGCCCAGCTTCACTTCATACAGCGACGAGGACGTGGTGCCGTCCATGTGCTCGCGCATCAGGTCGAACACCGACCAGGTGGCGAAGCACTTGAGCGCCAGCAGCACCTTGGCGCCGGAGCGCTCGCGTACGCTGTCGATGACGCGCAGATTGCGCAGCAGCGCGGATTTGTCGATCAGGTAATACGGGGTCGGAACAGGGTCGTGCATCGGGGTCTTCATGTTTTGCCGTGGGCAGCAACGTGCTGGTCGGCGCTGCTCGTGGTGTCGCCGAGGTGGTCGATGATCACCGCCGGCCGGTCGGGAAAGGTCGCCACCAGCGCCAGCTCTCCGCCGATGCTCTCGACGTAGTGGCGCAGCGTGGATAGCCGCAGGTCGCTGCGCTTCTCCAGCCGCGAAATGGTGTCCTGACCAACGCACAGGGTCGCCGCCAGGTCTTTCTGGGTCAGCCCCGCGCTCTTGCGCAACTGCTTCAGGCTGGCGTGTGCCAAGTCGTTCGGCGCGCGAAGCGTGGGCATGCCGGTGGGCAGGTCAGCGCGATGAGCCGGACTTTCGGCGGCGCGTTTCTTCCCCATGTGCAAACACCTTCAGCTTTGGATCGGGCGTGAATTATGTCTCATAAACCATATGGTCTGCAACACATAATTTGCACGCCAAGGTGGGTAAGCCTGGGAGTCCAGGCGCGACGACGCCGACGCATTGCCAGCCGAACGGGGTGCCTACGAGAACGGCGCAGTACCGATCGCCGGACGTTGTCTTCGCACTTCAGCGCCTGCAAGATCCAGCGGTTGCTTCACGCAGCGGTTTGCTGATCACGTCAATCCCCGGGAGACCACCATGGACATGAAACCCATCCACTCCGGCAAGCTGCGTGGCGTCGGTTACGACGCCCGCACGCGCACGCTGCGCGTCGAACTCGAAGGCGGCGTTCTCATCGACTACGCCAACGTGGGCAAGGAAATCTGGCGACGGCTGTGCACGTCGTCCTCGGCGTGGAGCTACTACCGCGACAACGTCGAGGAGGAGCTCACCGGCCGGCGGGTATCGGGCGCCGGGCCGGCGGCAGGCACGAAGAAGAATCCGCTCGACGACCTGTTCTGATCGCGCCGCTTGACTGAACTGCCCCCACTCTCTGTCGGATGCCGTTCGCGACGGCCGACCGACGGCTGTCGAAGGGCTGCGATCATGTCCGTTGACGTCCCCGGGTATTCCACGGGTGTGCGTGCGTCACTGCATGAAGTATGCTGATTGCGCGCAAATATGGCGGATCAGGGATCTCCACTTCCCAGGGCCGAGCGAGGTCGGGGTGCAATGCCGTTCGACAAGTGGCTCCAGCGCGAGCCGTAACCTGTTTCCCGGTGCGCCGTCCCGGCAGTCGGCGGCTACTGGCGATCGCCTGACGGGCGGGTGACATGCGTTTGGCACGAAACCTCGGGGCAGGGTCGATCACGCTGATCTACGCGACGCTCGCGATCGTATGGATCGTCGGTACGGCGGCACTGCTGGAAGTCACGACGGCGGATCCGGAGCTGCGCATGCGCATCGAGATCGCCAAGGGCGTGGCCTTCGTCGTCGTCACCGGCGGCCTTCTCTACTGGCTGCTGAACCAGGCGCAGTCATCCCTGGGCGGCGCGCTGGTCGACGCATCCTCCTACGAATGGCGCCACCTCGCCGTGTTGCTGGTGATTCTCGCGCTCGCGGTACCGCTGATCAGCTTCGCGGTGTTCTTCGTCAACGCGCGCCAGGTCGAGAACGACAGCCTGCGCAGCCTGCAGGCAGTCAATGCGTCAAAAGTGCAGCAGCTTGAGGTCTGGCTCGCCGAACGGCGCGGCGATGCGCTCACGCTCGCCGCCAGCCAGGGCTTCATCGACCAGGTGGTGGCGCTGCAGCACGATCCCGCCCTGCCGGTGCGTGAGGCCGTCGTGGAGCGACTCCAGGTCCTGCGTGATGCCTTCTCCTACGAGTCGGTCACATTGCTCGACGCGACGGGCAAACCGATGCTCGCGGCCGGCAAGCCGATTCACATGGACGCCGACCACGAGGCGCTCGCGCACGACGTGGCGAGCGTCGGCGAGGTGCGCATGGGCGACGTGCACGCCGACAAGTTCGGCGTGCACCTGTCGTTGGCCGTGTCCCTCAGACAGTCGAAGGCCGCCCCCCCGATCGGTGTCGTCATCCTGAGAATCGACCCGCAGGATTTCCTCTTCCCGCTGGTTGATCATTGGCCGCTGACCGGCGCGAGTGGCGAATCCGTGCTGCTGCGCCGCGACGGTGACAAGGCCGTCTTCCTCAACACGCCGCGCCACGTCGACGCCCCGCCATTGTCGCTGCACACACCCTTAAGCGAACGCGGGCTGGCAGTGAGTGCCGCGCTGCATGCGAGCGCGCCCGGCAACGTGACCGGCCTCGACTACCGCGGCAGCGAGGTACTGGCCAGTTGGCAGCCGGTGGCGGGCACCGGCTGGACGATGCTCTCCAAGCAGGACCGTCACGAGGCACTCCAGCCCGCGCGCACCACGGCAATGTGGGCCGCTCTGGTGGCCTTGCTGGCGTGCACGCTGGTGATCCTTGCCGTCGGCATGTTGTTCCGTCAGCAGCGGGTCGCCCGCGAACTGGCCCTGCAACTCGAAAGCGAGGAGCGTTTTCGCAACCTGCTGCAGAGCGTGCCCTCGGTGGCCGTGCAGGGCTATGCGATGGACGGCACCACAAACTACTGGAATCGCGCCTCGGAGCGTCTCTATGGCTATCGCGCGGACGAGGCCATCGGCCGCAGCCTGCTCGATCTGATCATCCCGCCCGAAATGCACGAGGGCGTGCGCGAGGCAATGCAGCGCATGGCGGACACCGGCGAGCAGATTCCGGCCTCGGAACTGACGTTGATGCGCAAGGACGGTTCCCGTGTCACGGTGTATTCGGCCCATGCCACGGTGCAGGTTCCCGGCAAGGAGCCCGAACTGTTCTGCATCGACATCGACCTGAGCGAACGCGTCGAGGCAGAGGCGGCGCTGCGCAACAGCGAGGCCGAGTTCCGCACGCTGGCCGAGGCGATGCCGCAGATCGTATGGGTGACCCTGCCCGACGGCAACCACATTCAGTTCAACCAGCACTGGCTGGACTACACCGGCCTGACGCTGGAAGAGAGCCTGGGCTTTGGCTGGAATGCCCCCTTCCATCCCGAGGATCGCGGCCGTGCGGCGAGGCGCTGGCAGGAGGCCGTCGACAGCGGCGAACCCTACGAGATCGAATACCGCCTGCGCCGCCATGATGGCGTGTACCACTGGATGCTGGGACGCGCACTTCCGCTGCGCGACGAATCGGGTCAGATCGTGAAGTGGTTCGGAACCTGTACCGACATCGACGACATCAAGCGCACCGTGGAACGCCTCGACGAGGCACAGCGCATCGCCCGCCTGGGCGACTGGGAGTGCGACCTCGACACCGAGGAAATCCGCTGGTCACCGCAGGTCTTCGAGATCTTCGGGCGCGATCCGGCGCTGGGTCCGCCCGCAGATTTTTCCGAGAACGACCGCTTGTTCGACGATGCGACCCGCAGCGTGGTGGCCGAGCGCATCGCGCGCGCGCTTGAGACAGGGCTGACCCAGGAGTACGAACTGCGCGTCACCCGGCTGGACGGATCCGAGCGCTACGTGAACGTAATGGCCGTCCCGCGCCAGGACGATCAGGGCCGGGTCGCGGGGTTGTTCGGTACGGTGCAGGACATCACCGCGCAGAAGCGCGACGAACTGGCACTGCGCTCGCGCGCTCACCAGCAGGTGCTGGTCGCCACGCTAGGCCGGCTCGCGCTCACCGACAGCGATCTTGAGGGCATCTTCGACGCGGCCGCCGATGCGCTGGCTGACGGTCTTGGCGTGGAGTTCGCACGCATCCTGCTGCGCACGGAAGATGATCAATTCATCATGCGCACCGGGATCGGTTGGGACGAAGGCTGGGCGGGACGACGCATCGACAGCACGCCGGGGACGACCCATGTGCACCGGGTGCTCGAGGCCCGACGGCCATTGATCGTGGACAACCTCCGCACCGAGGGGCCTATCGCCGCCACTGGCATGCTGGCCAAGCACGGCATCGTCAGCGGCATCGACGCGCCGATCGGTCCAGCCGAGCACCCGCTGGGCCTGCTGGGCGCCTATGCACGCACCGCGCAACGCTTCTCGGCCGACGACATCGGCTTCCTGCAGAGCATCTCCAATACGCTCAACACCGCCATCGAACGCGCACACGCCAAGGAACAACTCACCTATATGGTGCAGCACGACGCGCTCACCGGCCTGCCCAACCGGCTGCTGCTCACCGACCGCCTGAATGTCGCGATGACGGCCTCACGCCGCACGGGAAAGCGCCTGGCGCTGATGTTCATGGACCTGGACCGCTTCAAGAACGTCAACGACGTATTCGGCCACGACGGCGGCGATCTGGTACTCAAGGAAGTGGCGGCGCGACTGCTTGGTGGCGTGCGGGCCTCCGACACGATCAGCCGCCAGGGCGGCGACGAGTTCCTGGTCGTGCTGCCGGAGATCGACAGCGACGACGATGCAGCGCGCGTCGCCGAGAAGCTGCTCGCGGCCGTGCTCGCGCCCTTCCAGCTTTACGGAACCGAAGTGGTGCTGGGTGCGAGCATCGGCATCGTGTGCTTTCCGGACAACGGCGAAGACGTCGAGACGCTGCTGCGCAACGCCGACGTGGCCATGTATGCGGCCAAGGAACAGGGGCGCGGGCGCTACCAGTTCTACTCCGCCGACATGAATGCGCGTGCCCACGAGCGCCTGATCCTTGAAGGCGACCTGCGTCACGCCATCGCGCGCGACGAACTGTTCCTCGTATTCCAGCCGCAGATCAATCTGGCACGGGACGAGGTCATCGGACTCGAAGCCCTGCTGCGCTGGCGCCACGCCACGCATGGCGTGGTACCGCCCGCGCAGTTCATCCCCATCGCCGAAGACAGCGGGCTGATCACCTCGATCGGGACCTGGGCAATGGAGGCCGCGTGCCGACAGCACGCAAAGTGGCTGGACGAGGGTATCGTCGCCGGCACGATGGCGGTCAATGTCTCGGCCCTGCAATTCCAGCAAAAGGACTTCGTCGACACGGTTTCGGCGGTGCTCGAGCGCAGCGGCCTGCCTGCGCACGCACTCGAGCTCGAGGTCACCGAAAGCGTGGTGATGCGCGGCATCGACGAAGTACTGGAAAAGCTCCACCGACTCGATGCGCTCGGCATCCAGGTGGCGATCGACGACTTCGGCACCGGTTATTCCAGCCTCAGCTACCTCCGTCAGTTCCCCATCGACCGCCTCAAGATCGACCAGTCCTTCATCCGCGGTCTGCCCGCCGATCGTGAAAGCGCGGCCATCGTGCAGGCCGTGGTCGCGCTGGGGCACAGCCTCGCGCTCGACGTGCTCGCCGAAGGGGTGGAAACCGACGAGCAGGCGGATTACCTGCGCGGCATCGGCTGTAACGCGGGTCAGGGATATTTGTTCGCGAGGCCGGTCGAGGCCGACGCGTGCGCCCGACTCCTGCGCGATCACCGCAGTAAGGGGTGAGCGCCCGCTTCGGCGCACCCACGGCTACAGGCCGGACTCGACCTGCAGATAGGCCTGATACACGTTGGCGCGGTGCAGGTCGGCGTAATTTTGCAGGCGCTCGAACTGCGGCGCGTCGCCGAGTTCGGCGAGCGCTGCTTCGGCACCGGCCATGTCTTCGGCGAATTTGCGTACGCCCTCGACGACGAAGGCCAGGTAGTCGCCGGTGTCGCGTTGCGCGCCGGCCGGGTCGGTGACCGAACCGTGGCCCGGAACGATGGCAGCCGCATCGAAGGCGGCGAGTTTGCCGACGGCTTCCAGCCAGCCTTCGGCGCTGCTGAACGGGCGGATCGACAGGATGCGATCCATGTAGACGTGGTCGCCCGCGAACAGCGTGCGGCTCTCCGGCATCCACAACACGACGTCGCCGGCAAAGTGGGCGTCGGCAAGATATTGCATTTCCAGCGTGCGCCCGCCGAGCACCAGGGTTTCGGTGTCGGCTTCGATGACGCGCGTGGCGTGCGCCGGTTCGGTGCCGTCCAGACGTTGCTTGAGCGCCGGTGCGAGGCGTTCGAGCTGGGCGTGGGCCTCGGCCTGCTGGGTGCGAACGGTGCGCGCATGGGCGATGACCTGCGCGCCCTGGCCGGCGAAGTATGCGTTGCCTAGCCAGCGATGATCCTGCGAGCCGGTGTTGATGACCCAGCGTACCGGCTTGCCGGTAAGGCGCTGCGCTTCGGCCTCCAGCAGTTCGGCACCCATGCGCGAAGCCCCGCTGTCGACGAGGATGGCGCCATCAGGTGTATCGATGACGGCGTAGGTGGCGTTGAGGCCATGATTGTCGAAACTGCGATCGCCCAGCGGGCCGACCAGCGCGAAGATGCCGTGGCCGACCTCCTCGACCTCGAGGCGGAAATCCTCGGCCACCGCCGTGGCGGACCAGGTGAGCAGCAGTGCGAGCGCAGCGCGCCGGATCATGGAAACCATACTCACCTCCGATTGTGGGCTCACGCCCGCATCAATCCAGCTTCATACCACGCCCGGCTGCGATTGACGATGCGCACCAGCCACAGCATCACCGGTACCTCGATCAGCACGCCGACCACGGTGGCCAGCGCAGCGCCCGAATCAAAGCCATACAACACGATGGCGGCGGCGACAGCCAGCTCGAAGAAGTTCGATGCGCCGATCATCGTCGACGGGCCGGCGACCGAGTGCGGTGCTTTGAACTTGCGGTTGAGCCAGTAGCCAAGCGCGGCAATGAACAGCACCTGCAGCAGGATGGGCACGGCCAGCATGCCGATGATCAGCGGCTGCTCGATGATGGCACTGCCCTGGAACGAGAACAGCAGCACCAGCGTGGCGAGCAGCGCGAGAATCGAGAACGGACCGATGCGCTCCAGCGCCGCCTGGAAGAAGGCCTCGCCGCGCTTCATCAGTTGCGCGCGGATGAACTGGGCGATGGCCAGCGGGATCACGATGTACATCACCACCGACAGGAACAGCGTCGCCCACGGCACCGGAATGGCGGAGACACCCAGCAGCAGCGCAACGATGGGCGCGAACGCGAAGACCATGATCAGATCGTTGAGCGCGACCTGTGTCAGCGTGAAGTTGGCATCCCCCCGGCACAGGTTGCTCCACACGAAGACCATCGCCGTGCATGGCGCCGCGCCCAGCAGGATCAGACCGGCGATGTAGCTGTCCAGCTCCTCGGCCGGCAGCCACGGCGCGAACACGTGGCGGATGAAGATCCAGCCGAACAGCGCCATCGAAAACGGCTTGACCGCCCAGTTCACGAACAGCGTGACACCGATGCTGTTCTTCTGGCGGCGCACCTCGTGCAGCGCGCCGAAGTCGATCTTCATCAGCATCGGGATGATCATGATCCAGATCAGGATGCCGACCGGAATGTTCACGTGCGCCACTTCCAGCGCACCCACCGACTGCGCGAAGTCCGGCGCAAACTGCCCGAAGGCCGTGCCGGCGACGATGCACAGGAAGACCCACACCGTCAGGTAGCGCTCGAAAAAGCCGATGGGTGCGCCGGCCGATTGTTTGGCGGCGATTTCGCAGGGGGAAGACATGCTCAGGCGGTCCGTGTGGATTCAGGGGCGAGTTCGCCGATGCGCGCGCACTCGGCCTTGAATGCGGCCGGGTCGCGCGTCGACAGATCGTGCGGCAGTGCCAGCAGTGCCTCGATGCGATGGCGCAGCGTGCGATACGCCGTCTCGAAGGCCGCGTCGATCTCGGCCTCAGTGCCGCTGGCCTTGGCCGGGTCGGCCACGCCCCAGTGCGCGCGTGGAGCCGGCGACAGATAGACCGGGCAGGTTTCGCCGGCGGCGCTAGCGCAGACCGTGATGACCAGACCGGGGCTCACGCCCAGATCGTCCCAGGATTTGCTGTACAGGCCATCGGTGGCGATGCCCTCGCGTTCGAGCAGCGCCAGCGACTTCGGATGCACGTAGCCGGCCGGCTGGCTGCCTGCGCTGATGGCGCGCCAGCCTTCGGGAGCGAGCGCGTTGAAGGTGGCTTCGGCGAGGATGGAGCGGCACGAGTTGCCAGTGCACAGAAACAAGACATTCATACCTTGCAGACTCCTTCGACGATGCCGGTGAGTTCGCAACTCACGCCTTCGCCACAGCAGTTTTCGGTGAGGAAGCCGATGGTGTCGACCATCAGCGCGATGTTGGCGCGGTAGCGCTGAAAGCGGCCTTCCTGCTCGGCCGTGACCAGCCCGGCCTGCGCCAGACCCTTGAGGTGGAAGCTCAGATTGGTGGGCGGGATGTCGAGTGCGGCGGAGATCTCGCCCGCCACGCGCCCGTCGGGGCCCGCCTGTACGAGCAGGCGGAACACGTCGAGCCGCACGCCGGATGAGAGCGCTTCGAAGACCTGCAGGGCAGTGGGCTTGTCCATGATTCAATAGTTCAATAACAATTGAATCATTATCGGCGCGAAAGGGCGCCGTGGTCAATGCGTGCGGCCACGCTTGGCCGCAGTGGGGAAATAAACTATGTTTGGCTGTTGCCGTCCAACCCGCTCCAGCCAAAACGGACACCCCATTCGATGCCCCTTAAAGCCTCTGCCCTCGTTCTCGCCCTGCTCGCCTCGAGCGGCGTGCTCGCCCAAAGCCTCAGCATCGACGGCTGCAACATCCGGCGCGGCACCTTCTGCGTGAACATGAATCTCTCCGGTGCCGAGCTGGCCGGCGCCCGTTTGTCCAATTCGCAGTTCTCGCGCTCGGACCTGTCCGGCGCCAACCTCACTGGCGCCAATCTGGACGAGACGACCATCACCGGCACGCGCTTCAACGGCGCGCGCATGGCCGAAGCATCCCTCAGACGCGTCAACGCGCGCGGTGCCGAGTTCGTCAAAACGCAACTGAACGGGGCCAACTTCGAGGCGGCGACCTTGCAGAACGTGGATTTCAGCGGCGCGAATCTCGAGGGCGCGAAACTGGCGAATGCCAACCTTTCGAACGCGCAACTCGGGCGCGCGACGCTCGATGGCGCGGACCTGACGCGCGCGAACTTTCGCGCCGCCAACATGCGCGAGGTCACACTGCGCGGCGCCAACCTGTCAGGCGCGAACTTCACCCGTGCCGACCTGCGCGGCGCCGACCTGAGCGACGCGCAGAACATCGCCCAGGCCAATTTCTTCAGCGCCCAGATGGAAGGCTGCATCGGCTGCCCGTAAGGCAGCCGATGCGTCGATACCTATCAGGCAGCGAGCAGGACTGCGCCGGCCACGGCAATGAGCCCGCCGACCGCACGCTTCACGCGCAGCGCCACAAT
>JACESY010000029.1 GCA_013911595.1 Azoarcus sp.
CTCATCCACGGCGCGTCCGGTAATCGCTCCTAGCATGCGCTTGCGCGACAATCCCACCAGTACGCCATGCCGTCCGTTCCCGAATCGCCCGATCTCGCGCAGCAACGCGAGGTTGTGTTCCAGCGTCTTGCCAAAGCCAAAACCCGGATCGAGCACGATTCGCGCGTCCGACACGCCGGCCGCGCGCAGCGCTGCGGTGCGCTCATCGAGAAAACCGGCCACCTCGCCAAGCACGTCGGCATAGACCGGATCGCGCTGCATCGTGCGCGGCTCGCCGCGCATGTGCATCACGCACAAGGCCGCATCCGAATCGGCGACCGCCTCGATCGCACCGGGCGCACGAAAGGCGTTGATGTCATTGATCAGGCTGGCCCCGGCTACAAGTACTGCGCGCATCACCGCGGGCTTGACCGTATCGACGGACACCGGCACCGGCCAGTCGGACAGGCGTTCGACCAGCGGCATGACACGGTCGAGCTCTTCCTGCTCGGACACCGGCTCAGCACCCGGTCGCGAGGATTCGCCACCGATGTCGAGCAGCTCGGCACCGTCGCGCACGGCCGCCTCTGCGCGCGCAAGCGAAGCGCCGACGTCACGCGCCAGCCCGTCGCCCGAGAACGAGTCCGGTGTGACGTTGACGATGGCCATCAGCCGCGGCTCGGACAGGTCGATGCGGAAGCGCCCGCATGACAGTTCGACGCTTGCTACGGGATCGGCATTTGGATTCATCGGAGTACGGGCAAATGTCACGGCGCCCCAAACAAAAGACCGGCCAGGCCGGTCTTTCGTGGGGCGTTTCGGGCGATCAGGCCGGTGAGGCCGCCGCGTCGGGCGCTCCGCCCGGCGCATCGTCACTTGGCCGCTCCGGCGGGGTCGCAGACTGCTTGGGCGGACGCGGCGGACGTCCGTCCATGATGTCGTTGATCTGGTCTGCGTCGATGGTTTCCCACTCGAGCAGCGCGGCGGTCATCGCCTCGATCTTGTCACGGTTCTCCTCGATCAGACGACGTGCCAGCGAATACTGCTCGTCGATGATGCGGCGGATCTCGGCATCGACCTCGCGCATCGTGTCTTCCGACACGTTGCGGTGCGTAGTCACCTGACGACCGAGGAAGATCTCCCCCTCCTCCTCGCCATAGACCATCGGCCCGAGCTTGTCGGACATGCCCCACTGCGTGACCATGCGGCGCGCCAGATCGGTTGCGCGCGCGAAGTCGTTCGAGGCGCCAGTGGTCATCTGGTTCATGAAGATTTCTTCGCAGATGCGGCCACCAAAGAGCACCGCGATCATCTGCAGCAGTCGCTCACGATCCTCGCTGTAGCGATCCCCCTCCGGCAACTGCATGGTCACACCCAGCGCACGGCCGCGCGGGATGATGGTGACCTTGTGCACCGGGTCGGTCTTGGTCAGCAGCTTGGCAACGACCGCGTGGCCGGACTCGTGATAGGCGGTGTTCTTGCGCTCTTCCTCGGGCATGACCACGGAGCGGCGCTCCGCACCCATCATGATCTTGTCCTTGGCGCGCTCGAAATCCTCCATGTCGACCAGCCGCTTGTTGCCGCGTGCGGCGAACAGCGCCGCTTCGTTGACAAGGTTGGCCAGATCGGCGCCAGCAAAGCCCGGCGTTCCACGCGCCAGGATCTGCGCATCGACGTCCGGCGAGATCGGCACCTTGCGCATGTGCACGCGCAGGATCTGCTCTCGACCGCGCACGTCGGGCAGCGGCACGACCACCTGGCGGTCGAAGCGGCCCGGACGCAGCAGCGCCGGATCGAGCACGTCGGGACGGTTGGTGGCGGCAATGACGATCACGCCGCTCTGGCCTTCGAAGCCGTCCATTTCGACAAGAAGCTGGTTGAGCGTCTGCTCGCGCTCGTCATTGCCGCCGCCGAGACCGGCGCCGCGCTGACGACCGACCGCGTCGATCTCGTCGATGAAGATGATGCATGGCGCGTGCTTCTTGGCCTGCTCGAACATATCGCGCACGCGCGCGGCACCGACGCCGACAAACATTTCGACGAAGTCCGAACCCGAGATCGAGAAGAACGGTACCTTGGCCTCGCCGGCGATGGCCTTGGCCAGCAGCGTCTTGCCGGTACCCGGGGAGCCGACCATCAGCACCCCTTTCGGGATGCGCCCGCCGAGCTTCTGGAACTTGGACGGATCGCGCAGGAACTCGACCAGCTCGAAGACTTCCTCCTTGGCCTCGTCGCAACCGGCAACGTCGACGAAGGTAATCGAGTTGGCCGATTCGTCGAGCATCTTGGCCTTGGATTTGCCGAACGAGAACGCGCCGCCGCGTCCGCCGCCCTGCATCTGACGCATGAAGAAGATCCACACGGCGATGAGCAGTAGCATCGGGAACCACGACACGAAGATGCTCATCAGGAAGGACTGATCGTCGTCGGGCTTGGCCGCCGTGATCGTCACGCCCGCGCGCATCAGGTCGGACACCATCCAGATGTCCTGCACGCCGGGCGTATAGACCGTGATCTTGCGCCCGTCGTTGGTGGTCGCCTTGACCACGCGACCGTCGATCGTTGCCTCGGCGATGCGGCCCGAACGTGCCTCCTCCATGAACTGCGAGTACTCCATCGTGCTCGGAGCAACCTGGCGTTCGTTGAACTGGTTGAAGACCGTCATCAGAACGATGCCGATGACCATCCAGACCGCGAGATTCTTGAACAGATTATTCAACGTCTTTTCCTTGAAAGCCTGTATCGAATGGCGCAAATGCCGTCTTCAGGCAGCAAAACAATGACTCATTCTATTAGTGATCGTTCCCGCAGGTAAACAAATCGGAGCGATCGCCGGTGACAATCGCCGCGCGGCGAACCATCACGAAGCGCCCGCGAACGCGCCGGGATCGGCTCGGGGCTTGAAGCGCCGGCGGCGAACGCTCAACATTGCCGCTTACATGCCGACACAGCCCGGAGCCTCGATGACCCCCGACCGACCACTCGCAGGTGTACGCGTACTCGAACTGGGCACGCTGATTGCCGGCCCCTTCTGCACCCGTATCCTTGCCGAATTCGGTGCCGAGGTCGTCAAGGTCGAATCCCCCGATGGCGGTGACCCGCTGCGCAAGTGGCGCAAGCTCTATGAGGGAACCTCGCTGTGGTGGTACGTACAGGCACGCAACAAGAAGTCGGTAACCGCCAACCTAAAGCATCCGGACGGCCGGACCTTCGTGCGCAAGCTCGCCGAGCGCGCAGACATCGTCGTCGAGAACTTCCGCCCCGGCGTGATCGAGAAGTTCGGCCTCGACTTCGAAAGCCTCGCCGCGGCCAATCCCGGCCTGGTTATGGTACGCCTGTCCGGTTTCGGACAGAGCGGCCCCTATCGCGAGCAACCCGGCTTTGGCGCAGTCGGCGAATCGATGGGCGGGTTGCGCTACATCACCGGTTTCGCGGATCGGCCGCCGGTGCGCACCGGCATTTCCATCGGCGACTCCATCGCCGCGCTGTGGGCCGCCATCGGCGCGCTGATGGCACTGCGTCACCGCGAAGTGAATGGAGGACGCGGCCAGATCGTCGATGTGGCGCTGTACGAGGCCGTGTTCGCGATGATGGAATCCATGGTGCCGGAATTCGACGTCTTCGGCTTCGTGCGCGAGCGCACCGGCAACATCATGCCGGGCATCACGCCATCGGCCATCCACGGCACGCGCGACGGCAAGCACATCCAGATCGGCGCCAACGGCGACGCGATCTTCGCCCGCTTCATGCGTGCCATCGGCCGCGACGACCTTGCCGCCGACCCGCAGTTGGCCGACAACGCGGGCCGCGACGCGCGTCGCGACGAACTGTATTCCGTGATCGACGCCTGGTGCGCCGCGCACGATGCCGATACCGTCATGGCCACGCTCAACCGTGCGCAGGTGCCGGCCACCACCGTGTATTCGGCCGCCGACATGTTCACCGACCCGCAGTTTCTCGCGCGCGAGATGCTGCGCTCGGCAAAGCTGCCCGATGGGCGTGATTTCAAGGTGCCCGGCATCGTGCCGAAACTGTCCGACACGCCCGGAGAACTCGACTGGATCGGCCCGGAACTGGGCGCACACACCGACGAAGTACTGCGCGATCTGGGTTACGACGAGGCGCGCATCCATGCGCTGCACGAGGACGGCGCCATCTGATCAGAGGCGTTCGAGCAGTGCATCCAGCCCCGGATAGTCGGCACGCGCCAGGTCGAACTTGCGCGCATGACGGCCCCACGACTGGCCACTCGACAAGGCATCGACGAGCGCCGGCCCATCGGTCACGCGGCTACCCGCAATTCGCGTGACCCCGTTCGCGAACAGCGCATCGGGTACGCAACCCGCACCTGGCCCGAGCAGCGCGAATTCGCGCGCCCCCGTGCACCGCGCCAAAACGCTCTCGAGCGTGTGATTGAGCAGCGTCGTGCTCGTACAGATCACCGCGTCGCACTCGCCCAGCACGTCCGCTTCAAGTGTGACCCGCCAGCCCTCACGTTCGCCCGTCAGCGCCGGGTCGAGCTCGATGACCGTGAGTTGTGCCCCGCAAGCGAGCACCGGTTCCACCAGCGGCTCGAACAGGCCGACCATGCCGACGTGTTCGTCTGGGGCCGGCGCAATGCCCGGCAGCACACCCTGCGCATCGGGCAGGACGAAACCGGCCCGATCGAAGAACCACGCGCTCAGTGCATTCAGCGCGGCGATGCCGAGCGTACGTGCAGCCACATCCCCACTCGCGCAGCCGCCCACGAGATCGAGGACGTCGCGGCCGGCAAGCGCATCGGCAGCGATCGCGTCGATGCGCGAGCGCGTATCGCCGAGCGATACATAGGCCAGCCCGAACCATCCGCCGTCGAGCTCGATCGCGCAGAAGGCGGATCGCTTGCCATCGGCGCCATGTGCCGGCCGGTGGAGCGCACGCACGCGGGGCGGCGCAGCCACGTCGGCGATGCGCCGCGCACATACGAGCAGTTCCGGCGCAATGCTCACGCCGCGTCGGTCGCCTGCGCGAGCGCTGCACCCAGCGCAGCCACCGACTGTGCTCCGGAGACCGCGAGGCTGCGATTGAAGATGAAGAAGGGCACGCCCTCGACGCCCTGTCGGCCGAGCTGACCGGCGATGCGCCGCACCGCCGGCGCGTCCTCCTCGCTCTCCAGGTATTCCACGACGCGCTCGCGGCGCGCTCCGCAGGCCGCGGCCAGATCGGCCAGCGTGTGCACGTCACCGATATCGCGTCCTTCCACGAAATAGGCTTCGAACACCGCACCCACCAGCGCCTGCACACGCTCGTTGGTCTCCCCTCGCGACTGCGCGCGATAGATCAAGCGGTGCGCACGCAGGGTGTTCGGCCGCACGCGGATGGTTTCGAACGCGAAATACAGACTGTCCGACAGGGCCGCCTCGCGCACCCGCGAGAACAAGGCATCGACGGCTTGCGCGCTGCCGAATTTCTTCTCGAGGAAGGGGCGATAGGGTTCGCCTGCGAGCGGCGTGTCCGGATTCAGGAAATACGGCAACCAGTTGATACGCACCTGCACGTCGGGGCGAACGATGAGAAAGTGCTCGACCGCATGTTCGAGGCGCGCCCGGCCCAGCCGGCACCACGGACAGACGAAATCGGAAACGACGTCGATGTCGAGCGTCATCGGGACTCCTTTGAGGATTGGCGCCGCCTCAGCGGCCACCGAGAAAGCCGGTGCCGAGCAGATACACTTCGGGGCTGCGGTCGCGCGATGCCTTGGGCTTGCGCGCATGCAGCGATTTGAAGCGTGTCTGCACGGCCTGTCGAAACTCCATGAATCCGGGCCCCTGGAAGACCTTCACAAGAAAGGCGCCACCCGGCTTGAGGTGGTGATCGCAGAAATCCAGCGCGAGTTCGGCCAGATGAATGGAGCGAGCCTGGTCGACCAGTTCAATGCCGGACATGTTGGGCGCCATGTCCGAGAGCACGACGTCCACCACCGCCCCGTCGAGTTGACGCCCGAGTTCAGCGAGTACCTCGTCCTCGAGGAAATCGCCCTGAATGAATTCGACGCCAGCCACCGGCTCCATCTCCAGCAGGTCAAGGGCGAGCACCCGGCCCTTGCCGCCGACGCGTTTGGCCACCGCCTGACTCCACGAACCCGGTGCGGCACCGAGGTCGACGACGACCGCGCCACTTCTGAGCAGGTGATCTCGTTCGTCGATCTCGATCAACTTGTAGGCTGCACGCGAACGATAGCCCTCGGCCTTGGCGCGCTGCACCCAAGCATCGTTGACATGTTCCATCATCCAGGCCTTGCTGGTTCTGGTGCGCTTCATCGGAGTAGAATTCCGCCCTTGACTGATTGAGACCCATGATGATTGCACTCACCCCGGCACAGCGCCGCGAATTCCGTGCCACGGCACACCACCTGAAGCCCGTCGTCACTGTCGCCGACAACGGACTGAGCGAGGCCGTGCTGGCCGAGATCGACCGCTCGCTGCAGGCCCATGAACTGATCAAGGTCAAGACCCAGGGTACCGAGCGCGAACAGCGCGCGGCCCTGATGCAGCAGATCTGCGACGCACTCGATGCGGCCCCGGTACAGTCCATCGGCAACATCCTGGTCGTCTGGCGGCAGCGCCGCGAAGAAGACCGCCCGAACGCAGCGCCCGCAGAGGCCAGAGCGCGCGGCAGCAAGCGTCCGTCGGTTGCCAAGTCGGCACGCGCCTTCTCCGCCAACGCGCGCCGAACCGCGCTGATGCAGGCCGCTGCCGACAAGAAGCGCGCGGCCGCACGCCGCACACCGCGCAAGGGCTGAGATTTCAGTCCGTCAGTCGTCGGACGCGCAGCACCAGGACCACGGCGAGCACACAGGTGAGCGCGTACAACGCGCTCGACACGCCATGCCATAGCGCAAAGCGGTCGCGCAGCGTGGCGTCATCCGCAATGCCGCTGCGCAGATCCGCGATCATGGGCTGTATCCCCAGCGCACCGATCGCGACGATGGCGAGCATCGCGACGACGAGCCACACGACGCCGGAACGCAGCGCCGCCCGCCCGTGGCGCACCAGCGCGAACGCCAGAACGTAGCCACCCGCAACGGCCGCGATCCAGTGCACGCTGGTGAACAAATAGCCGGCGACGGCGCCCGCCAGCGCACGCTCGGGCAGCAACTCGAAGAGCGTCGGCGCGACCACGAAGCCGACCGTCCACAGCGCGCCGGCCCACAGCGTGACCAGAATCAACAACAGGTTTCCGGCCTGGCGCGCGAGCAGGCCCCGCGCGATGTTGCCGGGAGCTTCAGACGTAACGGACATCGACGATTTCGTAGGATCGCACGCCGCCCGGCGCCTGCACGTCCGCGATGTCGCCGGCGTACTTGCCGATCAGGGCGCGCGCGATCGGCGAACTGACCGAGATCTTGCCGTTTTTCACGTCGGCTTCGTCGTCGCCGACGATCTGGTAGGTCACTTCGTCGCCGCTATCGACTTCTTCAAGCTCGACAGTCGCGCCGAACACGCAGCGGCCGTCCGCGTCTAGCGTGGCCGGATCGATCACCTGCGCATTCGCGAGCTTGGCCTCGAGTTCCTTGATGCGGCCCTCGACGAAGCCCTGACGTTCCTTGGCCGCGTCGTACTCGGCGTTCTCGGACAGGTCACCATGCGATCGCGCCTCGGCGATCGCGGCGATCACGCTCGGACGCTCGACGGTCTTCATGCGATGCAATTCGTCGCGCAGCAGCTCGGCGCCGCGCACGGTCAGTGGGGTCTTGTTCATAAGCTTGGATTCAGTTCGGCATGGAGGGACTGCAGGCTATAGACCTCCAGTCCGGCAATGTCGCGCATGCCCATCGAGGCGGCACGTGCGCCTTCGATCGTGGTGAAAACGGTGACCTTGGCCGCCAGCGCGCTGGTGCGGATCGAGCGCGAGTCCACGATGGCCTGGCGTCGCTCTTCGACGGTGTTGATGACGAGGCAGATCTCATTGTTCTTGATCAGGTCGACAATATGGGGCCGACCCTCGGTGACCTTGTTGATGATCCTGACCGGAAGGCCCGCCTCGGTCAGTGCGCCGGCCGTGCCGCTCGTGGCGATCAGCGAGAAGCCCAGGTCGAACAGCGTGCGCGCGACCTCGATCGCGGCAGGTCGGTCGGTCGGCTTGACGCTGATGAACACCATGCCCTGCTCGGGCAGGCGCACGCTGGCGGCGATCTGCGACTTGACGAAGGCTTCGGCGAAACTGCGACCCACGCCCATGACCTCGCCGGTCGACTTCATTTCCGGTCCGAGGATGGTATCGACGCCCGGAAATTTGACGAACGGGAAGACCGCTTCCTTGACGGAGTAGTACTCCGGCACGACCTCACCGGTCACGCCCTGGCTGGCCAGACTCTGGCCTGCCATGCAGCGCGCAGCGATCTTGGCCAGCGGCAGGCCGCAGGCCTTGGACACGAAAGGCACGGTCCGCGAGGCGCGCGGATTGACTTCCAGAACGAAGACCGTGGCGTTGTCGCCCTCCCCCTGGATCGCGAACTGCACGTTCATCAGACCGCAAACGTCGAGCGCGCGGGCCATGGCCTCGGTCTGGCGACGCAGCTCGTCCTGCAGCGCGGCCGTCAGGGTGTACGGCGGTAGCGAGCAGGCCGAATCACCCGAGTGCACGCCGGCTTGCTCGATGTGTTCCATGATGCCGCCGATAATGACCTGCTTGCCGTCAGAGAGCGCATCGACGTCGACTTCGGTGGCGTCGTTGAGGAAGCGATCGAGCAGGACCGGCGATTCGTTCGAGACCTTCACCGCCTCGCGCATGTAGCGCTCCAGGTCGCGCTGCTCGTGCACGATCTCCATCGCGCGCCCGCCCAGCACATAGCTCGGGCGCACCACCAGCGGATAGCCGATCTCGGCGGCCAGGCGTACGGCGTCTTCCGGCGTACGTGCGGTGCGGTTGGGCGGCTGCTTTAGACCCAGGTCCTGCAAAAGTTTCTGGAAGCGCTCGCGATCCTCGGCGGCGTCGATCATGTCCGGGCTGGTACCGATGATGGGCACGCCGTTGGCTTCGAGCGCACGAGCCCGCTTGAGCGGCGTCTGACCACCGAACTGCACGATCACGCCAACCGGCTTCTCGACCGCAACGATCTCGAGCAGGTCCTCGAGCGTGATCGGCTCGAAGTACAGGCGATCGGAGGTGTCATAGTCGGTCGACACGGTCTCCGGGTTGCAGTTGACCATGATGGTCTCGTAGCCGTCTTCGCGCAGCGCCAGCGCCGCATGCACGCAGCAGTAATCGAACTCGATGCCCTGGCCGATGCGGTTCGGACCGCCGCCGAGCACCATGATCTTCTTCTTGTCCGTGGGCTGCGCCTCGCACTCGTCCTCGTAGCTCGAGTACAAGTAGGCGGTGGACGTGGCGAACTCGGCCGCACAGGTATCGACGCGCTTGAACACCGGGCGCACGCCGAGCGCGTGGCGATGCAGACGCACCGCCGTCTCGTCCGCGCCCAGCAGCTTGGCGATGCGTCGATCGGAGAATCCCTTGCGCTTGATGCCGCGCAACTCGTCCGCGGCGATGGCCTTGAGCGAACGGCCGGAAATCGTCTTCTCGGTGGCGACGATGTCCTCGATCTGGGCGAGAAACCACGGATCGATCTTGGTCAGCTTGAATACCTGTTCGAGCGTGTAGCCCTCGCGAAAAGCCTGGCCGACGTACCAGATGCGTTCGGCACCGGGACTGACCAGTTCCTGCTCGAGACTCTCGCGGTCGGTCTCGACCTCATCCAGCCCGTAGGCACCCACTTCCAGACCGCGCAGCGCCTTCTGGAATGATTCCTGGAAGCTGCGGCCCATCGCCATGACCTCACCCACCGACTTCATCTGCGTGGTCAGGCGATCATTGGCGAGCGGAAACTTCTCGAAGGCAAAACGCGGGATCTTGGTAACGACGTAGTCGATCGACGGCTCGAACGAGGCCGGTGTGGCGCCGCCGGTGATGTCGTTCTGCAGTTCGTCGAGGGTGTAGCCGACGGCGAGCTTGGCCGCGATCTTGGCGATCGGGAAACCCGTGGCCTTGGACGCGAGCGCCGAAGAGCGCGAAACGCGCGGATTCATCTCGATGACGATCATGCGCCCATCGTCAGGGTTGATTGCGAACTGCACGTTCGAGCCACCCGTGTCGACCCCGATCTCGCGCAACACCGCGATCGAGGCGTTGCGCATGATCTGGTATTCCTTGTCGGTAAGCGTTTGCGCCGGCGCCACCGTGATCGAGTCTCCCGTGTGCACGCCCATCGGATCAAGGTTCTCGATGGAGCACACGATGATGCAGTTGTCGGCGCGGTCACGCACGACCTCCATCTCGAACTCCTTCCAGCCCAGCATCGACTCCTCGATCAGCAACTCGTTGGTCGGGCTGGCCTCGATACCGCGCTTGCAGATCTCCTCGAATTCTTCCATGTTGAAGGCCACGCCACCGCCGGTGCCGCCCAGCGTGAAACTCGGGCGGATGATCACCGGAAAGCCGATGCCGCCCTGCACCTGCAACGCTTCCTCGAAGCTGTGGGCGATGCCCGAGCGCGCCGAACCCAGACCGATGCGCGTCATCGCGTCCTTAAACTTGAGACGGTCTTCGGCCATGTCGATGGCGTCGCGCGAGGCACCGATCATCTCGCAGCCGTACTTGGCGAGCACGCCGTGCTTGGCCAGGTCGAGCGCGCAATTGAGCGCGGTCTGCCCGCCCATGGTCGGCAACAGCGCGTCGGGGCGCTCCTTGGCGATGATTCGTTCGACCACCTGCCAGTTGATCGGCTCTATATAGGTCACGTCGGCCGTACCCGGATCGGTCATGATCGTCGCCGGGTTCGAGTTGACGAGGATGACCTTGAAGCCCTCCTCTCGCAGTGCCTTGCAGGCCTGCGCGCCGGAGTAGTCGAACTCGCACGCCTGGCCGATGACGATAGGGCCGGCGCCGATGATGAGGATGGACTGGATGTCTGTGCGTTTGGGCATTGTTCTTCAGCGGCTGGAGACTGGGGACTGGGGTCTAGGGAGAAAAGCGTCGCGACAGGGGCCTGGTATTCCCTAGCCCCTGGCCTCTAGCCCCTGCTCTTCGAGCATGCTCACGAAACGGTCGAACAGATAGGCCACGTCATGTGGCCCCGGGCTCGCTTCCGGGTGCCCCTGGAACGAGAAGGCCGGTACGTCGGTGCGCGCCAAGCCCTGATTGGAACCATCGAACAGCGACACATGGGTCACCCGCAGGTTGTCCGGCATCGAATCCGGGTCGACGGCGAAACCGTGGTTCTGGCTCGTGATCATCACCTTGCCGCTGTCCAGATCCTTGACCGGATGGTTTGCGCCATGGTGACCGAACTTCATTTTGCGGGTGCGCGCACCCGAAGCCAGTGCGAGCAACTGGTGCCCCAGACAGATACCGAAGGTCGGAATGCCGGCGGCAAGAATCTCGCGGATCGCGGCAATCGCGTAGTCGCACGGCTGCGGATCCCCCGGTCCGTTGGACAGGAACACGCCATCGGGGCGCATCGCCAGCACCTCGGCAGCCGGCGTTTGCGCGGGCACCACGGTCAGGCGGCAGCCGCGCGAGGCGAGCATGCGCAGGATGTTGAACTTGACGCCGAAGTCGTAGGCAACCACGTGGAAGCGCGCGTCGGCCGGTTGCGCATAACCGCTGCCCAGGCGCCATTCGCCCTGCTCCCACCCGATGGTGTCGCTGCGGCTGACGACCTGCGCCAGGTCCATGCCGGCGAGACCGGGGAAACTGCGGGCCGATTCGATCGCGGCGGCGATATCCGGGCTACGACCCGCTTCGGTCGTGACGATGCACCCACCCTGTGCGCCGTGTTCGCGCAATATGCGGGTGAGCTTGCGGGTGTCGATGTCGGCGATCGCGACAACGTTTTCCGCCTTCAGATAGGCGTCGAGCGTGCGTTCGCAGCGGAAGTTCGACGTGAGGATCGGCAGATCACGGATGACCAGCCCTGCGGCATGTACGCGATCGGCCTCGACGTCCTCAGCGTTGACGCCGACATTGCCGATGTGCGGATAGGTCAGAGTGACAATCTGCCTGCAATAGCTCGGATCGGTGAGAATTTCCTGGTAGCCGGACATCGACGTGTTGAACACCACTTCGCCGACCGTACTGCCGATCGCGCCAATGCCCTTGCCATGAAAAACCGTGCCATCGGCAAGCGCCAGTACAGCAGACGGGGATGCAGCCACGAGAACTCCTGATTCAGCGGTAACGGGCACGGCACAAAGGCAAAGATGCCGCCCCCATACGTGAAAAAAACGGGACAAGCCGCGTTCGGCCGATCCCGCTGTCGAATTCGTCGGATTATAGCGTTGAGGCGCCGCCCGCGCAAACGCTCAGACGTGCCCGAGCCCCCGGAATCAACGCAATCCGAGCACGTCCTGCATGTCGAACAGCCCACATTTGCGCCCGGCGAGGAAATGCGCGGCGCGCAGCGAACCGAGCGCGTACGGCATGCGCCCGCCCGACTTGTGCGTAATCTCGATGCGCTCGCCGATCCCGGCGAACAGCACAGTGTGGTCGCCGATCACGTCACCACCGCGGATTGTCGAGAAACCGATGGTCTCGGCACGACGCTCGCCGGTCACGCCTTCGCGACCGAAGATCGCACATTCCTTGAGATCACGCCCCAGTTCTCGCGCGACGATCTCACCCATGCGCAATGCCGTACCCGACGGCGCGTCGACCTTGTGCCGGTGATGTGCCTCGATCACCTCGACATCGTAGCCCGCATTGAGGATCTGCGCGGCGACCTCGAGCAAACGAAAAACGGCATTCACGCCAACCGCCATGTTCGGCGCGAACACCACCGGGACGGATTCAGCCGCGCGCGCGATGGCCGCCTTGTCATCACCCGCCATGCCGGTCGTCCCGATGACCATCGCGCGACCGAGTTCGCGCGCGATCTCCAGATGAGCGAGCGTGCCTTCGGGGCGGGTGAAGTCGATCACGCAGTCGGCGGCGGCGATGGCCGTTCGCACGTCGTCGGTAATCGACACGCCACAGGGCGTGCCCGAAAATTCTCCGGCGTCGCGTCCGATGAACGGCGTGTCGGGCCGGTCGAAGGCGGCAACGAGCTCCGCCTGTGGATCAGCGAGCGTGGCATCAACAAGCATGCGACCCATGCGGCCGGATGCTCCGGCGATCGCGATGCGACGTCTGGTCATTCAAACCTCTCGTGAATCATTGATCGTGACGGGGCGCTCAGACCCCGGAAGTTCAGCGGGCGCTGCTCGGCACCTCGATCACACGGCGGCGCGCCGGCGGCGTCGCCGAATCCTCGGGGCCGTCGCCGGCGGCAACAACGTCGCCCTCGACGCTGTCGAGCTTGTCATCGACGAAAAACACGCTCAGCCTGCGTGACTGCGGCTCGTTCCATCCCTCGGTATGTCGATAGACGTAATCCCAGCGGTTCTCGCGGAACATGTCGACGACCAGCGGCGTACCCAGCACGAAGCGCACCTGCTCGCGCGTCATGCCGGGTCGCAACTGCGCGACCATCTGCTGATCGACATAATTGCCCTGACGCACGTCGATGCGATAAGGACTGACCAGGGAGTCGAGCGAGCAGCCGCCCAGGAGCAGACTGGCAACGAGAGCGACGGAAACGGAAATCGAGCGCATGGATCGCCTTTGAACGTACATTGGGTGCCGGCGCACACGGCCCGGCGAACACCGCGAGCCGCACCGGTAGCGGTCTGCGCGCAATTCTCATCGAAGGGCAAAAAATATATCATAGGCAGCCACACCACGCTGCTTCGGCAGCCGCCAACAGAAGCCGGATTCCACCGGCCCAGGTGCCCCGACCGGCATCGACAACGAGAGGCGACGATCCATGTCAGACAATTCGCAGAACCTCAAGAACATCGGCCTCAAGGCGACCTACCCGCGACTTCGCATCCTCGACCTGTTCCAGCATTCCGAGAACCGGCACCTGACGGCAGAGGATGTCTACCGCCTCTTGATCGCCGACGACATGGATATCGGGCTGGCGACGGTCTATCGCGTACTCACCCAGTTCGAGCAGGCAGGGCTGCTCGAACGTCATTACTTCGAGGCCGGCAAGGCGGTGTTCGAACTCAATGAGGGTGGCCACCATGATCACCTCGTCTGCCTGCAGTGCGGCGCCGTGGAGGAATTCTTCGACGCCGAGATCGAGCGCCGCCAGGATCTAGTCGCCAAGAATCGCGGCTTCGAGGTCAAGGAACACGCCCTCTATCTGTACGCGAACTGTCTGCGCGAGAACTGCCCGAACCTGGGCAAGCACGACTGAAAGGCGCCTCGAAGAAGCTTAGCGAGCGGTCCGAGTGCAAGGCGCACGGCGCACAGGATGCTCGCCTATCAGAGAGACAGGCGAGCATCCGGGCACGGCGCAACGCAGCAATTCGGCCGCGCTCACGTTCAGAGGCGCCTGACGCATCTCAATCGCCACGGGCGCGCTCACGGGCTTTTGTCAGCATCTCCGACGCATGGTCTCGCGTGGTCGAGGTGATCTCGAGACCACCGAGCATGCGCGCCACCTCGTCGATGCGCGCCTGCGAATCCAGCGGCGTCACCGCGCTGAGTACCTCGCCGTCGCACGGCTGTTTGGCGATGTTCCACTGCCAGTCGGCACAGGACGCCACCTGCGGCAAATGCGTCACGCACAACACCTGACGATCCCGCCCGAGGCTGGCAAGCAACTGCCCGACCCGCTCGGCTACGCTGCCGCCGACCCCAACATCGACCTCGTCGAAGATCAGCGTCGGCACGGCCGCATCGCGGCTTGTCATGACCTGTATCGCCAGCCCGATGCGCGACAATTCTCCACCCGACGCGACCCGAGCAAGCGGCCGCAACGGCTGGCCGCCGCTTGCGGCAACGCGAAATTCGATGTCTTCGAACCCGTGTGCGCCACCCTCTTCCCGCGGCACCAGCGCCACCTCAAACCGCCCCCCGGCCATCGCGAGCGACTGCAGCGCCTCCGTGACGCGGCGTGAGAGCGCCTCGGCTGCCGGCCGGCGCTGCCCGGACAGGCGTTCGGCCGTCTCCTGCCACGCCTGCCGCGCGCTGGTCTCGAGTTCTGCCAATCGTGCCGGATCCGACTGCGCCTCGAGTTCTTCGCGCTGGGCCTGCCAGCTTGCGAGCAGCTCTGGCAGCTCGTTCGGCGCAACATGATGTTTGCGCGCGAGGTCACTAATCGCGCCGATGCGTCGCTCCACCTCGTCGAGGCGGCCCGGGTCGAGATCCAGCCGCTCATGGTAGCGGCGCAGCGCGTGCACGGCCTCGTCAAGCTGGATCGCCGCCGCGGCGAGCAATTCGCGGGTCTCCCCCACTTCCGGGTCGAGTTCGTGCATCGCCTCCACACGCGCGCCGATCCGCCCCAGCAGCGAGGTCAGCGACAACTCCCCGTCGACAAGCCCCGTCAGCACTTCATCCGAACCCTGGATCAGCGTCGCCGCATGTGCCAACCGGCGCTGCTCGGCGTCGAGCTCGCCCCATTCGTGTGCATCGAAGGCCAATTGCTCGAGTTCGTCGATCTGCCAGGAAAGCAGTTCGCGTTGACGCGCCGATGCACTGGCGTCTTGCTCTGCCTGCGCACGCAGCCGCGCGATGCGCTGCCATTCGCGATGCTCGCGCTCGACCTGCGCAGCAAGGGCGCCGGCTCCTGCATGGGCGTCGAGCAGCGCGCGCTGGGCATCCGCACGCAGCAAGGCGAGATGAGCGTGCTGTCCGTGGATATCCGCGAGCCGCTCGCCCGCTTCGCGCAACTGCGCAAGCGTGACCGGCACGCCGTTGATCCAGCTGCGCGAACGCCCGCCGGCATCGACCACGCGGCGGAGCAGCACGAGCGCGTCCTCGCTCGCCAGATCGGCCGCCTCGAGCCACGTCGCGAGCGCGCCGTCCGACGGAAGGTCGAACTCGGCCACGATATCGGCCTTGTCGCGACCGGCGCGCACCGTGGTCGCGTCGGAGCGGTCGCCGAGCGCCAGTCCCAACGCATCGATCAGGATAGACTTGCCCGCACCGGTCTCTCCGGTGAGCGTGCCGAAACCGGACGCGAACTCCAGTTCGAGCCGGTCGACGATGACGAAGTCGCGGATAGTGAGACGTCTGAGCATCGTAGGGCCGAATCAGGGTGAGCGCGGCACGGCGCTCCAGTGGAGCTTCTCGCGCAGCATTGCGAAGTAACTGTAGTTCTCGGGATGGAGCAGGCGCACGGGCTCGGGAAAACGCCGGATGCGCAGGCGGTCGCGCGCGCGCGCATCGAACCGGTCGTGGCCGTCGAAGAAGATGCCCGCATGATGGGGCGGATGAAGTTCCAGTTCCACGCAGCAGGAATCGGGCAGGGTCACCGGACGGGCAGACAGCGCATGCGGAGCGAGCGGCACCAGCGCGATGCAGCGCAGGGTCGGATGCAGGATGGGGCCGTTGGCCGACAGCGAATACGCGGTGGAACCGGTCGGCGTGGACACGATCATGCCGTCCGAACGCTGCGTATAGACGAACTCGCCATCGACGAACAAGTCGAATTCGATCAATCGGCCGGTGTCGCCCTTGCTGAGCACCACGTCGTTGAACGCCCGCATGGTCGCGACGCACTCGCCTTCGCGCTCGACCTCCGCCTCGAGCATGAAGCGCACCTCGGACTTGTAACGGCCGTCGAGAATCTCGTCGAGGCGCTGCACCGCTTCATCACGCGAAATGTCCGTAAGAAAACCCAAGCGGCCACGATTTACGCCTGCCAGCGGCACGCCGCTGGCAGCCAGTCGTCGCGCAGCATGCAGCATCGTGCCGTCGCCGCCGAGCACCACCACCAGATCGCAGCCGGCACCGATCTCGTCATAATCGCGCACCTCGCCACATGCGTCGCCACCTTCGAACGAACTCGCGGTGCCCGCCTCGATCCAAACCGCCAGTCCGCGCCGACGCAGGAACGCGGCAACCCCGAGCACCGCGTCGGCGACACCCGGATCCTGGTATTTGCCGACCAGGGCGACGGTACGGAAGTCGTTTGCCATGCGCCGATTAAACCATAATCGGCCGCGCCACGGAGGATGCTCGAGGGCCCGGCGCACACGGGTTTGCCGCGATGACGGCAAGGGGCGGATAATGCTCCACAGACTCCCGGAATCATGCATACGATGACGCAGCCAACGCTGGACACCCGCTCGCAGATCCTGCTCAAGACGCTGATCGAACGCTACATCGACGAAGGTCAGCCGGTCGGGTCGCGCACGCTGTCAAAACACTCCGGTCTGGAGCTGTCTCCGGCCACTGTTCGCAACGTCATGAGCGAACTCGAGGAAATGGGCTTCATCACCAGCCCCCACACCTCGGCCGGCCGCATGCCGACCGCGCTCGGCTACCGCTTCTTCGTCGATTCACTGCTCACCGTACAACCGCTCGATCCATCACGCGTGCGCCAGTTGCGTGGCCAGTTGCTGCCGGACCAGCCGCGGCGTCTGGTCTCGTCGGCCTCGCAGCTGCTCTCCAACCTGACCCATTTCGCAGGCATCGTCGTCAGCCCCCATCGCGAAAGCGCGCGCATCCGCCAGATCGAATTCGTGCGCCTGTCCGATACCCGCGTGCTGCTGATCATCGTGACCTCGGCCGGTGACGTGCAGAACCGCATCCTGCATACGCGGCGAGCCTATTCGGCGGCGGAGCTGACCGAGGCCGGCATCACGCTGACCGCCCACTACGCAGGCCAGGCGCTCGACGAGATGCGCAATCGCCTGCGTGACGAACTGCATCAACTGCGCAGCAACATCACCGAACTGATGAGTGCCACCGTCGAGGCCAGCACCGAGTTCGCCAGCAGCGGAGATCCCTACGTGCTCTCGGGCGAGTCCAATCTTCTCGAAGTCGAGGACTTTTCCTCGAACATGTCACGCATCCGCGAACTGTTCCGATTGTTCGAACGCAAGACCGGTCTGGTGCAGTTGCTTGAACTGTCCAACCGTGCCGAAGGTGTGCAGATCTTCATCGGCAACGAATCCGGCGTCGAGGAACTCGATGGCTGCAGCGTGATCACTGCCGGTTACGAAGTCGACGGCAAGCTCGTCGGCTCGGTCGGCGTGATCGGCCCCACGCGCATGGCCTACGATCGCGTGATTCCCATCGTCGACATCACCGCCCGCCTGCTCTCCAGTGCCCTGTCGCACAGCGACGACTGAGCGGCCTCCCCTCCCAGCAAGGATTTCCGATGGCCCGTTACTGGCCCGAACCCGAATACACTCATGGCATGAGTCCGCTCACCGGCGTGCTCATCGCGAATCTGGGCACCCCCGAGGCGCCAACCGCGCCGGCACTGCGCAAATACCTCAAGCAATTCCTGTCCGACCCGCGTGTGGTGGAAATCCCGCGCATTGTCTGGTGGCCGATTCTCAACGGCATCATCCTCAACCTGCGCCCGAAGAAGTCGGCAGCCAAGTACGCCACGGTATGGACCGACGAAGGCTCCCCGCTGCGCGTGCACACCGAGCGCCAGGCCAAGCTTCTGGCCGGACGGCTCCTTCACGACGGACACGGGGAGGTCGTCGTCGACTGGGCGATGCGCTACGGTCAGCCCTCCATCGAGAACGCGCTGGGACGCATGCGCGCACGCGGCTGTACGCGCATCCTCGTGCTGCCGCTCTACCCGCAATACGCGGCGAGCACCACCGCCAGCGTGATGGACGATGTGGCCCGCTGCATCATGCAGTGGCGCAACCAGCCCGAATTGCGTTTCGTGCGCAACTTTGCCGACCACCCCGGCTACATCGCCGCACTGGCCAACAGCGTGCGCGAACACTGGCAGGCCAACGGCGAACCCGAGCGTCTGGTCATGAGCTTTCACGGCATCCCGCGCCGTTCGCTCGACCTGGGCGACCCGTATCACTGCGAGTGCCACAAGAGCGCCCGCTTGCTCGCCGAGGCCCTGGGGTTGCCGCGCGAACGCTGGCTGATCACCTTCCAGTCGCGCTTCGGCAAGGCCGAATGGCTGCAGCCGTACACTGAACCCACCCTGCAGAAGCTCGCGGGCGAAGGCGTGCGCCGCGTCGACGTAATCTGCCCCGGCTTCGTCTCCGACTGCCTGGAGACCATCGAGGAGATCGGCATGGAATGCCGCGAAGCCTTCCTCACGGCCGGCGGCGAGACCTTCCACTACATCCCGTGCCTGAACGAACGTGCGGACTGGATCGCCGCGCTCGGCAAGGTGGCCGAATCGCATCTTGGCAATTGGCTCGAGATCGCGCCGCCGAGCGCCCAGGAGCGCGAACTGGCCGCGCTGCGCGCGCGGGACCTCGGCGCCGCGCGCTGAACGCCACTCAAGAAATCCCGCGCGCAGCCGTTAACTGCCCTGTCACGGTTCAATCCGTTCGCAGGCCAGCAATGAAAATCGAGAGCGCGCAGATCGCAATGCAGTCGACCCACGTCGCGTTCGAGCGCGAGCGCGTTTCGGTGCGCGTCGAACGCTGGGAGCCGAGGGCGGCCCCGCCCTCCTCCACGACCGAAAGCACGGAACTCGATCAGATCGCGGCCGGCGCCGATGAGGCACTCGACGATCCTCGCATGGCGCTGTTGCGGGCGGTGATCGAATCGATGTTCGGTCGCAGCATCCAGGTGCTACGCCTGTCCGATCTCGAACCCGATTCCACGCCCGCCTATTCGCCGCCCGAGCGCACACCGGCGGGCGCGAACACTTCGGGCATGTCGCTGAGCGTGCGCGGCGAGCGCATCGAGTACGAGCATGTCGGTTTTGCGGCAAAGGGCCTGGTGCGCACGGCCGACGGACGCGAGATCCGGTTCGATGTCGAATTCGAACTGGAGCGCAGCTTCGCCGAACGCTTCGAACTCGACATGAGCACCGGCGAACCGCGGCGCCTTCAGGATCCGCTGGTACTCGACTTCGCGGGCAGCGGCGCGCGTCTGGCCGACGTGCGCTTCGCGTTCGATCTGGACGCCAACGGGACCGACGACGCAATTCCATTGCCGGTCGGCGGGCGCGGCATGCTCGCCTTCGATCGCAACGCCAACGGTCGCATCGACGACGGAAGCGAGCTTTTCGGCCCGACCACCGGTGACGGCTTCGCGGAACTCGCGGCGCTCGACTCGGACGGCAACGGCTGGATCGACGAGGCCGATGCGCACTTTGCCGACCTGCGCCTGTGGCAGCCCGACGCCAACGGCAAGGGATCACTCACGACTCTCGCCGAAGCCGGCGTCGGCGCCCTCTCGATCGCGCGGGTGGCGACCCCATTCGCGTTGCGCGACGGCGCCGGAGACACCCTCGGCCAGTTGCGCGCCAGTGGCGTCTATCTGTCCGAGAACGGCACGGCCGGCACGATCAGCCAGATCGACCTGGCGGTCTGATCTCAGTCATCGACCAGTTGCAGATCCAGCCGCCCGGGCGCGGCGCGGCGTGCCGGCAACGCCTGCTCACCGCCTGCCGCGATGGTGCGCATGGCCTCGGCACAGCGGCGTGCGGCAATCGCACCGACGACCGCGCGGAACTTGTCCCGGACTTCCTCGGAGGCGAGCGCGAGTGCGGAAGGACTCACCTCGAGATATATCGATTCGACCACCGTCACGGCGGTCGTCATCTGACGCGAAGTGCCCACATCCAGCCAGGCCAGCTCGCCGAAGGCCGAGCCCGGTCCGAGGCGCTCGACGCGGCGCCCGCTGATCGAGATCTCGACCTCTCCGTCAATCAGCAATGCGAATCGCGGGTCCTCGTCGTCTTCGCGGAATACCGCCACACCGGCATCGACCCGCCTCCACGCCGATATGCGCAAGGCCTCCCAGACCTCGACGTCGTCGAACTCGGTGAAGAAGGTCTGCCGGCGAAGCACTTCGAAACGCCGGGCGTCCGACGGACGCTGACCCTCGTCGACGATCTTGTAGCGGATCGCCGAGAGGTCCTGCGCAAACTCTGCACCGTTGCGGTAGCGTGAGTACAAGTCCTTTTCAAGCGCCTTGGCGACCACGCCATCGACCCCCTGCGGCAGATCCGGATTGATGCGCGATGGCGGCGGCGGATCCGCGTTGAGAATCTTGTAGATCAGTTGCGCGTGACTCGTCGCACGAAAAGGCAGCCGCCCCGTGAGCAGGTGGAAGAGCACGACCCCGAGCGAATACAGGTCGGTCTTCTGGTTCAGGGGATAGCTCTTGATCTGCTCCGGGCTCATGTAGGCCGGTGAGCCGACGCCGACGATGAAGGTCGAGTCGGACTGCTGCTTGCGGTCAAGATTGAGCGCCAGTCCAAAGTCGGTGATCTTCACGTTGTCCTCGGCATCGACGAGGATGTTGTCCGGTTTGATGTCGCGGTGCACGACCCCTTGCCGAAAGGCATGATCGAGCGCCATGCAGCACTTGAACACGATGCCCATCACGCGATGCAATGGCAGCAACTGATCGAAGCGGCAATGGCGGGTCAGCGGCAACCCCGGGAAATACTCCATCACCACATGCGCCTCGTCGTCCTCGAAGACGACTTCGTGGATGCCAATGATGTTCGGGTGCTCAAGCCGCTTGGCGACTGCCGCCTCGGCCTTGAGCAGCTTCCTGAGCCTGCGGATGCGCCGCGCCTCTCCGTCACCGCGGCCGAAGCGCACGTGCTTGATCGCCACCCCGTCGGGGTGGTCGGCGCTGACCGCCCGATAGACCGAGGCGGTCGCGCCCTGCCCGACCTTTTCGAGAATATCGAACCTGCCGATGCGGGAAGGAAGCTCGCTCATCTGGAGTGCGCGACGCGAAATGGACAACGCGGCCAAGCATACACCGGCCTCACGCCCGCGGCTGCGACGATGCCGCGAACATTTTTTTCGCCCGCCACTTGAAATCCGCTCGCGCGCCCCAATTTGGCGGTAAATCCGATGGACAAGGAGCTTCAAACGATGCAGGACCCGAACAAGCCCGAACTCGAAGCCTACGAACAAGCCGCCAGGGCTGGCGAAGAATCCTCCGCGGCGGGTGACGAGCCCCAGGTGGAGGCCGAGACGGACACCGTCGGCGAGGCCGAACGCATGCCCAGGCTCGAGGAGCTGATTCGCGCAGCCGAACGCAAGGCCGAGGAACACCACGACGCCTGGCTGCGCGCCAAGGCCGAGACCGAGAACATGCGTCGCCGGGCCGACGAGGACGTGGCCAAGGCCGCGAAGTTCGCCGCCGAGAAGTTCGCCGGCTCGATGCTGCCGGTCAAGGACAGTCTGGAAGCGGCACTGAACACCGAGAACCAGACGGTCGAGAGTCTGCGCGAGGGCGTCGAGCTGACGCTCAGGCAACTCGTCTCCGCTTTCGACGGCGCGAACATCGTCGAGGAAGACCCGATCGACACGAAATTCGACCCGAACCGTCATCAGGCCATCGGCACACTCGACTCCGACGCCGAACCGAACACCGTCGTGCAGGTGCTGCAGAAAGGCTATCTGATTCACGACCGCGTGCTGCGCCCGGCCCTGGTGATGGTCTCCAAGGGAAAATGACCCTGTTGCACGACAGGGCTTGAAAGCTGCGCCTGCCGCCCCATATTCGGTACAGACCCCGGCCACAGTCGCCGGAACCGGAATTGAAACGAACACATAAAGGACACGACATGGGCAAGATCATTGGCATCGACCTCGGCACTACCAACAGCTGCGTCGCCATCATGGAAGGCGGCAAGCCGAAGGTCATCGAGAACTCCGAGGGCGCGCGCACCACGCCCTCCATCGTCGCCTACGCCGAAGACGACGAGATCCTCACCGGCGCGCCGGCGAAGCGTCAGGCCGTGACCAACGCCAGGAACACGCTGTTCGCCGTCAAGCGCCTGATCGGCCGCCGTTTCGAAGAGAAGGAAGTGCAGAAGGACATCGACCTGATGCCCTACGAAATCTGCAAGGCCGAAAACGGTGACGCCTGGGTCTCGGTGCGCGGCAAGAAGATCGCGCCGCCGCAGGTCTCGGCCGAGGTGCTGCGCAAGATGAAGAAGACCGCCGAGGACTACCTGGGCGAGGAAGTGACCGAGGCCGTCATCACGGTACCGGCCTACTTCAACGACAGCCAGCGCCAGGCCACCAAGGACGCCGGCAAGATCGCCGGGCTTGAGGTCAAGCGCATCATCAACGAGCCGACCGCGGCCGCGCTGGCCTTCGGCATGGACAAGAAGCCGGGCGATTCCAAGGTTGCGGTCTATGACCTGGGCGGCGGCACCTTCGACATCTCGATCATCGAGATCGCCGACATCGACGGCGAACACCAGTTCGAGGTGCTGGCCACCAACGGCGATACCTTCCTCGGTGGCGAGGACTTCGATCAGCGCATCATCGATTACATCGTCACCGAGTTCAAGAAGGACCAGGGCGTTGATCTGAAGAACGACGTGCTCGCGCTGCAGCGCCTCAAGGAAGCCGCCGAGAAGGCCAAGATCGAGTTGTCCTCCGGCCAGCAGACCGAGGTCAACCTGCCCTACATCACGGCTGACGCCTCCGGTCCCAAGCACCTCGCGGTGAAGATCACGCGCGCCAAGTTCGAAGCCCTGGTCGAGGACCTGATCGAGCGCTCGATCGAGCCTTGCCGCGTCGCGCTCAAGGATGCCGGTGTCAAGTTCTCGGACATCGACGACGTGATCCTCGTCGGCGGCCAGACCCGCATGCCCAAGGTGCAGGAGAAGGTCAAGGAGTTCTTCGGCAAGGAGCCGCGACGCGACGTCAACCCGGACGAGGCGGTCGCCGTCGGCGCAGCGATCCAGGGCGGCGTGCTGCAGGGCGACGTCAAGGACGTGTTGCTGCTCGACGTCACCCCGCTCAGCCTGGGCATCGAAACCCTGGGCGGCGTGATGACCAAGCTCATCCAGAAGAACACCACGATCCCGACCAAGGCGAGCCAGGTGTTTTCAACGGCCGACGACAACCAGAACGCGGTGACGATTCACGTGCTGCAGGGTGAGCGCGAGGTCGCCGGCGGCAACAAGAGCCTGGGCCAGTTCAACCTGACCGACATCCCGCCGGCGCCGCGCGGCATGCCGCAGATCGAGGTCACCTTCGACATCGACGCCAACGGCATCCTGCATGTCTCGGCCAAGGACAAGGCCACCGGCAAGGAAAACAAGATCAAGATTCAGGCCAACTCCGGCCTCACCGACGAGGAAGTCGAGCGCATGGTGCAGGACGCCGCCGCGCATGCCGAAGACGACAAGAAGGCCCGCGATCTGGCTGACGCCCATAACCAGTGCGACGCGCTGATCCACTCGGTGAAGAAGGCGCTGTCCGAGCACGGCGACAAGCTCGACGAGAGCGAAAAGTCGTCAATCGAGACGGCCATCCAGGAAGCCGAGGAGGCGATCAAGAGCAACGACAAGGAGCAGATCGACGCCAAGAGCGCTGCACTCGCCCAGGCCAGCCAGAAACTTGGCGAGAAGATGTACGGCGGTCAGAATCCGGGCGCTGAAGCCGGCGCCGAGAGTGGCGGCGCGGACGCCAACGCATCGGCCGACCCGGACGTCGTCGACGCCGAGTTCACCGAGGTCAAGGACGAGAAGTAATCCTGCCGGCCGGAGCGCGGCACTCCACCGCGCTCCGGATTTCCGCAATCTCCTCCGGCGGATGGTCTGAAGTCGGAGGTGCCACCGGATCGGCGGCACCTCCGGCTTTCGGCTTTTCGGCGGACTGAAGAACCAGGACCCACAGCACACAATGGCAAAACGGGATTATTACGAAGTCCTCGGCGTCAACCGCGACGCCTCGGCCGACGAAATCAAGAAGGCTTATCGCAAGCTCGCGATGAAGCATCACCCGGACCGCAATCCGGACAGCAAGGATGCTTCGGCGAAGTTCCAGGAATTGAGCGAGGCCTACGAGGCGCTCTCCGACGAACAGAAACGCGCGACCTACGATCGTTACGGCCACGCCGGCATGGAAGGCATGGGCGGCATGGGTGGCGCGGCCAGCGCCCGCGCCACCCATGCCGCCCATGCCTTCCATGCCGGCCTGGCCGTAACGATCGTAGGTCGCGCG
>JACESY010000003.1 GCA_013911595.1 Azoarcus sp.
CAGCCGCAGCGCGGCGCCGGCGCTGATCGTCTACGAATGGGCGCTCAAGGACCTGGGCAACGTGGGCTGGATCGCCGCCTTCATCTTCTGCGCCGGCGCCGCGCTGCGGCTGGCGCGCTTCAACACGACGATCGATTCGGCTGACAAGCGGTTCTTCGTCGGCCTGCCGAGCCCGGCGGCTGCGGCACTGATCGCCGGCATGGTGTGGGTGGCCAACGACAACGACATCGCCGGAGCCGACGTGGTCTGGCTGGTCGCGGCGCTGACCGTCTTCGCCGGCCTGTCGATGGTGTGCAATGTGCTGTTCTGGAGCGGCAAGGACATCAACCTGCGCAAGAGCGTGCCCTTCATCGTCGTCATCGCGGTGGTGCTGGTGTTCGCGTTGGTCTCCAGCTATCCGCCCGGCGTGCTGTTCGCGCTGTTCCTGGTCTACGCGGCCTCGGGCCATTTGATCCAGGTGTGGCGCTGGATCAAGCGCCGCCGCCACACTTCATCCCAGGAACCGCCTCCTTCCGGAGGCGATTGAATCAGGCCGCGGGCGGCTGGCGCGACGGTGCAGTCGCCCGCGCGTAGAGCAGCACGACGCCAAACAGCGCTGCCGAGAGCACCGCCTCGATGATCGCCAGCACGCCGCCGATGCCCGGATCCCAGGCGCGCATCACGCCTTCGGTGAAATACAGCAGGATCAGCATCGACAGCCACTGGAAGGTGTAGCGCCGTCCCTTGAGCACGCCGAACACGGCAGCGAGCAGCGGCAGCACCTTGAGCATCATCCACGAACCGCCCGGGCGCAGCGGTGCCAGCCAGGCTTCCCACAGAACGCACAGCACGATCAGCGCAATCAGCAGCACGCTGGCCAGATGGTTGAGGGCACGTGTGCTCATGCGACCTCCGCGAGCTTGAGTGCGGTGTGCGCGACGCGCCGTCCCAGCGCCGCGGCCAGGCGCCGCTCCTCGTCGCTCAGGCGCGGATCGCCATCCGCGCCGGCGACGTGGCTCGCGCCATAGGGCGTGCCACCGCTACGGGTGGTGCTCAGGTCATCCTCGGTATACGGCAAACCGACGATCAGCGCGCCGTGATGCAGCAGCGGCAGCATCATCGTCAGCAAGGTGCTCTCCTGCCCGCCGTGCAGGCTGCCCGTGGACGTGAACACGCCAGCCGGCTTGCCCGCCAGCGTGCCGTTGACCCAGGCGCCGGCCAGACTGTCGATGAAGTACTTCATCGGCGCAGCCATGTTGCCAAAACGTGTCGGACTGCCCAGCACCAGGCCCGCACACTCGTCGAGATCGCGCACTTCGACGTAGGGTGGCCCGTCGGCGGGCACCTCGTCCTCGACCGCCTCGCACACGGTCGAGACCTTGGGGACCGTGCGCACGCGCGCACTTGCGCCGGGCACCTCGTGGATGCCGCGCGCGACCTCTTCGGCAAGCGCGCGCACGGAACCGCGATGGCTGTAGTACAGAACGAGAATTTCCTTCATGATCCGGCCACATTCTTCAGTGGCGGCGATTATACGCGAGCCCCGCCCGGGCACCGTCGGATGCCGTTCGCGACCTTGCTTGACGGCAGGGAATCCGATATATTGTCGCGTTTTCCGATTTCATTTTCAGGACACCCCAATGGTCGTCATTCGTCTTGCCCGTGGTGGCGCCAAGAAGCGCCCGTTCTTCAACATCGTCGCAGCCGACAAGCGCGACCGTCGCGATGGTCGCTTCATCGAGCGCGTGGGTTACTACAACCCGGTCGCCTCCGAGAAGGAACAGGCCATCGTGATCGACGCCGCGCGTCTTGAGCACTGGGTCAGCAACGGCGCCCGGGTCTCCGACACCGTCGCCCGTCTGGTCAAGCAGGCCTCGAAGACGGCCTGAGGCAGCCTGAGGCTGCCCGCATCATGATGATCATGGGGCGCATCGTCGCCCCGTTCGGCATCAAGGGCTGGCTACGCATCCAGCCCTTCGGCGACGATCCGCAATCCTGGGCAGACATGCCTCAGTGGTGGATCTCGCCCGATGATGACGCGCCGGAATCGGCGTGGCAGCCGGTCGAACTGACCGCCTGCAAGCCGCATGGCACCGGTCTGGTCGCGAGCTTTCGCGAAGCCCCCGACCGCAACGCTGCCGAAGCGCTCAAGGGCTGGTATGTCGCCGCACCACGCGAAGCCATGCCCGATCCGGGCGAGCAGACCTACTACTGGGAAGACCTGACCGGCTTGTCCGTGGTCAACCGCGAAGGCGAGCCGCTGGGTCGGGTCGCAGGCCTGCTGAGTACCGGTGCACACGAGGTGTTGCGCGTGGTCGATTCGGATGACACCGAACGGCTGATCCCCTTTGTCGAGGCCTATGTGCCCGAGGTCGACCTGGAAGCGGGCCGCATCACGGTCGACTGGCAGCGCGACTGGTGAACAGCATGGACGCCGGCGTCGCATCCCGTCGTTACGACGTCGTGACGCTTTTCCCGGAGATGTTCGCCGCCCTGACCGACAGCGGCATCACGCGCCGCGCGCTCGAGCGCGCGTTGTTCGGTCTGGGTTTGCACAACCCGCGCGACTTCGCTTACGACGCGCACCGCACGGTCGACGACCGCCCCTACGGCGGTGGCCCCGGCATGGTGATGATGCCGGGCCCGCTGGAAGCGGCGATCGGCGCCGCGCGGGAAGATCAGGCAGCCGCGATCGGTACGCCGGGTCGCGTGATCTGCCTGTCACCGCAGGGGCAGCCGCTGGATCACGCGAAGGTCATGGAACTGGCCGCACAGTCGGGATTCGTGCTGCTGTGCGGGCGCTACGAAGGCATCGACCAGCGCGTCATTGACGCCTGCGTCGACGAAGAGATCTCGCTCGGTGACTTCGTGCTGTCAGGCGGCGAACTGGCGGCGATGGTGGTCCTCGACGCGGTGATCCGGCAATTGCCGGGTGCGCTCAACGACAACGACTCGGCGCAGGAGGATTCCTTCGTCGACGGGCTGCTCGATTGTCCGCACTACACGCGCCCGGACGTCTATAATGGCGCCCGCGTTCCGGACGTGCTGCTGTCTGGCAACCATGCGGCGATCCGCCGCTGGCGGCTCAAGCAGTCGCTGGGCAGGACCTGGTTGCTGCGCCCCGAACTGATCGCGGCGCGCACGCTGAGCCGGGAAGAATCGAAACTGCTTGAGGAATTCAGGCAGGAACGCAAGGAGCACGGCTGAACCGCCCTGCTCCGCAACAAGGGCTGGACACAGCCGATACAAACCGCTTGCACCAGGCATGGGCCTGCTCTGCACGCAAGGCCGACAAAGGCCACAGAAGAAACGGAGTGAAGCAATGAACCTGATCCAGCAACTCGAGCAGGAAGAGATCGCCCGCCTGTCCGAAGGCAAGACGATTCCCGAATTCGGCCCCGGCGACACCGTCGTCGTGCAGGTCAAAGTCGTCGAAGGCACGCGCGAGCGTCTGCAGGCCTACGAAGGTGTCGTGATTTCCAAGCGCAACCGCGGCCTGAACTCGTCGTTCATCGTGCGCAAGATCTCGTCCGGCGAGGGTGTCGAGCGTACCTTCCAGACCTACTCGCCGCTGGTCGCCAGCATCGACGTCAAGCGTCGTGGCGACGTGCGTCGCGCCAAGCTCTACTACCTGCGTCAGCGCTCGGGCAAGTCCGCGCGCATCAAGGAAAAGCTCAACTTCAAGAACAAGGCCAACAAGGCGTCGTGAGCCTCGCCGCCGGTCCGCACGACCGGCGCGACGCAGACAAAAAAGGACTTCCCGAGGGAAGTCCTTTTTTTTGACTTCATGCCCGAGCGCGTTCAACGTCGCTCGACGCGGATCAGCATGTAGGTGGCGGCCAGCAGGAACAGCATCGACGGCGTGATCGCCGCCAGTGCCGGCGGCCAGGCATTGATCACGCCGAGGTTGCCGAACAGGCCGTTGAGCAGGTGAAAGCCCACGCCCAGCATCACGCCTAGGAAGACCTTTACGCTCACGCCCCCCATGCGGTCGTGACCCAGCGCGAACGGCAACGCGAGCAGCATCATCACCAGCACCGCGAGCGGATAGGTCAGCTTCTTCCACAGCGCGATCTCGAAACGCTGGGTGTCCTGGCTGTTCTCCGCCAGGTGACGGATGTAGGTAAACAGCGCCGTGACCGACATGCGCTCGGGCGCGACCATCAGCACCGAGAGCACCTCGGGAGTCAGTTGCGAGCGCCACTCGATGCCGGGCAACTCGACCACCTCGACCGAATCGCCGAGAAAACGGGTCTCGACGACTTCCTCTAGCTGCCACAAGCTCTCGTCCGCATCGTAACGACCGCTGCGCGCCACGCTGACCTTGCCCAGTGCCCGGCGCTCGTCGAACTCGTAGATGCTCACACCCAGCATCGTGCCGTCCGGGAACACCGTGGCGATGTTCACGAAGTTGGCGCCGTCCTTGACCCACAAACCCGAGCGCAAACGGTTCGACACGCTCGATCCGGTCGATTCCAGCTTCCACTGCTGCGCCGCACGTTCGGCCGGGGACGCGACGTACTCGCCGATGAGGAAGGTCGCGACAACGAACAACATGCCGACCGCCGCGAGGATCCGCAGAATGCCCGCGATCGACAGGCCCGAAGCGCGCATCACGGTAATCTCGGAATGTCGCGCGAAGGTCGTGAGCACGTACAGCGTGGTGATCAGCACGACCACCGGCAGCAGCTCGTAGATGCGCCCCGGCAGGATCAGCACCACAAAGACGAAGGCCTCCCACACGCCGTAGCCGCCGCGACCGATGCCGTCGAGTTCGTTGACGAAATCGAAGAACGCAAACAGGCCCAGGAAGGCGACCATCACACTGGCACTGGCAACCAGAATCTCGCGCCCGATGTGCCGGGTCAGGATCGACAGACGCTTCATGCCCGCGCCCTCCACGCGCGCCAGAACGGCGAGATCGACAGACGCCGGTAGAACAGCAGCGCGAGGACCCCGAGCATCAACAGGTGCGGCATCAGCACTGCCGTCCAGAACCCCATGCGTTCCTGCGAAACCCAGGCGTCGACGATATTGATCGCGTTGCTATAGACCAGATAGGCGAGCAGCGCGAAGATGAAGTTTGCCCCGCGACCGGCGCGCGGGTTGACGAAGGACAACGGAATTGCCAGCAAGGAGAGCAGTAGTGCGGCCAGCGGCAGGTTGATGCGCGCGGACAGCTCGCCGAGCTGGTTCGATGCACGCTGTTGCATCAGCTCGACCGTTGAAGTCGAACGCGCCCGCACCGATGGGCTCGCGACACGGCGCTGGTCGACGAGAATCTCGTAGCGATCGAACTCGATGACCTTGTAGGCGGCAGAGCCCGGCACGCCGTCATAGCGGCGCCCGTCCTCGAGCACGACGAAACGATCGCCGCGCTCGTCGCTGCGGATGAAACCCTGCGCGGAAGCTACCACGCTGATGCTGTCGCCCTCGATCGAATGCACGAACACGTTGCGCAGCTTGCCGTCCTCGCCCGCACCGACCTCGACGAAGAACACCCGCTGTTCGTTGGACGATTCACGGAACACCCCGGGGGCAACGCGCGTGGTGTCGTCGCGGCTTTCGAGCTGCGTGCGGAACTCCTCGGTCTTAAACTCCGCCCACGGGGTGACGAACAGCGTCATCGCTGCGATCACCAGCGCGGCCGGCACGGCAAACTGCAGCACGGGACGGATGAACGCGGTCAGCGGCAGACCCGAGGCGAACCACACCACCATCTCGGAATCGCGATAGCAGCGCGAGAGCGTGATCAATACGGCCGAACACAGGGTGAGCGTGAGCACCACCGGCAGATACCCCAGCGCACCGAAACCGATCAGCGCAAACACCGCATCGGGCGGCACGCGCCCGCCCGCGGCCTGACCGAGCATGCGGATCAGAACCACGCTGATGAGGATCGCGAACAACGCGACGAACATGGCCGCCGCGGTGGCGCGGAATTCGCGCTGGATCGCCGAGCGGAAGATCATCTCGCCGTGGATTCCTGGGGAGCGGAAACGCTTGGGCAAGCGCAACCGACGGGACGTGCTGGCATCGGCAACCTTCGGACTTCAGAGCGTGCGAGGGGTTTTTGACGGCCCCGTCGCGCACGGCCATAATCGACCGCATCATCGAACGAGGAACACAAGGAAAACGCGATGGAATTTACCATAAAGACCGGCAGCCCGACCAAGCTCGCCACTGGCGCGCTCGTCGTCGCCACCTTCGTCGACGGCGGCACGCCCGAGGCGGCCTTCGCCGCGGCCGACGAAGCCTGCGGCGGAAAGCTCGCAGCCCTGGTCAAGCGCGGAGACCTCGACGAGCGCGCCGGATCACTCCTGGTGGTGCCCGACCCGAGCGGCTGCAAGGCCGAACGCGTCGTCGTCGTGAGCCTCGGGCAGCGTGACGAATTCGGCGACAAGCCCTGGCGCGACGCCGTCTCGGCCGTTGCGAAGTGGCTCGCCAACGGTCCGGCGGCGACCGCGGCCGTCACGCTGGCGGACGCCGTCCCGCCGGGGCGCGACATGGCCTGGGCCATGCAGCAGACCGCGCGTATCCTCGCCGATGCCACCTACCGCTACGAGACCACGCGCAGCAAACCCAAAGAGAGCCGCCGCCGCGGTGCTGCAAGCGTCGACCTGCTTACCCGTCACAAGTCGAGTACGGCGCTCAAGGACGCCATCGCGCAAGGGCGCGCAATCGCCGAGGGCATGGCGCTGACCAAGGAACTGGGCAACCTGCCCGGCAACCTGTGCACCCCGACCCACCTGGCCGAGACAGCGCAGGCCCTCGGGCGCGAGTTCAAGTTCAAGGTCGACGTGCTCGAGCGCAAGGACATGGAAAAGCTCGGCATGAACTCGATGTTGTCGGTGGCTCGCGGCTCGCACCAGCCGCCCAAGTTCATCGTCATGCACTACAAGGGTGGCAAGGCCAAGGACAAGCCTATGGTCCTCGTCGGCAAGGGCATCACCTTCGACACCGGCGGCATCTCGCTCAAGCCGGCGCCCGAGATGGACGAGATGAAGTACGACATGTGCGGTGCGGCCAGCGTGCTCGGCACCTTCCGCACGCTGGCACGCCTCGGGCTGCCGATCAACGTCGTCGGCATCATCCCGACCACCGAGAACATGCCCGGCGGCAATGCCACCAAGCCCGGTGATGTCGTCACCTCGATGAGCGGCCAGACCATCGAGATCCTCAACACCGACGCAGAAGGCCGGCTGGTGCTGTGCGACGCGCTGACCTATGCCGAGCGCTTCAAGCCGGCCGCCGTGATCGACGTCGCGACGCTCACCGGTGCGGTAATCATTGCGCTGGGCAAGATCCCGTCGGGACTCATGGCCAACGACGACGCACTCGCCGACGAACTGCTCGCCTGCGGCCAGCGCTCGGGCGATCGTGCCTGGCGCCTCCCCATTTGGGACGACTACCAGGAACTGCTCAAGAGCAATTTCGCCGACATGGGCAACATCGGCGGGCGCGGCGCCGGCTCAATCACCGCCGCGTGCTTTCTCGCGCGCTATGCCAAGACCTACAAGTGGGCGCATCTGGACATCGCCGGCACGGCCTGGGTCTCGGGCGAGGCCAAGGGCGCGACGGGGCGTCCGGTGCCGCTGCTGTCGGAATTCCTGATCGGCCGCAGCAAGGGCTGAACGCAATGTCGCGGATCCAGTTCTATCACAACACCGAGGATCCGCTGGCGCTCGCCTGCGAACTGACGGCACGCGCGGTCGCAGGCGGCCGCCGTGTCGCCCTGCGCCTGCCCGACACCGACACGGCCCGGCGCATCGACCAGATGCTGTGGAGTTTCGAACAGCTCGCGTTCGTCCCGCATGTGGCCGTGGACAACGCGCTCGCGGGCGAGACCCCGGTGGTGTTCGCCGTGGCCGGAGCGTCCACGCCCTGGCCCGAGCACGACCTGCTGTTCAACCTGGCAGAAGACGTCGCAGCGGACTTCGCCGAGTTTCACACCGTGGTCGAGATCGTGGGGCGTGACGAGGCTTCGAAGCAGCCTGCGCGCGCACGCTGGATGCACTACAAGCAGGCCGGGCATCCGCTCAAGGCCTTCGATTCCGAGCGACGGGAGGCCATCGCATGAATGCCGATGACGACCGCGAATTGTCCGAAGCCGACCGTCTGCTGCGCCGCGCCGACGCGCTGCTGCAACGCCATCGCGTGCTCGAGGAGGACGACGACCTGCCATTGGTGACCGACGTCGTCGACGATCTGCCGCCCGAGGCGGCACCGACCCCGCGGCCGGATCCGGCGCCCGCGCCACGCCACGACCCGGCCGCGCGGATCGCGCAAGCCGAGCGCCTAGTGGAGATCGATACCGTGGTCCAGCGCGCCGTCGAAGCCTGGGTGGCGGCCGAACTGCCGGCCATCATCGAGCGCGAGCTGTCGCTGGCGGCGGACCGGCTGCACGAGGAAACCGTCGCCCATCTGCGCGCAACGCTGCTCCCGCGACTGTCCGAACACATCTCCGAACGACTCGGCTCCGCCACGGACCCGGTCACGCGCGGCTGAATGCCGCGTCGTGGTCAGCAAGCAGCGCCGCCCAGTCATCGTCGTCGAACAAGGCCTGGCGGCGGCGCAATTGATCCAGGTCCCGCCGCGCGGCGCCCCAGCGCGCCAGCAGTCGTGGGCGCATCTTTTCCAGGTCGATCAGCGCGACCGTGAATCCGTCGCCCTCGCCCCGCGCCATCACGTGCTTGTCGTACAGGCTGCTGTGCTGCAGATGCGCCCGGTGCAGCCGCCCGAGCATTCCCCCGACCGCCTGTGCGAGACTGCGACGACGCGGCGATTCCAGAGCGCCCCAGCCGGCCAGATCGACGAAACCGATTAGCTCCTCGGTGACGAGTACCGCCTCGTCGCCGTCGGGGCTGTTGCGCACGGCGTGAAAGACCGGCGTCGGCGCGGCCACCCCGATGCGGGCCAGCCGATTGAGGTAATGCCATTCGCGACTCGCGGTGGGCCAACCCAGCGGGTGGGACAGCGTGCGGCAGCGGTGGTTGAGCTGACGCTTCACGTAGAACATGCGCCCATCGAGGCGCACCCGCATCATGCCGCTCCAGCCACTGCGGCGACGATTGGGTTCCTCGACCCATTCACCGTCCACGTTCCACCAGAAATCGAAATCGCGCTCGCTCATCATTCGTCCCGCCGGGCAAGGACGTGATGCTAGCAGAGCGGGGATCGCATTCAGCTCAATCCATCGAGAGCCCCGCAGGGCCCTGACCGGCCGATAGCCGTCAATCCGTTATAATTGGTGCTTTTTCCCCGAGCACACAAGCACATCATGGAACTAGCCAAAAGCTTCGAACCCGCCGCCATCGAATCCCGCTGGTATCCCGAGTGGGAGTCGCGCGGCTACTTCGACGCCGGGCTCGACAAGTCGAAGTCCGAGGCCTTCTGCATCCTGCTGCCGCCGCCCAACGTCACCGGCACGCTGCACATGGGCCACGGCTTCAACCAGACGCTGATGGACAGCCTCACGCGCTACCACCGCATGCGCGGCGACAACACGCTGTGGCAGCCCGGCACCGACCACGCCGGTATTGCCACGCAGATCGTCGTCGAACGTCAGCTCGACGCCGAAGGCGTCAGCCGTCACGACCTGGGCCGCGACAAGTTCCTCGAGAAGGTGTGGGAGTGGAAGGAATACTCGGGCGGCACGATCACGCGCCAGATGCGCCGCATGGGCACCAGCCCCGACTGGAAGCGCGAGCGCTTCACGATGGACGAGGGCCTGTCCAAGACCGTCACCGAGACCTTCGTGCATCTCTTTAACGAAGGCCTGATCTACCGCGGCAAGCGCCTGGTGAACTGGGACCCGGTGCTCGGCACAGCAGTGTCCGACCTCGAGGTGGTTTCCGAGGAAGAAGACGGCAAGCTCTACGAACTGCTATACCGCTTTTCCGACGGCCCGGTCGACGGCCTCGAGGGCCTGACGGTGGCCACCACGCGCCCCGAGACCATGCTCGGCGACGTCGCGGTGATGGTGCACCCGGAGGACGAGCGCTACGCCCACCTGATCGGCAAGAGCGTGCGCCTGCCGCTGGTCGATCGTGACATTCCGATCATCGCCGATGATTACGTGGACCGCGAGTTCGGCACCGGCTGCGTCAAGGTCACGACAGCGCACGACTTCAACGACTACGCGGTGGGCCAGCGCCACGGCCTGGACATGATCGTCGTGCTCACGCTCGACGCCGCGATTCCCGCCCTGGCCGAGGTCTTCGACACGCACGGCCAACCCAAGGGCACGCTCCCCATGCCCGAGGGCATCGCCGGGCTGGACCGCGTGCCGGCGCGCGAGAAGGTGGTCGCCGAACTGGAAGCGGCCGGTGCGCTGGGCGAGATCAAGGCGCACAAGCTGATGGTGCCGCGTGGGGATCGCACCAACGTCGCGATCGAGCCGATGCTCACCGACCAGTGGTTCGTGGCGATGAGCAAGCCTGGCGCGGACGGCAAGAGCATCACACAGAAGGCGCTCGACGTGGTCGCGTCGGGCGAGATCAGTTTCTACCCCGAGAACTGGGTCAACACCTACAACCAGTGGCTCAACAATATCCAGGACTGGTGCATCTCGCGCCAACTGTGGTGGGGCCACCAGATTCCGGCCTGGTACGCCACCGAAGGCGATGTGCGGCGCGTGTGGGTCGCGCACGACGAGGCCGAGGCGAAGGCCCTGGCTGCGAAGGACGGCTACACCGGCGCGCTGGAGCGCGACGAAGATGTGCTCGACACCTGGTATTCGTCCGCGCTGTGGCCGTTCTCGACGCTGGACTGGACGCCCGAATGGCCAGCGAAGTCCAACGACGCGCTGGATCTGTATCTGCCCTCCTCGGTGCTGGTCACGGGCTTCGACATCATCTTCTTCTGGGTTGCGCGCATGGTCATGATGACCACGCACATCACCGGCAGGATTCCGTTCAAGCACGTGTACGTGCACGGCCTGATCCGCGACGCGGAAGGCCAGAAGATGTCGAAATCCAAGGGCAACGTGCTCGACCCCATCGACCTCATCGACGGCATCTCGGTCGACGAACTGGTGAAGAAGCGCACCTTCGGCCTGATGAACCCCAAACAGGCGGCGAGCATCGAGAAGAAGACGCGCAAGGAGTTCCCGGAAGGCATCCCCGCCTTCGGCACCGACGCGCTGCGCTTCACCTACGCCAGCCTCGCCAGCCCGGGGCGCGACATCAAGTTCGACCTGTCGCGCTGCGAGGGCTACCGCAACTTCTGCAACAAGCTGTGGAACGCCACGCGCTTCGTGCTGATGAACTGCCAGGGCGAAGACTGCGGCTTCGACCCGCATACGGCCGAACAGTGCGTGCCGGGCGGCTATCTGGACTTCTCCTTCATTGACCGCTGGATCGTCTCACGCCTGCAACGCACCGAGGCCGAGGTCGAGCGCCAGTTCGCCGACTACCGTTTCGACCTGGTCGCGCGCGCGATCTACGAATTCGTCTGGGACGAGTACTGCGACTGGTACCTGGAACTGGCCAAGGTACAGATCCAGCAGGGCGACGCGGCGCAGCAACGCGCCACGCGCCGCACCCTGCTGCGCGTGCTGGAGACGGTGCTGCGTCTGGCCCATCCGGTGATCCCGTTCATCACCGAGGAACTGTGGCAGACGGTCGCGCCGCTGGCCGGGCGCAAGAACACCGAGAGCATCATGGTCGCGCCCTACCCGGCGGCCGACGCCGAGCGCATCGACGAGGCCAGCGAAGCGCGCGTGGTCGCGCTCAAGGCGCGCATCCACGCCTGCCGCAACCTGCGTGGCGAGATGAACGTCTCGCCCGCCCAACGCCTGCCGCTGGTCATTGCCGGCGACTCTGATGCGATCCGCGACGAAGTGCCGTATCTGTCCGCCCTCGCGAAGCTGTCGGATGTGGAACTGGTCGACGAGATCGGCGCCGATGCGCTGGCACCCACCGCCGTGGTGGGTGAGCATCGCCTGATGCTGAAAGTGGAGATCGATATTGCCGCCGAACGCGAGCGCATTGGCAAGGAAATCGCCCGCATCGAGGGCGAGATCGCCAAGGCACAGGGCAAGCTGGGCAACGCCAGCTTCGTCGAACGCGCTCCGGCCGCCGTCGTCACCCAGGAGCGCGAGCGCCTGGCCGGCTTCAGCGCAACGCTCGACAAGCTGCGTCCGCAATACGAGCGCCTGGCCGCACGCTGATTGGCACGAAATCGGGGCGTCGACGCACCCTCCCGGTGCGCTTTGGCCCCGATCTCAGGCGCGCGTCCCGCAACAGGACGGTTCTACGAAAAAAGGCATACCTTTTGCTGAAGTTCGGCGGGCTTCGTCCGTCAACTACCGCAAGGTTGCCACAGACGGCCGCTTGATGACTCGCTTCGGAGAACTGTCATGTCCCTTTCCGTCCGCACCCGGCTGATCGCGCTCGCGACAATTGCCTGTACCGCCCTGATCTTCGTCGGCCTGCTCGGCGTCTTTCATTTGAGAAACTTTGAACAGGTGCTGGAACGCGACCTGGCCGAGGTTCGCGACGGTGTTAGCGCCCTGGTTTCGGTCAGTCGTGCCGATGCCGCCTTCAAGACCCAGGTGCAGGAATGGAAGAACATCCTCATCCGTGGCAACGACCCGGAACTGTTTGATCGATACCTGAAGGGCTTCGAAGAGCAGGAGGCGATCGTGCGAGACAACCTCGCCCGGGTCGAACCCTATCTGCGAGCGGCCGACCCGACCTCGGACACCGTCGCGCGATTGTTCGACGACCACTCCACGCTGGGTGATCGCTACCGTGCCGCACTGCAGGATTTCGACACCGCCGACCCAGACGCTGGCAAGAAGGTCGATACAGCGGTACGCGGCATGGACCGCGATTTCAGCAAGGGCCTGGCCGGACTCGTCGGTACCATCGAAGAGGCCGAGCAGACGCGCATGGACAAACAGGTACTCTCGGCCCAGTCAGCCTATCTGGCCTCGCGCAACGCCATTCTCGCCACGCTGATCGGCGGCGCGCTGCTAGTAGCGGCGCTTGCGTGGTTCATCATCCGCCGCATCAACCACGCGCTGTCTGCCTTCGCGCAGACGATGGAGCGCGTCTCTTCCGACTGGGACCTGCGCCTGCGCGCAGATGCCGGTGGCGGAGACGAGATCGCCGCCATCGCAAAGGGCCTCAACACGATGCTGTCGCAGTTCCAGACGCTCGTGCGCGACATCAACGATCATGCCGGCGAGGTGCTACGCACCAGCAATCAGGTAGCAAGCGCGATAGGGCACATCAACGAGCACGTCGGCGTGCTCAACGACTCGACCTCCACATCGGCCGCCTCGGTCGAGGAACTGACCGTCAGCATCAACCACGTGCGGGACAACGCCGAGGAGACACTGCGCATCTCGGAGGACTCCGCCGGTGCGGCACGCGAAGGCGGGACGGTCGTACGTCGCACCGCCGACGGCATGCTCGAGACGGCCGACTCGGTGCGTGCCGCGGCCGACGCCGTCAAACTCCTGGGCGAACAGTCGAACGCCATCGGCGGCATCGTCAAGGTTATCCATGAAGTCGCAGAACAGACCAACCTGCTCGCGCTCAACGCCGCGATCGAGGCCGCGCGCGCCGGCGAACAAGGGCGCGGCTTCGCGGTCGTCGCCGACGAAGTGCGCAAGCTCGCCGAGCGCTCGGCGCAGGCCACGCGGGAAATCACCGACAAGATCAGCGCGATGCAACAATCAGCCAACGCTGCCGTGGGTGACATGGATCGTGTCGTCGCCAAGGTGGGGGCCGACTCGGAACTCGCGCATGCGGCCGGCGACGCCATCGCGCGTATCCAGGATGGTGCGCGTCAAGTCGTCGCGGTGGCGCAGGAAATCACGCACGCGCTCCGCGAACAGGCCCAGGCAAGCGACACCCTGGCCAGTCAGATCGAGTCGATCGCACGTTCCAGCGACGAGAATGCCGCGTCACTGTCGCAGACCTCGTCGGCGGTCAGGTCGCTCGAAAACATGGCTAACCGCATGCACACAGCCGTGGCCCGCTTCTCGGTCTAAAGACCCCAACGAAAAGGCCATCCCGCAGGATGGCCTTTTCGACGTTCGACGCCGGCGTGCTCACTTTCGCCGCAAAAAGAACTCGAACACCTTCTCCGGCGTCTCGTTCTGGCCCAGCAACTCGTTGCCGGTCTGGCGTGCGAAGGCCTGAAAATCCTTCACCGAGCCCGGATCGGTCGCGAGCACGCGAACGGTCTGACCCGTTTCGAGTTCGGCAAGCGCCTTCTTGGCACGCAGGATGGGCAGCGGACAGTTCAGTCCGCGTGCGTCGACTTCCTTGTCAAACTCCATTCGTTGACCCCTTTTCGGCTGGACGGCGAAGTATAAACGCACACCGTGCCCCGGAAAACCCGTAAGTCACGCGGAATCAGCGCCGGTCCTCACTTCGCAACCGATCCTCGGCCTTGAGTTCGCGCAGGCGGGCGTCGACCGCCGACAGCTCGTAGAAATCACCATCGTCGGCGCGACGCGCCAGATCCAGTTGATGGATGGCCGCGGGCAGACTCCCGCGCAGGGCATAGACCTCGGCCTGGGCGCGATGGTAGGCCGTGCGATGGCCGAGGCGCTCTTCGGCACGTGCCAGACGTTCCCACAGGCGCGGATCGGCGCGCTGACGGCCGATTGCGTCACGTGCGAGCGACGCTGCCTCGTCGGTGCGCCCGGCCTCTAGCGTCGCGTCGATGCGCGCATAGCGCAGCGCGCGGCTGTCGCGGAAGCGCTCGAGCGCCGGCACCAGGATATCCAGCGCGGCCTGCGGCTCACGCCGGGCAAGCTCGATCTCGGCGCGCAACAGGATCACCCAGGACGCGCGCTGCGAGCGCTCACCGAGCTCGCCAATCATTCGCTCGGCATCGTCCAGCCGTCCGGCGCGAAACAGTGCGCGGGCGAGACCGTAGCGCGAGATGTCGTCATCGCGGGTATTCACACGTGACTCGAACTCGGTCACCGCATCGGGGGCGAGCCCCTGCCCGGCCCGCATCTTGGCGCGCACAAAACCGAAGTCCGGTGAATCGAGGACCTGTCGATAGCGCATCTGCGCGACACGCCCTTCCATGTCGGTAAAGCGGTCCTGGGTCAGCGGGTGAGTGCGCAGATAGCCCGGCGCGTCGGACTCATAGACTCGAGTGGCGCGCTGCAAGCGCGTGAAGAAGCCGGGCATGCCGCGCGGATCGAACCCCGCGCGCTCAAGCAGTTGCAGACCGATGCGATCGGCCTCGCGCTCGAAGGAGCGCGTGTACCCGAGCTGGGACTGCAACGCCCCCGCCTGACCCGCAACAATGGCCGCCTCGGCCAGTTCCGGACTGCTCTGCGCAGCCAGCGCGCCGACCAGGAGGGAACCGAGCACCATCATCAACGACTGACCCTGCTTGCCATAGAGCTGGGCAATGTGGCGCTGAGTGACATGCGCGATTTCGTGCCCCATTACCGACGCGAACTCGGATTCGGTCTCGGCGGTGAGCAGCAGACCGGAGTGGATGCCGATGTAGCCGCCGGGAAGGGCGAACGCATTGATGCTCGGATCCTTGAGCACGAAAAATTCGAACTCGCGGTCGGCGTCGTCGCTGACCGCAACCAGGCGACGCCCGATGCGCGAGACGTAGTCCTCGACCTCGACATCGTTCAGATAGCTTGGATCGTGCCAGCGAATGTCGCGCATGATCGATTCGCCTATACGCCGCTCCTCGAGCGCGGACAGGTCGGACGAGGCGACGTCGCCCAGATCCGGCAGGTTCTGGGCGTGGACGGGCGTCAATGCGAGCGCGGCGGCCAGCAGCAGGGCAGTAAGTCGTCTCATGTCGAGTGCTATGATACCGCCTCGCCCAACACGTTCCGTTACCGAAGATGTCGCAGCATTTGACCCATTTCGATGCCGACGGCCAGGCCCACATGGTCGACGTCGGCGCCAAGCACGAGACACGCCGTGTCGCGGTGGCCACCGGCGAGATCACGATGCTGCCCGCCACTTTCGCGATGGTGCGCGACGGCACGGCCAAGAAGGGCGACGTGCTCGGCATCGCGCGTATCGCTGCGATCCAGGGCTCCAAGCGCACCAGCGAACTGATTCCGCTGTGCCACCCGATCCCGCTCACCCGCGTCGCCGTCGACTTCGAGCTCGAAGAGGCCGACAGCCGCATCGTCGTCAGCGTCACCGCCGAGACGGTCGGTCGTACCGGCGTCGAGATGGAAGCGCTCACGGCCGCCAGCGTTGCCCTGCTCACCATCTACGACATGTGCAAGGCAGTCGATCGCGGCATGACCATGAGCGGTATCCGACTGCTGGAGAAGCTTGGCGGCAAGTCCGGTCACTGGACCGCGAGCGACGCCACTAGGTAGTTTCCGGGGTGACATCCCCTCTCTTGCCGTCTAGGCTGTTCGGGTTTGCTGGACCAATGACGACACGAGGGGATGCTGCATGGACCCGAAGGACGACAACGGAAACGGCGAAACGGGCGCGCGGCCTCGCATCCTGATCAATCCGCCGGTTTTCATCATTTCCGGTCTGCTCACCCTGCTTTTCGTCGGCTTCGCCGCGGCGGTGCCGGAGACGGCCAACGCGCTGTTCGGCGCGATCCGCGACTGGACCATGCATTCGGCCGGCTGGTTCTATGTGCTCGCGGTCGCAGGCTTTCTGATCTTCGTCGTCACGCTCGCCGCTTCGTCCTTCGGCACCATCAAGCTCGGCCGCGACCACACCTCGCCGGATTTCAGCTACACCTCGTGGTTCGCGATGCTGTTCTCGGCCGGCATGGGCATCGGGCTGATGTTCTTCGGCGTCGCCGAGCCAATCATGCACTACGTCACCCCACCCGTCGGTGACGCCGAAACGGCCGAAGCCGCACGTCAGGCGCTGCGCATCACCTTCTTCCACTGGGGCGTGCATGCCTGGGCGATCTACGCGGTGGTCGCGCTGTCGCTGGCCTATTTCGCGTTTCGTCACGATCTGCCACTGACCATCCGCTCGTCGCTGTACCCGCTCATTGGCGAGCGCATCTACGGCCCCATCGGCCACGCGGTCGACATCTTCGCCGTGCTCGGCACCATCTTCGGCGTGGCCACTTCACTGGGCTTCGGCGTGATTCAGGTCAATGCCGGCCTGAACTATCTGTTTGGCATCCCGGTGGGTGCACTCACTCAGGTCATCCTGATCGCGGCGATCACCGCGATCGCAACGGTGTCCGTGGCGCTGGGTCTGGACGGCGGCATCCGCCGCATCTCGGAGCTGAACATGGTGCTGGCCGCGGTGCTGGTGCTGTTCGTTCTGATCGCCGGGCCGACGGTGTTCCTGCTGCAGACCTTCGTGCAGAACACCGGCATGTATCTGTCCAACCTGTTTTCCATGACCTTCAATCTCTACGCCTACGAGCCGACCGGCTGGATCGGGGGCTGGACGCTCTTTTACTGGGCGTGGTGGATCGCCTGGTCTCCCTTCGTTGGCATGTTCATCGCGCGCGTGTCGCGCGGGCGCACGATCCGCGAGTTCGTCGTCGGCGTGCTGTTCGTGCCGGTGGGCTTCACCTTCATGTGGATGACGGTGTTCGGCGACACGGCCATCCACATGGTGATGATCCAGGGCATTCAGTCGCTCGCGGACGCGGTCGCGGCCGACACCTCGGTGGCGCTGTTCCAGTTCTTCGAACACCTGCCGTTCTCGTCGATCATGTCGCTGGTCGCCACGCTGTTGGTGATCACTTTCTTCGTGACATCGTCGGACTCGGGTTCGCTGGTGGTCGACATGCTCACCAATGGTGGCCACGACGATTCGCCGGTATGGCAGCGGGTGTTCTGGGCGGTGGTCGAGGGCATCGTCGCCGCCGCGCTGCTGGTCGCCGGTGGCCTGGGCGCGCTGCAGACGGCAACGATCGCCGCGGCTCTGCCCTTCACGATCATCATGGTGCTGATGGGCGTGGGGCTGCTGCGCGCGCTGCGCATCGACAACGTCAAGCGCCTGAGCCTGCGCGACGCGCGCGTGCGCGCGGTCGGCGGCGAGGCCTCCCATGACTGGAAGCGGCGGTTGCGCACGCTGGTGCATCAACCGCGCCGCAACGAGGTACGCCGCTTCATGCTCGAGGTCGTGCGCCCGGCACTCGCCGAGGTCGCCGAGGAACTGCGCGAACACGGCATCGACGCCCGTCTGGCCGAGGAGGAATCGCCCATCACGCGCACCTGGGTCGAAGTGCGTCACGGTGACGAGATCGACTTCTTCTATTCGGTGCATGTCACGGCCTACGAGCCCCCCAGCTTCGTGATGCGCGACACCCGACGCTCACGCCAGGATCTGCTGCGCTACTTCCGCGCCGAGGTGCACCTGCGCGAAGGCGGCCAGGACTACGACATCATGGGCTGGAGCATGGAGGACATCAGCAGCGACGTACTCGACCAGTACGAGCGCCACATGCACTTCCTCGACGCCGTACGCTGAAGCGGGAGGGCCACGACGTGCAGAAGACCATCACCCACGCCACCCTAGCCGCGGCTTGTTCGTCCGCGCTGCCCGCGCTGGCCGACGAGCCGGGCTGGTCCTGGGATTTCTACGCCTCGCTGCGCACGCATGCCGAGTATGTGGAGCCGGACAACCGCAACGTGATCGACCACTACAGCGGGATGCGCGACGCCTACTCGCGCTTCGGCGGGACTCTGGCCTACCGTTTCGACGAGGGCGTGCGATTATTCGCGCAGCTCGAGGTGCCCTTCGATTCGGCCAACTTCCGCCTGCGCGACCCCTACGACCAGGGCGGCTTCGGTCGCGACGAGGCCGAGCCGCTACGCATCGCGCGCGTCGGCATCGAGGGCGGGCTGGGCACGCTCTCGCTGGGCCAGCAGTGGATGCCCTACTACAATGCGATTGCGGCGCCGGTGGACTGGTTCAGCAGCTATTACAGCGGTTTCGCCACCTACACCACGCCGCGCGTGCGCAACACCGTGGCCTGGTACAGCCCGCGCGTGGCAGGCTTTGGCATGGCCGCATCCTGGTCAGCCGCGCACGGCAACAAGAAGTCCACGGCGCGCATCGAGGACAGGCGTATCCAGGCCACGGCGAGCTGGGCCGGCGGGCCGTGGGTGCTGGCGCTGGGCATGGACGATCGCGGCCACCCGGACGGCTTCCGCGACCGCCTGTACGGCGCCACGGCGACGTGGACGCAGGGCGCGTGGTACGCCGCATTCAAGTACGAGCGTACCGACACCGACGTGCCCGGCGCCTTCTACGGCGACGACCAGCAAGCCTTCAACCTGCTCGGCGCGTACACTGCCGGGCGCAACACCTGGAAGCTGATGCTCGCGCGCGTCGAGGGCTACGGCGAACACACGGTGCACGCCGGCGTCGACCACCGCTACAACGAGCAACTGACGCTGTTCGCCGAGTTCTACCGCGAAGGCGCGACCTCGGGTATCACTGCACGCCGCCACGGGCTCGACCGTTTCGACGCGGCCACCAGCGGCGGGCGTGCCTTCGCGCTGGGCTTTCGCTACGACTTCTGAGGCGCGTGCGCGTCGTCGCCAACGAGCGGCACTTCTTCGGGCGGTGAGATCATCTCGTCGTGCATGGACATCTTCCACGGCAGCACGCCCGGCGAGATGTGCAGGAAGTGCAGGTACTTCGCGAACTGGCTCAGGATGTCGTCGATGATCTCCTGCGCACTGTAGCCGAACATGTCGTAGCCCAGGCCGCCGTTACGCAGGAACACCTCGGCACGGAAGTACTGGTCATCGCCGTCGACATCCCGCGCCATCTCCGGATAAGCGAAGCTGGGCTTGGAGTAACCACGCAGTCGGATTTCGTAGATGAAGTCAATGTCGTCGGCGCGGAAGATCTCGATGTAGGCGCGCTGATTGGCCTCGTCGAAGCACACCTCGGCGGGCCAGCCCTTTTCGCGCAATTCCCGGCCGACGCTCTGCATGGCCTCGAACGCCCGGGTGTTGATGAAGCGCTCGACTTCCACGCGCGTCGGGAACTCGATCAGTTCGGCCAGCCGGGCCTTCCAGCCGCCTGGGCCGGCATGGCGCGCGCCTTGCATGTGCGCCTGCAGGCTGACCTCGCGATGGCTCTCGATGGACAAGGCACGCCACATGCCCAGCGCCGCGATGAGCAGGATCACCGCGAACGGGAGTGCGCTGGCGATGCTCATCGTCTGCAGTGCAGACAAGCCCCCCGCGACCAGCAGCGCGGAAGCCACCGCTCCCTGCAGGCAGGCCCAGAACACACGCTGCCACACCGGTGTGCGCGCCGCACCGCCCGAGGCCAGCGAATCGATGACGAGCGAGCCCGAGTCGGACGACGTGACGAAGAAGGTGATGATCAGGATCACCGTGACGAACGAGACGACGGACGACAGCGGCAACAGCTCGAACAGCTTGAACAGCGCAATCGCCGTGTCGGCCTGCACCTCGTCGATCAGGCTTGTGTAGCCTTCGACCATGATCAGGTGCAGCGCGGTGTCCCCGAAGATCGAGAACCACAGGAAGGTGAAGATCGTCGGCACGAACATCACGCCGACCACGAATTCGCGGATGGTGCGTCCACGGCTGATCTTGGCGATGAACAGGCCGACGAAAGGCGCCCAGGCAATGGTCCAGCCGAAGATGAACAGCGTCCAGTTGCCGATCCAGTCACTGCGCGAATAGGCCTGCAGGTTGAAGGTGCGCTCGACGATGTTCGACAGATAACTGCCGGTGTTCTGCAGGAAGGCCTCGAGAATGAAGATGCTGGGCCCGACCAGAAACACGAACAGCATCAGCAGGCCGGCGAGCACCATGTTGATGATGGACAGGCGCTTGACGCCCTTGTCGAGCCCCGCAGCGACGGAAATCACCGTCAGCGCGGTGATCACCGCGATGGTGATGACCTGCACCGTCGTGCCGACCGGAATCTGCGGCCACAGGTAATTCATGCCGGCGTTGATCTGCGCCACTGACAGGCCCAGCGTGGTGGCGATGCCGAACAGCGTGCCGAGAATCGCGAAGACGTCGACCGTGTGACCGATGGGACCATGGATACGCTCGCCGATCAGCGGATACAGCGCCGATCGCATCGACAGCGGCAGCCCGTGACGAAACGCGAAATAGGCCAGCACCAGGCCGGTCAGGCCATAGATCGCCCAGATATGGAAACCCCAGTGGAAGAAGGCGATCTGCATCGCCTGCTTGGCCGCATCCACGGTCTGCGCCGCACCGACCGGGGGGGCGGCGTAGTGCAGCACCGGCTCGGCCACTCCGAAGAACAGCAGCGCGATCCCGTAACCGGCCGAGAACAGCATCGCGAACCACGCCGGGAAACTGTATTGGGGCGCCCCATGATCCGGCCCCAGCCGGGTGTTGCCCCATTTCGAGGTCGCCACCGCGACGATGAAGATCAGGAACAGCGCCACCGCCAACATGTAGAACCAGCCGAAGGTACGCGTGATCCATGCGAGCGTCGCACTGAAGGCATCGCCGGCCAGTTCGGGGTTGCTCATGGTGCCGATCACCAGCAGCGCTGCGACGATGACCGACGGCACGAACACCGGTGCAAGCAACGTCGAACTCCTGAGGAACGAGCCTCTGCTCGATTCGTTCGTCATGCGGCGTACTCCTCCCTGCGGGGCTATTCCCTTGTGCTTGTCGCGGGTCATGGTAAGCGCTGCCCCGCCATCTGCCAAACCCGCGGCGCTCGCAACACGACCGTCGCAAGCGCTGATGCGGGCCGACAAGGCGTAACTCTTGACAAAATCTTGACCTCTTCGGGAGATCGCCTTGATCCGCACGGCCCTACCCTGCGATTCGCCATCGAACACCGGAATCGCGCATGTCCACTACGCCTCCACGGAACATCAACCTCGCCTTTTCCGACAAGTACGGTCGCGATCACGCCCGGGCGTACTTCCGCAAGCACCACGACGGGCTATCGCGGCGCCTGTCGCACTGGCGTGACGTGCAGGTCGCGCGACGTGCGCTGGCGCTGGCCGGCGAGCCACAACTGGTGCTCGACCTGCCCTGCGGTGCCGGGCGCTTCTGGCCGCTGCTGGCCGAACACCCCACGCGCGACATCATCGCCGCGGACAACTCGCCCGACATGCTCGCCGTCGCGCGCAACATGCAAGCACCTGCACTCGTGGATCGCGTGCGCACCATGCAGACTTCGGCCTTCGACATCGACCTGCCGCCGGCATCGGTCGACTGCGTGTTCTGCATGCGGCTGCTGCACCACATCGGCGAAGGCGCGCACCGCATGCGCATGTTGCGCGAATTCCATCGCGTCACACGCGAGGGCCTGATCGTCTCGCTGTGGGTCGACGGCAACTTCAAGGCGTGGCGTCGCCGACGTCTGGAGAACGCTCGGGACCGGCGCGAGCGGCGCGGCTACCAGAACCGCTTCGTGCTGCCGATCGCCACGGCCGAGCGTGAATTCTCCGAGGCCGGCTTCGACATTGTCGGCCACCTCGACTTCCTGCCGCGCTACGCAATGTGGCGTACCTACATCCTGCGCAAGAAGGCCGCATGAGTCGCGCGCTCGCGGGCGGATCCGGATTCTCCTCACCGGCCCGGACCACCGGTCCGTGGCAGGCCGTCGCCTGGGCCGGGCCCTATGCCCCGCTGCTCGCGCTGTACGCGGTCGGCCTGCTGATCCTGTCCGCCGCGCGCATCGCGCTGATGAGCTGGCAGGGCGATCGCGTCGCCGTCGCCGGCATCTGGGACACGATGTTGCTGCAAGGAGTACGCGTCGACATCATCCAGCTCGGTCTGATGGCCGCCGTTCCCCTGTTACTGCTGCCGCTGTTCGTCTCGCGTCGCACATGGCCGCTATGGCGCTCGCTGACCTACGGCTGGGTGATTGCGATGGTGGCGCTGCTGGTCTTCCTGGAGGTGGCCACACCCGCGTTCATCCTTGAGTACGGTGTTCGCCCCAACCGTTTCCTGATCGAATACCTCAAGTATCCGCGCGAGGTCATCTCGATGCTGTGGGGTGGCTATCGCGTCGAGCTCGTAAGCGGCCTACTCCTCACGACCGCCCTCGCCTGGGTGACCGCGCGTCTGCTGCGTCCGTGGAAGAACGCAGCGCCCCGCTGGAAGTGGTGGCAGACGCTGATGGCCTGGCCGCTGGTGGTGCTGGTCATGGCCCTGGGCATCCGTTCCACGCTCGACCACCGCCCCGCCAATCCGGCGCTGTTCGCGCTCACCGCCGACACCATGGTCAACAGCCTGATCCTTAATTCGGCGTGGTCGGTCGCCTACGAGGCCTACCGCATGAAGGACGAGGCGAAATCGAGCGAGATCTACGGCCAGCTATCTGAAGCCGACATCGTCGCCGAGGTGCGCGCCGCGGCCGAGGGCTTCGGCGGCCCGCCGCGCCGATGGCTGTCCGACGACATCCCCACCCTCAACGCGCTGACCCCTACGCACCAGCGCGACAAGCCGCTGAATCTGGTCATCGTGCTGCAGGAGAGTCTGGGCGCAACCTTCGTCGAATCGCTCGGCGGCGTGCCGGTGACGCCGGAACTGGAGAAGCTCAAGCACCAGGGCTGGTGGTTCGATCAGCTATACGCCACCGGCACGCGCTCGGTGCGTGGAATCGAGGCCGTCACCACCGGATTTCCGCCGACGCCCGCGCAAGCCGTGGTCAAGCTCTCGCTCGCGCAACAGGGCTTCTTCACGCTGGCCGACCTGCTCGCGCGGCGCGGCTACCACACCGAGTTCGTCTACGGCGGCGAGGCGCACTTCGACAACATGCGCGGCTTCTTCACCGGCAACGGCTTCACCTCCATCGTCGATGAGAAGGACTACGCCGCCCCGGTATTCATGGGCAGCTGGGGCGCATCGGACGAGGACTTGTTCGCCAAGGCGCACGAGCGCATTCTCGCCATTCACGGTGAGGGAAGGCCCTTCTTCAGCCTTGTGTTCACGTCGTCCAACCACTCACCGTTCGAATTTCCCGACGGACGCATCGAGTTGTACGACGCCGAGCGCGGCACCGACCGCAACGCGGTCAAGTACGCCGACTGGGCGATGGGGCGATTCTTCGAACAGGCCAGGGCGAGCGACTACTGGGACGACACGCTGTTCCTCGTCGTCGCCGATCACGACATCCGCGTTCGCGGCAATACCTTGATCCCGGTCGAGCGCTTCCACATCCCGGGCCTGATCCTGGGGGCCGATATCGAGCCGCGCCGCATCTCGACGGTGGCGAGCCAGATCGACCTGGGACCGACGCTGCTCTCGCTGATGGGCATCGCGGCCGAGACGCCGATGATCGGCCGCGACCTGTCGGCCGAGCCGCCCGGGCAACCGGGCCGCGCGATGATGCAGTACGAGCAGAACTACGGCTATATGCACGGCCATGAACTGGTGGTGCTGCGCGCGCAGCAGGACCCGGTGGTTGCGACCTATGATCCCGCTGCCAAGCAGCTTGGCAGCGACACCGTGCTCGCCGAGGACGACGCGCGCGCGCGTCGTGCCCTGGCCCACGTACTGCTGCCCTCGTGGCTGTACCGCGAACAGCGCTATCGCCTGCCCGGGCCGGCGGGCAACTGAATCGCGCGCTTCAGTCTGCGCCCGAGCGCCGCGGCGCGACCCGCGGCAGCTCGAATTCACGCCAGTCCGGTACTCCACCGTCGAAAGCCACCGGCAGTTCGCCCGCGACCAGCGGACGCAACCAGTCGATCGCCGCCGACGTGACGTGCAGACCGTCTTCACGAATGAAGTGCGCCGGCACAAGGCGCTCGCGGTTGCCGACCTCTGCGGCCGACACCGGCACGATGTCCCAGCGGTAGGGCGCATCCGACACGCGCCGGATCGCCGGCATCATGGCGTCGCGCCCGGCCAGCGCGTATTCCACGGCCGCCGCGCCCGCTGCGCGCGCCTGCTCGAAATCGATGGCTGACACCAGATGGCCGGCCGCGCGCTGCAGATAGTCGGGAATCGCGCAATGGGGCTTGTAGCCCAGTTCGGCACTGATCAGCCGCGCGATGGATTGCCCCGCGCCGCCGAGCTGCACGTAGCCCTTGGCGTCCACGTGCCGTTCCTTCACACGCATGCCGTCGATCCACGAGATGCCCTCGGACACGGTTATCGCGCAGTATCCGACACGCGCGACGGTGCGCTCGACCTCGGCGAGCAGCCGCACGCGATCGACCGGCGCTTCCGGCATCAACACGATGTGCGGCGGACCGTCATCACCGCGACGCGCCAGCGCCGTGGCGGCAGCCAGCCAGCCGGCGTTGCGGCCCATGACCTCCATCACGAATACGCGGCCCACACGGCTGGCCATCGAGCGCAAGTCCATGCCGGCCTCAAGCATTGAGGTCGCGAGGTACTTGGCGGCCGAGCCGAAACCCGGGCAGCAGTCCGTACCTTCGATGTCGTTGTCGACGGTCTTGGGCACGCCCACCGTCACCAGTGGATAAGCGCGTCGAGTGGCCTCCCCGGCGATCTGCGCAACCGTGTACATCGAGCCGTTGCCACCGTTGTAGAGCAGATACCCGACATCGTGCGCGGCCAGCACGTCGAACAGCCGATCGTAGGGCGCGGCATCGTCTTCGGGGTCAGGCAGATCGAATCGGCACGAGCCGAAGGCGCCGCCCGGCGTGCGCGCGAGCCGCAGCAGATCATCGGCGGACAGTATCGACGTGTCGAGCAGCGCCTCGTCAAGCACGCCGACCAGGCCGTGACGAGCGGCCAGCACATGACCGACCTGCCCGCTCGCGCGGGCGGCCTCAATGATGGCGGCGGCAGTCGCGTTGATGACGGCGGTGACCCCGCCGGACTGGGCGTATAGAAGATTCTTCATCGGGAAAGTAGGTCGGGTTGAGCGCAGCGAAATCCGACAACGACGCCTGCAATTTCCACTGCTGTCGGAATTCGCACGCGGATCATCCCGATCTACGAAATCGCATCATTTCCGATCTCGCAGAGCGTCGATAAGCGAAGGCCGCGCCGCATTGACCAAACATGCGGCGGACTACGCTGCGCTAATCCGCCCTACGACGACGCGTCACTTCAACGCGTCGAAGGCGCGGCGGGTGATTTCATCGACGGCACCGAGACCGGAGATCTTGCGCACCTTGGGCGCGGCGGCGTCGCCAGAGGCCTCCCAGCGAGTGTAATACTCGACCAGCGGCTTGGTCTGGGCGTGATAGACCTCGAGCCGCTTCTTCACCGTCTCGGCGCGGTCGTCGTCGCGCTGCACCAGATCCTCGCCGGTCTCGTCGTCCTTGCCCTCGACCCTGGGGGGCGCATGCGTGACGTGATACACGCGTCCCGAGGCCGGATGCACACGGCGTCCGCTCATGCGCTCGATGATCTCCACGTCGGGCACCTCGATGACCAGCACCGCGTCGAGCGCGACCCGCGCGTCCTTCATCGCGTCGGCCTGCGGGATGGTGCGCGGAAAACCGTCGAACATGTAGCCGTTTGCACAGTCGGGCTGCGCCAGACGATCCTTGACCAGGCCGATGATGATGTCGTCGGACACCAGGCCACCCGAGTCCATGACCTTCTTGGCCTCGATGCCGAGCGGCGTGCCGGCGCGCACGGCTGCACGCAGCATGTCGCCGGTGGCAATCTGCGGAATGCCGAAGCGCTCCTTGATGAAGCCCGCCTGCGTACCCTTGCCGGCGCCCGGCGGTCCCAGAAGAATCAGTCTCATACAGCCTCCCTGTTGCGCGGCGCCGTCGCTGCGGCCCGCGTTGGTCGTGCGCCGGTCGGAATGCCGCCGGCGCGCATGTTTCAGCGCGCGAAAGCCTTGCGCACGCGTTCGAGATCTTCGGGCGTGTCCACCCCGGCCGCCGGCGCCTTGTCGACCACGCGCACCGCGATGCGGTGGGCGTGCCACAGCACGCGCAACTGCTCGAGCGCTTCCCAGGCCTCGATGGGCGAGGGTTCGAGCTGCGCATAATGTCGCAGAAATCCCGCACGATAGGCGTAGATGCCCACGTGGCGCAGTACCGGAAGATCCAGCGGCAGCGCGTCGCGTTTTGCGGCGAAGGCATCGCGCGCCCACGGGATCGGTGCGCGCGAAAAGTACAGCGCATGCCCATGCGCGTCGCACACCACCTTGACCACGTTGGGGTTGAACAGCGCTTCGGCGTCGTCGATGGCATGCGCCAGAGTCGCCATCGCGGCCTGAGCATCCTCTGCCAGGGCTTCGGCCACCGCACAAATCAGTTGCGGGTCGATCAACGGCTCGTCGCCCTGGACGTTGACGACAATGGCCTCGTCGCTCCAGCCCAGGGTCTCGACCACCTCGGCCAGACGCTCGGTGCCGCTGGCGTGATCGGCGCGCGTCATCAATGCACGACCGCCAGCGTCGACGATGGCGCCGGCGACCTGCTCGTCATCGGTCGCGACCCACACCTCGCCGGCACCAGACGCAATCGCGCGCTCCCATACGCGAACGATCATCGGACGGCCCGCGATGTCGGCCAGCGGCTTGCCAGGCAGCCGCGTGGAGGCGAAGCGCGCCGGTACGACGACGCGAAACGCCGTCATGCGCGACGCTTCCGCACCGCCTCGACCTCCTCGGCGCTCATCACGCGCGCCTCGTCCTCAAGCATCACGGGGATGCCGTCGCGCACCGGGAAGGCCAGGCGATCGCCCTTGCAGACCAGCTCCTGTTCGTCGCGCAGATAGTCCAGCGGCCCCTTGCACAGCGGGCACACCAGGATTTCAAGCAGGCGGGATTCCATGCGTCAGCTTCTCCACGATGAGTTGCGACGCCGCCGCGTCGATGCACGCTCGCACCGGCAACACCCAAGTGCCCGGCGGCGCGAATGCGGCGCATTTTACCGCATCCTTGGAGGTCAGGATTTTCGGCTCGTCCGACGCCATCGCCAGGTCTTCCGGCCGATAGGCGTGATGGTCCGGAAAGGCATGCCCCACCACCTCGAGACCGGCGCACGAAAGCTGGTCGAAGAAGCGCTGTGGACGGCCGATGCCGGCAATCGCATGCACGCGGCGGCCGGCGAAATGCGTCAGCGCAACGCGCCGCGTGCCGTCGATCGAGACCAGTTCGTCGCCATGCAGCCTCATGTCGAACACCGGCACCTCGCCCGCGGCGCTGCGTACCGACGCCGACAAGGGCCCGTGCGCGAAAACCAGGTCCGCCTCGGCCAGGCGCGACAAACCCTCGCGCAACGGTCCGGCAGGCAGGCGCAGACGATTACCGAGCTGAAACTCGTCGACCACCGCGATCTCGATCTGGCGCGCCAGCCGATAATGTTGCAGGCCGTCGTCGGCGACGACCACATCGCACTGCGGATGCGCTTCGAGCAGCCTGCGCACGGCCGCGGGGCGGTCACGCCCGATCACCAGCGGCGCAGCACTCACGCGCGCGAGCAGCACCGGCTCGTCTCCGAAGCGCGCCGCGTCGCCGTCGGCCGGCACCAGCGCGGGCCCGCGCTCGCTGCCGCCATGGCCGCGACTGACGATGCCCGGCGAAAACCCGGCCACGCGCAGAACGTCAATCAGCCACTGCACCACCGGCGTCTTGCCACTGCCGCCGACCGCGATGTTGCCGACCACGATCACCGGGACGCCCGGCGCATCAGCCGGCAGCCACCCCCGCCGGTAGGCCGTGCGGCGCAGCGCGGCGAGCGAGGCGAAGAGGCCCGCCAGCGGCAGCAGAGTGAGCGCAAGCGCGCCACGCCTGCGCCAGAATGCGGGGGGATGCATACCCACGTCAGAGGCGGGCCGCGGGCCGCGAAGGGACACAGGGCACGCGGCGCGTCATTGCTCGGGCGTCTGCACCGAGAAGGTGATCTGCGCCAGTCCGGCGCGCTGCGCCGCCTGCATCACGTCCACCACACTCTGGTGACTGGCCTGGGCGTCGGCGCTGATCACAACGATAGGGTCGGGCTCGTCGGACGGCACCGCCTGACCGAGCGCACGCGCGATCGCGACGATGTCGCGTGCGCCGACCGCGCGCCCGTCGACGATCACGTCGCCGGACGCAGTCACCGCTACGGAGATCTCCTGCGGCGCCTGCTCGGCGACGCTGCCGTCGCCGGTCGGCAGGTTGATCTGCAGGCCGGAGATGCGGGTGAAGGTGGTGGTCAACATCAGGAAGATGATGATCACCAGCACCACGTCGATCAGCGGGATCAGGCTGACCTCGGGCTGTTCGTGCTGTACGCCGCGCTGGAAGTTCATCCCGCCCCCGCTCAGCGCGCCCGCTCGCCGTGCACAACCTCGACCAGACGGATCGCCTGCTGCTCCATGTCGAGCACGAAGGTGTCGACCAGCGCGCGGAAATGACGCCAGAAGATGGTCGCGGGAATCGCGATGATCAGGCCAAAGCCCGTGGTGTTGAGCGCGATCGAGATGCCGCGCGACAGTTGCTGCGGGTTGGCGCCGCCCGCCCCCTGCGAGGCGAAGATGTCGATCATGCCGACGATGGTGCCGAACAGTCCGAGCAGCGGGCTGACCGCGGCGATCGTGCCCAGGGTCGTCATGTAGCGCCCGAGATCGTGCGAGACGGCGCGCCCGGTCTCTTCGATGGCCTCTTTCATGATCTCGCGCGAGGCGCTGACGTTGCGCAGACCCGCCGCCAGCACGCGACCCAGCGGCGAATGCGCGGCGACGCGGTCGGCCATGCCGGGGCTGGCGCCGTTGCGCGCCAGGTCATCGAGCACCCGATCGAGCAGGCCGTCGGGCACGACCCGCGAACGACGCAGGCTGATCGAGCGTTCGATGATCAGCGCCACGGCGATGATGGACGTGAACAGCAGCGGCCAGATGGGCCAGCCCGAAGCCTCGATGATGGCGATCACGCGCCCCCTCCCCGTATACGAAAGCGGCCACTCTAGCGCCCGCGCCCGGCATCGGCAAGGTCAGGCCGTCGCTGCCTGCCGGCGCCCCTGCCAGGCGTTGAAGCCGAGCACCGCGATCAGCACGGTCAGCCCGACGGCCTCGACCGTGAAATTCGGATAGAAGATTGCCACCGTCGCCGGCACGATGAGCACGCGCGAGACCCCATCCATGGGCGCGAACAGGTAACCCTCGAGCGCGGCCGCGAAGGCGGCCAGCGCGACGAAGGCGATGACGACGTTCCACGCGACGATCTCCCACGGTCCGCCCAGAATGATCTCCGGGTTGAACACCATGAAGCACGGGATCAGGTACAGGCCCTTGGCGAACTTCCACGCCTGCATGCTGGTGGCCATTGGCTTTGCACCGGCGATCGCCGCCCCTGCGAAACCCGCCAGCGCCACCGGCGGCGTCACGTTTGAATCCTGCGAGTACCAGAACACCACCAGGTGCGCGATCAGCAGCGGAATGCCGAACTCGCTCGTGAGTGCCGGCCCGACCAGCACGATCAGCACGATGTAGGCGGCGGTGACAGGCAAGCCCATCCCCAGAATCAGGCTGGCGATGATGACCAGCAGCAACGCGAGCACGATGTTGCCACCGGACAGCGCCATCATCATCGACGAGAACTTCAACCCCAGCCCGGTCAGACCGACGACACCGACGATGATGCCGGCGACCGCGCAGGCCATGCTCACCGCCACCGCATTTCGAGCGCCCAGCGACAGCCCGTGAATGAGTCCGTGCAGCCCTCGCCTGGCCGCCTCTCGCAGGGCTGCGCCGGTGACCGGCTCGCCCTGGCGCGGCGCAAACACGAACATCCAGAACAGGTGCCGCGCCACCGCCACCGCCACCACCGAGATCACCGCGAAGAAGCCCACACGCATCGGCGAGGTATGCATCGCGAGCAGCCACACCAGCACCGCCAGCGGCACCAGGAAATGCCAGCCGGTGCGCATCACCTCGCGCATCGACGGCAGTTCCGAGGCGGGCATGCCCTTCATGCCCTGCTTGATCGCGATGATGTGAACGAACAGATAGACGGTGGCGAAGTACATGATCGCCGGCAGGATGCTGACCTTGACGATCTCGATGTAGGGCACACGTGTGTATTCGGCGATCAGGAAGGCGCCCGCCCCCATCAGCGGCGGCATGATCTGCCCGCCCGTGCTGGCCGCGGCCTCGACCCCGCCGGCCTGCTCGGGCTTGTAGCCCAGCCGCTTCATCAGCGGGATCGTGAACGCACCGGTGGTCACGACGTTGGCGATCGCACTGCCCGAGATCGAACCCATGCCGGCCGAGGCGATCACCGCCGCCTTGGCCGGGCCGCCCCGCTGGCGCCCGGTTGCGGCATAGGCCAGGTCGATGAAGAAGCGTCCGGCGCCGGTCACTTCCAGAAAGGCGCCGAAGAGCACGAACACGAAAATGAAGGTCGCCGCGACCCCGAGCGGCAGGCCGAACAGCCCCTCCTGGCCAAGGTAAAGCTGGCCGATCACGCGATCGAGGCTGTAGCCGCGGTGCGCGAGGATGCCCGGCAACCACTCGCCCAGCCACGGCAGGTCACCGCGCGGGCCGGCGAAGGCGTAGAGCACGGCGACGATGCCGATGATGGTCAGGCCCAGGCCGACGGCGCGACGGCTGGCCTCGAGCACCGTGACCACCGCAATGCAGCCGACGACGATGTCGGTGCGCGTCCAGAAACCGGCGCGGTTGATGATGTCGTCAAGATAGAAGCTCAGGTAGAAGCCGGTGAGTACCGCACAGCCGAAGAACACCGTGTCGATTACGCCACCGAGCACGCCGCGGCGGCTATGCGCACCGAACACCGGAAACATCAGGAAGGCCAGCATCATGATGCCGGCAAGATGGATGCTGCGTTGGTAGAACAGCCCCAGGGACTGGATGCCTGCGGTGTACATCTGGAACAGCGAGAGCGCCACCGCGATCACCGTGATCATCCAGATTACGGTGCTCGGCTGTGCCGGTCCGATGCCGAAGTCCGGTTTCTCCGGCTCACGCGGTTCGATCATTCCCCGTCCCCTTGCACGTCATTGCTCGACGATGCGCATCACTGCCGCGCGTCCGGCCAGTTGTCGGCTCAGCGAGTGCACTGCGCCATCGATTTCGATGCGATGGTCGACCGCGACCGATCCGACCCGCATACGCAAGGCATTGTCGGCAATCGGCTGGTCGATGTGTTCGATTCGATACCCACCTGCTGCATCCGAGCGCATCACGCCGCGGCCCGGAATATGCCCGAGTCCGGCGGCGAAGTCGGGTTGATGGCTGTGCTCGAGCATGAGTTGACCGCCGCTCCAGACGAAGCAGTCGCGCACCGTGAAGCCGGCGACCGAGTGATTCCACAACAGACACCAGCGCGCGCCCTCGTCGATGCTTCGATGAACGGCGAGGGTGCCGTCGGCGCCCCTCACCTCAAGTGCGGCCCCTCCGGCACAGGCCGGCGAGGCGCATGCGAGCGCGATCAGCACGCAGGGCAGCCGCCACGCCATCGACGACTGCCCGCGCATGCTCAGGGCCTTGACCCTCAGGGCTTGAGGTTGTCCGGAATCGTGTGTCCGGCTTCGGTGTAGAAACGCGCGGCACCGGGGTGCAGCGGAATCGGCGTGGAGCCCAGACTGAACTCCACCGTCGTGTCATTGGCAGCCGGGTGGATGGCAATCAACTCGTCGGTCTTCTCGAAGATGACCTTGGTGATCGCGTGCGCCAGCTCATCCGACATTTCGGCGTTGACGACGAGCACGTTGGGGATGCCGATGGTTTTCACCGGCTGGTCGACCTTGTCGTACAGACCGGCGCGCAGCGTGTAGGCGGCGAACACCGGATCGGCCTTGCGCGCGTTGGCCACTTCCTCGTCGGTCAGCGAGATCAGCGCGATCTCGTGCGTGGTCGCGAGGTTGAGGATGGAGCTGGTCGGAGGACCGACACTCCAGAAGCCGACATCGATCTGACCGTCACGCAGCGCATCGGCCGTTTCGTTGAAGTTCAGCCGCTGGGTGGTCATGTCATCGTAGCTGATGCCGTTGGCTTCGAGCAGCGCCTTGGCATTGACCTCGGTACCGCTGCCGGGCGCGCCGACAGAGACACGCTTGCCCTTGAGATCCTGCAAGGACTTGATGCCGGAATCGGCCATCGTGACGATCTGCACCGCGTTCGGATACACCGAACCGATTGCATGCACCGGCAGCTTGCGGCCATCGAAGCGGCCGGTTCCGGCATAGGCCTGATACACCGTGTCCGCCAGCGCGAACGCGACGTCGGAGTCGCGGCGGGCGATCAGTCCCATGTTCTCGACCGACGCGCCGGTGACTTCAGCCACTGCCTTGTGGCCATCGATGTACTTGTTGATCAGTTCCGCGATGCCGCCACCGAGCGGGTAGTAGGTCCCGCCGGTGCCGCCGGTCGCGATCGAGAGTTGTTGCTGGGCGGCCGCAAGCGGCGCGAGCAGCGCTAGCGCGCAAGCGCCGAGGATGCGAGTCAGTGTCATCTTGGTGTCTCCTGTCTTCGTGGTTGTTATGCGTCACCGACAGCCCGGCCGACGAGACAACGAAAAGCCGGCCCGGCACTCCGGCATCGTACTCGGGCGACCCAAGGCCGGGTATCCACGATACGACACCCGGCTAAACTAGCACAGCCCTCCGGGCACATAATCCGTGATATCCGCAGATCGCGGCGGCGCTCGATGCGGCAATCCACAAAAGCTGTGGAAAACCCTGTGGAAAGGATGGGAGAGATCGCTGGAATCCCGTTTCGATCAAGCCTTTGCCGACATCGCCGCAAGATGATGCAACAAAAGCTTTCCCAATATTTTCAATGCTTTATCATTAATTCATTGTTCCGAAAGGAATTTATCGAAAGGCTTGAGGTCCGGCCGCCCGCGCGTTCGGGACGCTGATAGAATCGCGCGCATGCCCCACCCTGATCTGCCCGACCGTCCGCTTGCGGTCGGAGAACTCAATCGCCTCGCCCGCGAATGGCTCGAAGGCGGCTTCCCGCTGCTGCGCGTCACCGGCGAGGTATCGAACATCGCCCGCCCGGCTTCCGGCCATCTGTATTTCACGCTCAAGGACGAGCGCGCCCAGGTGCGTTGCGCCATGTGGCGCAGCCGCGCACAGACCCTGCCCTTCCGGCTAGCCGACGGCATGCGGGTCGAGGCGCGCGCGCGCATCACGCTGTATGAACCGCGCGGCGAGTTCCAGCTCGGCATTGAAGGTCTGCGCGCCGCCGGTACCGGCGATCTGTACGAGGCCTTTCTGCGACTCAAGGCGCGCCTCGAGGCCGAAGGCCTGTTCGATGCGGCGACCCGGCGCGCACTGCCGCGCTACCCGCGGCGCATCGGCGTGGTCACCTCGCGTGCGGCCGCGGCCTGGCAGGACGTGCTGGCCGCGCTTGCGCGTCGCGCGCCGGGCATCGGCATCATCCTTTACCCGTCACCCGTCCAGGGCGAGAGTGCGGGAGCACAGCTCGCCACTGCCGTGAACACCGCCTCGGCCCGTGCGCGGCGCGACGGCATCGAAGCCCTGTTGGTAGTACGCGGGGGCGGCAGCCTGGAAGACCTGTGGGCCTTCAACGACGAGTCCCTGGCACGCGCCATCCGGGCATGCGCGGTGCCGGTCATCAGCGGCGTCGGGCACGAAACCGACGTCACGATCGCCGATTTCGCCGCCGACCTGCGCGCGCCGACACCGACGGCCGCAGCCGAACTGGTCAGCGCCGGCTATCACGCGGCAGCCGCGCAACTCGACGGGCTCGCCCGCAAGCTGCCCGCCGAACTGCTGCGCCACATCGGAACAGCCGCCCAGCGCGTGGACCGAGCGGCCCTGCGGCTGGTGCATCCGCGCGAGCGTCTGGCCCGCTCGGGAGAGGTGGCGACGCGACTGGGCGCTGCGTTGGCGGCCGCGCTGACCCGCCGGCTGGAACGCGAGCACGCCCGCGTAGACACGCTGGCGCTGCGATTGCGCGCGACGCGTCCACGCACAGACGAACACAGCGCACGCTGCGCACGTCTGGGTGAGCGGCTGACGCTCGCCGGCGCACGAGGGTCTCGCCGGCGCCGCGAACGCCTTGATTCACTCTCCGGGCTGCTCGCCTCGCTGTCGCCGCAGGCCACGCTGTCACGCGGTTTCGGCATCGTGCGCGATGCGCGCGGGAACATCATTCGTGATGCTGCGTCTGTCGCTGCAGGGGATGCAATCGCGGTCGAACTGGGCACCGGCGGCCTGGAGGCCGAAGTTACCGCCAGTCGGGCCGGGCCGGGCCCGGGATTGTCCTAAAGCCGCTATCCCTACTAGAATGGTCGGGATTCCCCGTCATGAACCCATGACTCGATAACAGGAGAGAACACATGGAACATACGCTTCCGCCGCTTCCCTATGCCAAGAACGCCCTCGCCCCGCACATTTCCGAGGAGACGATGGAGTTCCACTACGGCAAGCATCACCAGACCTATGTCACCAACCTGAACAAGCTGGTCGACGGCACGGAATACGCGGACCTCGACCTCGAGGCCATCGTCAAGAAGGCGCCGGCCGGCGGGGTCTATAACAATTCCGCCCAGATCTGGAACCACACCTTCTTCTGGCATTGCATGAAGCCCAACGGTGGCGGCGAGCCGACCGGCGCGCTGGGCGACGCCATCAAGAACAAGTGGGGCTCCTTCGAGGACTTCAAGAAGGCCTTCGCCGCCTCGGCCGCCGGCAACTTCGGCTCGGGCTGGACGTGGCTGGTCAAGAAGGCCGACGGTTCGGTCGACATCGTCAACATGGGCCCGGCCGGCACGCCGCTGACCACCGCCGACAAGCCGCTGCTCTGTATCGACGTGTGGGAACACGCCTACTACATCGACTACCGCAACAAGCGTCCGGACTTCATCGCAGCCTTCCTGAACCATCTGGTCAACTGGGACTTCGCTGCGCAGAACTACGCCAGCTAATCGCCGCGGCGATTTGCGACAAGCGGCCCTGCGGGGCCGTTTTTTTTGTGGCTGGGTTCAGCGCATCAGGTCCGTGTTCGTTGCGGCCACCGACCCCGCCACCTATCTAAGACGATCGATTCGTTGCACAATGCTCGGTCCAGACAACCGACGAAATCGGGCGCCGCATGAATCCGCTTCTCCAGGTAAAGGCACAGGGCCAGCAGGTGTGGCTCGACAACCTCTCGCGCACCCTGCTCAACGACGGCCATCTCGCGCGCATGATCGCCGATGACGGCGTCACCGGCATCACGACCAATCCGGCCATCTTCCACAAGGCGATCGCCGACGGTCGCTATTACGAAGACGACCTGGCTGCACTGCGCCGCGAGGCGCTTGACGCCGAGGCACGCTACGAGCGACTGGCGATCACCGACGTGCAGCGCGCCTGCGACCTGCTGATGCCGGTGTGGGATGGCGCTCAGGGCAACGCCGGCTACGTCAGCCTGGAGGTCTCGCCGGCGCTTGCGCACGATGCGCCCGGCACGATCGCGGCCGGCGAGCGTCTGGCGCAGGCGGTTGACCGCCCCAACCTGCTGATCAAGGTGCCCGCCACCGCCGCCGGACTCGACGCGATCGAGGGCCTGGTGGCACGCGGCATCAGCGTCAACGTCACACTGATGTTCTCGCTCGCGCACGTCGATGCGGTCGGCGCGGCCTACGCGCGCGGCATCCGCACGCTGATCGCCGCCGGCGGCGACGTTCGCCGCGTGATGTCGGTCGCCAGCCTGTTCCTGTCGCGCGTCGACACGCTGATCGACCAGCGCCTGGAGACCATCGGCGGCGATTCCGCCCTGGCACTGCGTGGCATGACTGCGGTTTCGCTCGCCAAGCTCTCCTACCAGCACTACCTGGACCGCTTTCACGGCGCGGCCTTCGCCGACGCCAAGGCCGCCGGCGCGCGGCCGCAGTACATGCTGTGGGCCAGTACCAGCACAAAGAACCCGGCCTATCAGGATCTGCTCTATGTCGAGCCGCTGATCGGCCCGGAGACGGTCAACACGCTGCCCGACGCCACGCTCGCCGCGCTGCGCGACCATGGGCACGTCGAGCGCAGCATCGATCGCGACGTCGAGGCCGCAAGCGCGCACTTCGAAGCGCTGGCTGCGCTCGGAGTCGACCTGACCGAAGCCGGGGAGACCCTGCAGCGCGAGGGCCTGGAGCAGTTCGACACCGCGTTCGCGAAGCTGCTCGAGCTGACCGCCTGAGCCGCTGCGCCGGAAAGCGCAAAGCCCTTGCCGGGCCGTCAAAAAGAAAGGGCCCCGCGGGGCCCTTTCGTCATGTTGCGCCAGTGCCGTGCGTCAGTTCGCGTTCGCGGCCAGTGCGGTGAGCTTGGGCGCGTTCTTGTCGGCCTTGGCCGAGATCAGCAGCTTGCGCGAGATGCCGCGCTGATCGCCCGCACCGCTGAGCAGTTCCTTCATGTCGAGGATCAGCACGATCTGGCCGTTGGCCAGCGTCGTGACACCGGCCACACCCTTCGGGCGGAAATCGTCGAGCGACTTGATCACCGCGTCCTCGCGGCCGGCGAAGGTATCCACGGCGAGGATGAAGGACAACTCCGCGGTCTGCATCAGCACACCGTACTGCGGGCGGTTCTTCAACGGCCAGCCGAGCAGCCCGACCAGCGGCAGCACCGGCAGGACCTCGCCACGGATGACCATGGTGGCGCGCCCGCCGACCTCGCGGATGTCGTCCTCGGCAATCGGCAGGATCTCGCGCACCATCGACAGCGGCACGGCAAAAGGCTGATCGCCCAGGCGCACCAGGAGCACCGGAAGAATCGCCAGCGTGAGCGGCAGGCTGATCACGAAGCTCGTGCCCTTGGCCGCCTGCGAGGTGATCTCGATGTTGCCGTTGAGCTTCTGGATGTTGGTGCGCACCACGTCCATGCCGACACCACGGCCCGACACGTCGGAGATTTCCGTCATGGTCGAGAAGCCGGGCAGGAAGATCAGATTGTAGCTCTGACGTTCGTCGAGCGAGCTGGCTTCCTCGTCGGTGATCAAGCCCTTCTCGAGGGCCTTGGCGCGCAGACGCTCGGCGCTCATGCCGCGCCCGTCGTCGGCGACGATGATGACGATGTGGTCACCCTCCTGACGTGCCTCGAGCCGCACCACGGACTTGACCGGCTTGCCGTTGGCGCGTCGCTCGGCGGGGTCTTCGACACCGTGGTCCACGGCATTGCGGATGAGGTGGATGATGGGGTCGCCGAGATCCTCGATCATGGTCTTGTCGATCTCGGTTTCCTCGCCGACCAGCTCCAGCTCGACGTCCTTGCCGAGGTTGCGCGCCAGATCGCGCGCGATGCGCGGATACTTCTGGAACAGGCGACCGATCGGCTGCATGCGCGTCTTCATGACCGCGTTCTGCAGGTCGGACACGAGCAGATCGAGCTGGCTGACCGCCAGATCGAGCGCGTGCAGCGTCTCGTTGTCGGTGCGCCCCGACAGGATGTCGCTGCGCAGCGCGTTCAGACGGTTCTTGGTCAGGCCGATCTCGCCGGACAGGTTGAGCACCTGATCGAGCCGCGCGGTGTCGACGCGGATCGATGTATCGCGCTGGCGCTCGGTCTCGCGACGGCCGACCGGGCCGGCTCCGCCCGGACGGTCGGTCGCGCGGCGGCCCAGCGCCTGCTTGATGATCTCTTCTTCGGGCTTGACCTCGTCCGACTGGACCGGCAGTGTCGCGGCGACATCGCCACCGGTGGCCGCGGCATGCAGCAGCTCCCAGTCAGGTTCTGCGCCGGCAGGCTCGGCAGCAGCCTTTTTTCCGGCTGCAGAACCGGATGCCGGCGCCGCCTGGGCCACGGCAGCGACCGCTTCGACTTTGCCCTCGATCGCCAGCGACAGGCGCTCCATCAAGGCCGGATCGGCAGCCCCAGGCTGGACCCCCTGCTGAAGATCGCCAAACATCTGGCGGATGGTCGCGGTCGCATCGAGGATCGCGTCCATGATCTCGGAGGTCAGGGCCAACTCGCCGTTGCGCAGTTTGTCGAACAGGTTCTCGGTCAGGTGACACAGGGCCACCAGCTCGGTCGCGTTCAGGAAGCCTGCGCCGCCCTTGATGGTATGAAAACCCCGGAAGATGTCGTTGAGCAGACCCTTGTCGTCGGGTGTGCGCTCGAGGTCGACGAGCTTATTGTCGACGCCCGCCAGCAGATCCCCGGCCTCGACCAGGAAGTCCTGCAGCAGTTCTTCCATTCCCGCGAAATCACTCATGATCGTCTCGCTTCAGTGTTTGCGCCCGACGCACCCGGCCCGGACCACGCCCCGCCGCTTTCTCAGAAGCCGAGGCTGTCGAGCAGGTCATCGACCTGCTCCTGGGTATTGACCACGTCGCTGCGCTTGCTGTCCATCACCGGACCGTTCATCAGCCCGTCGCCCTTGGCGGCCGGACGCCGGTCTTCCGGCATGGTCTCGAGCAGCAGTTGCAGCAGTTCGGACTCCAGTGCCTGGGCCAGGTCGACGACCTTCTTGATGACCTGACCGGTGAGGTCCTGGAAATCCTGCGCCATCATGATTTCCATCAACTGGGCGTTGGTCACCTCGCTGCCGGTGCGCACGTCACCGATGAACTCACGCGTCTCGCTCGCCAGCAGTTTGAACTCTTCAACAGACAGCTCGTTGGCAAACAAACGGTCCCAACGCGCCTGCAGCATCTCGGCGTCGTTCTGCAGCTTGTCCTGCACCGGCTTGGCCTGATCGGTGGCGTTGAGTACGCGCGAGGCGGCCTGTTCGGTCATGTGCGCGATGTAGGTCAGTCGCTGTCGCGCGTCCGGAATGCCCTGCACCGCGTCTGACAGGGACTCGCTGTCGAGCCCGAGCGCGCGCAGCGTGTCATGCACCTGGCGCGTCATGTGGCCGATCTTGCTGAACACCTCGTCGCCTTCGGCCTCGTGCGCCGCACCCTGCGCCGGTGCGGCCTGGCCCACGGACGCAGCCTGCGGCTCGTAGGTGGACGCGACTTCGTCGAACAGCGCCTGCAGGTCCGGATCGTCGCCACCGGCCGCTGCCGCAGCTGGTGCGGGTGCTGCGGCGGCCGGGGCTACGGTGGCCTGGTCGCGCCCGGCGTCTGCGGCGATGCTGTCGAACAGCTCCTGCAGATCGTCGTTGTCGCCGGCCTCGTCGATTTTCTGTTTCTTGGTCATCTCATCCCCTACCTTGCTCGACCACCCAACTCGGTGCGGTGAATCACTGTTCCATGCGATCGAAGATCTTCTGCAGCTTCTCGGCCATCGTCGCCGCCGTGAACGGCTTGACGATGTAGCCGCTGGCACCGGCTTGGGCGGCAGCGATGATGTTTTCTTTCTTGGCCTCGGCCGTGACCATCAGCACCGGCAGGTGCTTGAGCGACGGTGCCTTGCGGATGCTCTGCAGCAGCGTCAGGCCATCCATGTTGGGCATGTTCCAGTCGGTGACGACGAAATCGAAGCCACCGCCATCGAGCTTTTGCAGCGCTACCACGCCGTCTTCGGCCTCGTCGACGTTGGTGTAGCCCAGTTCCTTGAGCAGATTGCGCACGATGCGCCGCATCGTCGAGAAATCGTCGACGACGAGAAATTTCATCTTGGGGTCAGACATTCGCTTCTCCGTAGTTTCCGCAGCCGGCCCGGCTCGCCGTCAATGCCCGCGCGCCAGCAGGGGGCGCAGGGTCTCGGCCAGAGCGTCGGCGTCGAATTTTGCCACGTACACATCCACCCCGACCTGTTTGCCCATCGCCCGGTTGGCCTGCGAGGACAGCGACGAGTGCATCACCACCGGAATGCCCTCGAAGCGCGAATCGGTCTTGATGCGGCGCGTGAGCACATAACCATCCATCTCGGGCATCTCGGCGTCCACCAGGATGACGTCGACCTCTTCGCTAACGTGGCGGCCGATCTGCTCGGCATGTGTCGCCATGTTGTCGAGCCGGTTCCAGGCCTCCAAACCGTTGACCGCGTGCTTGTGCTTGACCCCGAGCTTGTCGAGGACTTCGTTGATCTTGCGCCGCGCCACGGTCGAATCATCGACGAAGAACACATTGCGCTCGTGCCCGCCGTGAATCGGATGGATGGCCCCGACGACGGCTTCGCCGAAGGTCGCGGCGAGCACGGTCTCGACGTCGACGATGGATACCAGCGTGCCGTCCTCGAGTTCGGTGATCGCGGTGATGTAGTTGTTGCCGTGACTGGAGACGTTATCGGGTGCACGCACGCGGTCCCATTCGACACGCACGATGCGATCGACGTCATGCACCAGAAAGCCCAGCGTGCGCTTGCTGTATTCGGTGACCATCATCGAGCCACCCAACTCGGCGTCGACGTGCGCCAGCCCCATGATCTTGGCAAGCGACAGTACCGGGATGACGTTGCCGCGCAGCGAGATCAGCCCCTCGACGCCTGCCGGCATGTTCGGCGAGGGCGTGATGAACGGCGTGGCCGAGACCTCGCGCACCTTGAACACGTTGATGCCGAAGGTCTCCCCGGTGCCGAGCGTAAACAGCAGGATCTCCATGCGGTTCGAGCCGGCCAGGCTGGTGCGCGCGTCGACGCTGTCGAACAGTCCGCTGTGCGTGGAATTGGCTTCAGACATGACGCTTCCTCACTTGGATTCCTGACGCACGAGGCGACTCTCGGAGATCATGCGGCGCAGCGTCGAGGCCAGACGCTGCGGCTCGAACTTGGACACGTACTCGTCCACACCGACGGACTTGCCCAGGGTCTGGTTGGACATGCCCGAGAGCGACGAATGCATCACGATCGGAATGCCGGCGAAGCGGCTGTCGGACTTGATCGTCTTGGTCAGGATGTAGCCATCCATCTCGGGCATCTCGACGTCGGTCAGGATCACGCTGACCATCTCGCGCACGCTCTTGCCGGCCGCTTGCGCGTGGCCGGCAATGCGATGCAACTCGTCGAGCGCGCGACGGCCGTTGATCGCGCCGACATAGCGCAGTTCGAGCGCCTTGAGGGTGCGCTCGATCTGGCCGCGCGCAACCGCCGAATCGTCGGCGAACACGACGACGCGCTCGTCCTCTAGCGGTTCGATGTTGTTGAAGGCCATCGTCTCATCGTACTGGGCGGTCTCGGACAGGACCTTTTCGACGTCGAGCATCATCACCAGGCGCGCGTCGGGCAGCTCGGTGATCGCCGTGACCAGCCCGCCCATCTTGGCGGTGAGCATCTCCGGCGGCACGCGCATCTGCGCCCAGTCCAGGCGCAGGATGGTGTCTACCGCCTCGACCAGGAAGCCCTGCGTATGCCCGTTGTATTCGGTCACGATCATGATGCCGCGCGGCGTCGTCGGATCGATGCCGACATACTTTGCGAGGTCGACCACCGGCACCAGCGTGCCGCGCAGGCTGACCATGCCCTCGACGCAATCGGGCATCTCGGGCGCGGCCGTGATTTCGGGCGTGCGCATGACCTCGCGCACCTTGAACACGTTAATGCCGAAGGTTTCCTTGCGCCCGGTATGCGCGTCGTGACCCAGCGTAAAGAGCAGGATCTCGAGCTTGTTGGTGCCGGCTAGGCGCGTACGCGCCTCGATGTTGCTGAACAGATTGGACATTGCTCTCTCCGCGCTGCGCGGTCGGGTCCGTCCTCTCCGCATCCGGGCCGGCGGTGGCCCGGGCGGACGGTCGAACCGCCGTGTCAGTCCCTCTAACGGTTGGTGTTACCGAATTCTTTAGCCGATTGTGTCGCGCCGGGCAAACCGAACTGGCGCAACGCATGCGCGGCGATCTCGTCGAGCGGCAAGACCTCGATCGCCGCGCCGATCAGCACCGCCTCGCGCGGCATGCCATAGACCACGCAAGAGCCCTCGTCCTGCGCGATTGTCCATGCGCCGGCACGACGCATCGCGAGCAAGCCATCGGCACCGTCCTTGCCCATGCCGGTGAGCAGCACGCCCACGGCCGCCGGCCCCAGTCGCTCTGCCGCCGATCGGAACAGCACGTCGACCGACGGTCGGTGCCGATTTACCGGATCCGCACGACTCAGCGAACACACCAGTTCCTTGCCCGCAGCACGCAGGGACAGATGCGAATGCCCGGGCGCGATATAGGCCGTGCCCCGGCACAGGCGCTCGCCGTCTTCGGCTTCCTTGACGCGAATCGCGCAGATGCTGTCGAGACGCTTGGCGAAGGTGACGGTGAACAGTTCCGGCATGTGTTGCACGATGAGCACCGGCGGGGCCGCGGGTGGCAGGGCCTGCAGCACCACCTTGACCGCCTCGGTACCGCCGGTGGACGCGCCGATGCACAGATGGGTTCGGGCGTGGCCGCGCTTGGCGCCGGGTACATCCCCCTGCATGGTCTCAGCCCACCGGTCGATACACGGTCCGCCCGACCAGGCGGAACAGATCCGAGGCATGCTGGAAGCTTTCCGAATGCCCTGCGTACAACGCACCGTCGGACGCGAGCAGCGGCGCAAAACGTTTCAGGATTGCGTACTGCGTAGGCTTGTCAAAATAGATCATCACATTGCGGCAGAAGATGGCATCGAGTGGTCCGCGCAATCCCCAGTGCGGGTCGAGCAGGTTGACCGTGCGAAAGCTCACCAGCCGTTGCAGTTCGGGCCGAATACGCCAGGCTCCACCGGCTTCCTGCTGGAAGTACTGCTGCAGGCGGGTCGGCGACATGCGCGCGACGCGGTCCGCTTCGTAGTGGCCGCGCCGCGCCACGCCGAGCACCTCGGTGTTGACGTCGCTGGCGATGATGGCCACCGGCGGCGCCAGCGAACGAAAGGCCTCACAGGCGGCGATCGCGATCGAGTATGGCTCCTCCCCGGTCGAGGCGGCACAGCACCATATCTGGATGCGGCGGCCCGCGCCGATCTTGCGCAACTGCTCGGCAAGAAGGTCGAAGTGGTGGGCTTCGCGGAAAAACGAAGTCAGATTCGTCGTCAGTGAATTGACGAAGGCTTCCCACTCGACTCGATCTCGCTCGAGCCGCGCCAGATAACCGGCGAAGGTGGTCTCGCCACAGATTCGCAGACGTCGCGTGAGCCGGCTATAGACCATGTCCTGCTTGGCCGGAGTGAGCGCGATCCCGACGTGGTCATGAATCAGCTTGCGAATGCGCTCGAAGTCGTCGACGGAGAACGAGAATTCGCGCCCAGAGGTGGGCGACGGCGCCGTCGGCGCCGCACGCGCAGACGACAGTGACGCCGGCTTACGGTCGTGAATGCTCATTCCTCGCCCTTCCTCGAAGCATCCTCGACCCCGCAACAAAGCGTGGCGGTGCTATTCAACTTGGTTCCCGATCTGCTCTAGCAGCGCTTCTGGCTGTGTCGGCCCTGCGTCGGCTTCGACATCGAGGGTCGGACTCTCGCCGAGCACGGCCTCTTCGGTGCGCTTGTTCATGACGATGATACTGATGCGACGGTTCGACGGGTCGAAAGCATCCTCCGGATTGAACGGAATCGTGTCGGAATGCCCGACCACCCGCGCAATCTTGGACGGATCCAGGCCACCGGCGATCAGTTCGCGACGCGAAGCGTTGGCGCGGTTGGCCGACAGCTCCCAGTTCGAGAAAGCGCGCTCGCCGTCCGGGAAGGGCTTGGCGTCGGTGTGGCCTGACAGGCTCAGCCGGTTGGGCAGATCGTTGAGCGCACGTCCGATCGCGCGCAACAGCTCGCGCGTGTGCGAGCGCAGTTCGGCACTGGACAAGTCGAACATGGGCCGGTTCTGCTCATCGACGAGCTGGATGCGCAGGCCCTCGGACGTGATATCGATGAGGATCTGGTTCTTGAACGCACGCAGGTTCGGCGTGGCCTCGATGAGCGCCTCGAGCCGCCCCTTCATCTCGATCAGTCGGGCACGCTCGCGCGTCTCCTGCCCCTCGGTCTCGTCAGATATGCTCGAGCGCGAGCGCGCCGCGTCGAGGTTGATCATGCGCCGCTGCGCCTCGACGTCGCCACGCTTGACCTGACCGACCGAACGCGACAGGTCTTCGCCGCCACCGGGGATGATGCTGGAACGGTCGCCCGAACTGTTGCCACCCTGCTGCGCCACGCGCAGCGGGCTCTGGAAGAACTCGGCGATACCCTTGAGATCACCGTCCGAGGTCGAACCCAGCAGCCACAACATCAGGAAGAAGGCCATCATCGCGGTCACGAAGTCCGCATAGGCGATTTTCCACGCGCCGCCGTGGTGAGCCGCATGACCCTTGTTGACCCTGCGAATGACGATGGGCTGCTGGTTCTCGTCGCTCATGGCTCACTCGGCACGACGGGCGCACGGCCCGTCATCCCGACTTCTTCCGGTTCTTGATGTCCTCCTCGAGCTCGAGGAAGCCGGGCCGGTCGGCCGAATGCAGCACCTTGCGACCGAACTCGACTGCGACCTGTGGCGCGTAGCCGTTCATGCTCGCCAGCAACACCACCTTGATGCACTGAAATGTCTTGGAGCCGGCCTCGGCGCGCTGTTCGAGCTGGCTCGCGACGGGCTGCACGAAACCATAGGAGAGCAGGATGCCGAGGAAGGTGCCGACCAGTGCGCCACCGAGCATCTTGCCAAGCACCGCAGGCGGCTCGCCGACCGAGCCCATGACGTTGACCACCCCCATCACCGCCACGACGATACCGAAGGCCGGCAACCCGTCGCCGATCTTGGCGACGATGTCGGCCGGCGCCTTGGCCTCGTGGTGGTGGGTTTCGATCTCGGCGTCCATCAGCGCCTCGATCTCGAAGGCATTGAGGTTGCCGCCCACCATCATGCGCAGGTAGTCCGTCAGGAACTCGACCGCATGATGATCGGCCATCACATCCGGATACTTGCCGAAAAGCGCACTCGACTCGGGGTTCTCCACATCGGCCTCGACCGCCATCAGGCCTTCCTTGCGAACCTTGGACAACACCTCGTACATCAGGGCGAGCAGGTTCATGTAGAGCGCCTTGTTGTAGCGCTCGCCCTTGAGCACGCTGGGCAGCGCACCCAGGGTCGCCTTCATCGCGCGCGGCGAATTGCCGCCGACGAACGAGCCGACCATCAGGCCGAAGATCGCGACGTATTCCAGCGGCACCCACAGGGCCATCAGGCTGCCGTGCATCGCGTAGGTGCCGATCGACGCGAGCAGGACGATTATGTATCCGACGATTAGCAGCACCAGCGTACCTCGAGCGCGTCGATCCGGGATCGGTCAGGGAATGCGTATCTTAAAGTAACGGTGGATCGAGCCAAAACTTGACGCAAAAAAAACCGCCCCGCGGGCGGTCTGGTTGCGTCGACGCAGTGCGCGACTTCAATCCATGCTCGCGACACGCTCGCGCACGGCACGTGCGTTCGGGCTGACCTTGCCGCGACCACGTCCCTTGCCGGCACGCGAGGGCATGTTGCACAAGCCGCAGGTGTAATCGTGCACCGGGTCGTAAGCATGGGCGACGTAGCGCCCGTCGCAACTGCCGCAGGGCGCAAGTTGCAGCATGTCGGCATCGAAGAAGCGCACCAGGGTCCAGGCACGGGTGATGCTCAGCACCGGCTCGAGGCTTGCCGCGTCGATGTGGTCCAGATAGAGGTGATAGGCCTTGAGCACCGTCTCCAGCGAAGACAATCCGCCACGCCCGGCGAAATAGCGATGAAAACCCATGAACAACGAACCGTGCACATTGGGCTGCCAGGCCATGAACCAGTCGGTCGAAAACGGCAGCATGCCCTTCGGGGGCGAGACACCACGCACCTCCTTGTAGATGCGCAGCAGGCGTTCGCGGCTGAGCTGGGTCTCGGCCTCGAGCATCTGCATGCGCGCTCCGAGGCTGACCATCTCGATGGCGCGACGAACGTCGTCGGCCTCGGCAATCACGCTCTTGTTCTTCATTGTGACTTCCTCAGTTGTTCTCGTCGGCCAGACGGCCGGCCGCAACGATCGCGGCATGGATGCTGGAGCTGGCCGAATCGCGCCCCTCGCCGGCCAGCAGGCCCGCCAGCTTGGCATCATCGAAGCGGAACACCGGCAGCAACATCTGGCCAGTCGCCATGCGAACCAGACGGGCACTCGAAAGCCCGGCGATCAGATCGGCCACTTCGTCGCTCACGCCGAGTCGGTACATTGCCGTATCGCGATCCTCGCGCAGCATTTTCTGCGCCAGCATCAGATAGGCGATGTTCAACTCCCGAATCTCTTCCTGAAAATCGCTTCGCTTCATCCTTCGACCGCGATCAGACGGATACGCCCCGAACTTAAAGTAGTTTGTTACGAATTACAAACCAGCTTACACAGGCTTGGCAAAAAAACCACATCGCCAACACGACAAACCGGAGCTAGCCGGACTTCTGCACCGACTGCACTGCATTGCGCCCGCCCTGCTTGGCCAGATACGCGCCGCGATCGGCAAGCTTGATCAGCTCACTCGCGTCGGTCATCTCCGGCCAGCGCTCGGCCACGCCAATGCTCACCCCGAGTGCTACCCGCTCGCCGCCGAATTCAAGCATCGCTTCGCCCACCGCCTGGCGCGCGCGCTCGGCGCAGGCCAGCGTCGTCGCAAGCGTGCCGCCCGGGCAGATCACGAGGAATTCGTCACCGCCAATGCGACACAGGACGTCCTGCATGCGCAGCGATTTCTTGAGTGCCTGCGCGACCCGGCTCAGCGCCGAGTCGCCGGCCTCGTGACCAAGCGAGTCGTTTATTTCCTTGAGCGAATCAAGGTCGATCACCATGCATGCGAGCGGTCGCCCGCTACGCTCGGACCCGCCCCACTCCTGTTCCATGCGGTCCATCGCGTAGCGCCGGTTGCGCAAGCCGGTGAGCGGGTCGGTCAGCGCCATGTCGTGCAGACGCCGGTTGGTGATCGCGAGCTGGGCCGCGAAACCCTGCAGTTCCTGTCGATCATGCTCGAGTTCGCGTTGCAGCCTGACCTCGCGCAGACCGGCACGCAGGCGAGCAAGCAGCAGGCGATCGGCGCAGGACATCGACACGGCATCGTCGCCGCCGGCCTCGAGCAGCGCGATCAGCGTGTCGTCATCGGCGTCGCGCACACGCAGCAGCGTGTGCATGATGCGACCGATGCTGGTTCGGCGCAGCGTCTGGACCATCTCGAGCACTTCTTCGCCGGCATCGTCGCAGCCCAGAATCATCATGTGCGGCTGCAGTTCCAGCGCGAAGTCGAGCACACCGCGCACATCGCCGGTTTCGACGATGGAGCAGTCCTCGCCGGCGAGCAGACGCGCCACGCGGCGGCGACCCGGCCCGTCGGCCTCGACGATCAGCACCACCGGCTTGTCGGGCGAACGCGCCACGACCAGGCGCTCGCGCTCGCGCTCGGACTTGAGCCGCACCCCTTCGACCGCGCCGGGGGGCTCGCAGGTGGCCTCGGTGGGCACGTCGACGTCGGGAAAACTGCGCGAGGCACGCGGCTCGAGTTTGAGCAGCGCGATCCATTCGACCCACAGCGCGAACATGCGTGCCGCTTCGGCGACCATGTCGTCACGCTCGACGCCCAAGGTACCGCCACGCTCGACCAGGTGTTCGAGTCGGGCCATGCGCTCGCCTTCCGGCGTAAGGCAGAAGTCGGCGAACGTGCGGGCCATCGTCATCGCGTCGAAGAGGCGCTCCTGGCGACCGCCCGGATCGAACAGCGGACGATCGACGTCGTCGTAGTGTCGCGCGATCTGCGTGAAGAACCTGGGCACGCCCCAGTGCTCAAGCATTTCTGCCCCGAGATCGGCATGATGGATCGCAAAGGCCTTGCGCTCGGGCTCAAGCAGCGCCGCGCCACCGCCTTCGACTCGCTCGAGCACTTCGGCATAATCCTCGGGGTAGGCCGTGGCCAGCGCCAATTCACCGACCCGCAACAGCAGGCCGAAGCTGAAAGCCTCGTCACTCGCCGCAGCCCCGCAGTGCACCACCGCCGCCTGCATGCCGAGCGCGAGCGCGAGCGAATGCGACCAGTAGCTTTCGTAGTCGAAGGCGCGGCAGCCGCCCTTACGATGCTCGGACAGCAGCGAAAAGCCGGTGGCGAGTGCTCGGATGGCTGGAATGCCGAGCACCATCAACGCTTCGGACACCGACACCACGGGCCGGCGTCCGCGGGAGATGAGTCCGTTGGCGGCCTTGATGACGCGACCGACGAAGGCCGGATCACCGCCGATGACGCGCGCAAGTTCCGCCAGCGAGACCTCATCCTGCTTGGTCAGACGGATGACGCGGGTCGCGACGCCTTTCGGGGACGGCAGACGCCCGGAGGCATGGAGCAACTCGAATGCGCTCTGCCCGCGCCCTGCCGCAATCATTTTTCCGATCGATTCCATAAGATGCCTGCGCGGCCCTGGGCGCGCCCTATTGCAGCACGCCGATGCCGGCGCGTTTTGATTATCCTCGCGGATGCGCGTCGCGCGCAAATCACCCGGTCAAGATAGAATCGTCCGATGATCCATCGCTTGACGCCCGACCCATGAAGTTCTGTTCTCACTGCGCCCATCCGGTGGACTGGCGTATTCCTGCCGGCGACACGCTACCGCGCCATGTCTGTTCGAAATGCGACACCGTCCATTACGTCAATCCCAAGCTCGTCGTCGGCGCGATCGTCGAGCATCAGGGGCGCATCCTGCTGTGCCGGCGTGCGATCGAACCGCGTCTCGGCTTCTGGACCCTGCCTGCCGGCTTCATGGAAAACGGCGAGAGCACGTCCGAGGGCGCGGCACGCGAAACCCTCGAGGAAGCCTGTGCGCGCATCGAGGTCGGCGAGCTGTTCACGCTGATCGACGTGCCGCACATCAACCAGGTGAATCTGATGTACCGCGCCCGGCTGATCGGCACCGAGTTCGCGGCTGGCGACGAATCGCTGGAAGTCGCCCTGTTCGACGAGCACGAGGTTCCCTGGGACGCGCTTGCCTTTCGCACCATCTCGCTGGCGCTGCGTCACTATTTCGATGATCGGCGAATCGGCCGTTTCGGCTTTCATCGCTGCACGCTCGCGCCGACATCGGAGCCGATCCGCGGCTGAGGTCGCGTCACGAATATTCGAAGTGCTCGCGCCACCAGGTGGCGAACTCGGCTGCGGGCATCGGACGCGCAAACAGGAAGCCCTGCATCTCGCTGCAGCCCGAATGCTGCAGGAAGGCCAGTTGCGCCTCGGTCTCCACACCCTCGGCAATGACGCGCAAGCGCATCGTGTGCGCCAGCCCGATGATGGCATCGACAATGGCGGCATCATCGGCATCGACCACCACGTCACGCACGAAACCCTGATCGATCTTTAGCGCGTCGATGGGTAGCCGCTTGAGATAGGACAGCGACGAATAGCCCGTCCCGAAATCGTCGATCGCCACGCGCACGCCCATCGCGCGGATTTCGCTCAACACCGCAACGTTGCGCTCGCCCGGGTCGAGCATGACGCTCTCGGTCAGTTCCAACTCCAGACACTCGGGCGCCAGACCCGTGGCATCCAGAACGGCGCGAATGGTATTGACGAAGCGCGGCTGGCGAAACTGCTGGGCCGAGATGTTCACCGCCACCGGCACCGCAGGCAGTCCCTCGTTCTGCCAGGCGCGATTCTGCCGGCAGGCCTGTTCCAGAACCCAGGCACCAATGGCTAGAATCAGGCCGGCGTCCTCCGCAACCGGAATGAAGCGTGACGGCGGCACCAGCTCGCCGTCCGGACCACGCCAGCGCAACAGTGCCTCGGCGCCGATCAGCCTGCGCGTGCGGCTGTCGACCTGCGGCTGGTAGTGCAG
>JACESY010000030.1 GCA_013911595.1 Azoarcus sp.
GTAAAGATACTTGGCGTCTTTCTCGTAGGCGTCCTGATGACCGTCACGAGAAAGCTTGTCGGCGGCTTGCCAGCCGCTTATCAGGTAGCCGATCTTTTTCTTGACCGGCAGCGCAACCCACGGAAGCTCTTCCGCACACACGCCTGCACCCTTGGAAAGGAACCGGACGTGTTGGTCAAACTGATCGACGCCCAGCTCTTCCGCGAATTGCTTTAGGAGCAGCAGGAAGACGACATCGTGGGTGAAAACGATAACCTGCCGGGTGTTGGCCTCCAACACCAAGCGCCGAGCCACACCCTGACGCCATTGGTAATCAAGCGAGGACACAGGATCATCGAACACGATGCCAGAGAGGTCATCAGCAGTGCTGAGTTCCGCAAAGAATGCGGCGATGGATAGGCAGCGCTGCTCGCCCTCGCTCACAACTTTTGGCAAGTCAACGCCAGGTGCGCGCGTAAGAGCAAGCTTGTGGTAGAAAACGCCGTCCGCACCGCCAAGTTCCTTTAACTCGACCTCGACGTGACCGAAAGACAGATTGACCAGTTCATCTTTAAAACTCTGCTTGAGCTTCTGCGATACGACAGCCTTCGTAACAGCAGTGCTCTTCTGCGTAATCACCTGTGTCTTGGTTTCGTCAATGCACAGCCCATAAGCGGCGTACTTCTTCCGACGCTCGATATCATCAAGAACAGTCTGTTGATGTGCTGCCAGAATTTTACGGGCACGCAACTCCTGTACTTCGGTGGTCATGCGCTTGCGGGTTTCATCGGTAGCGCTGGTGCGCAGCGTCTTGATCCGGGCCTCGATTTCCCCGGCCAGCGCCTCGGCGTCACGAGAGGCCGACACGAGGGCGGGACACTCGGGGGCCAGGTCCTTGTCTTCGGCGATGGCTGCGGTGACAGTCCTACGGCGGTTCTCGTTGGCTGAAAGCGCTGCGGCTATTGCGTCCGCAACGGCCTCATGCTCGATGCGGATTTCCTTGAGCGCTTCGTCAACGGCTTCGGTTGTCGTCCTGAGATCAGTGAAGCCCTTTCGCAAACGTGCGAACTTCTCCCTGATCTGCCGGAGTTCACGTTCCGTTGTCGAAGCCACGAACGCTTCAAATTGGCTGAGCCTATGGGATGCTGCGTGATCGAGATCCTGTTGGCACAGGACGCAATGAGCGCCGTCTTTTACGACCGGATATGCCTTGTCTGGATAGGCTAACTCCTGCGAGAACTGACGCGCCGCTTCCCAAAGCGCGATCCAGGGATCGGTGCCGGTTCCAGGCAGCACCCCTTCGGGAAATGTTGCCTCCCGCAGCCGTTTTGCTTCCTCGCTCTTGCGGCGGCCTTCTGTCCGTGCATCGAACACGGCAGCCACGGCCTCCACCGAAAGCGCCGCTTCCACCTCCTTGAGGTGCCGGGCCAGTGTCTGAACCCGACCCGCGCGCAGGGTGAGTTGCCGGATCAGCTTTTCGGGATCATTGGCCTGCAAGTCGAGCAGCGACTTCTCCAGAAGCGCAAGCCGAGCCTCGTCCTCCGGGGAGAGACGCGCGAGTGCCTCTACGGCGTCCAGCTTGGTAAGGGAGCTAATGTTCGTTAGAAACTTCGCAATTGCTGTACCTTCGGGGACCTGTGCCTGAACAGCGGTGAGAGCGTTTGACGCAAGAGCGCGCTGTTCGCTTTCGAGTTCTGCGCGAACGGCCTTACACGCCTTCACGAGCTTGTCGAACAGGTCCAAGCCGAAGGGCCGGAAGGCAACATCGGTTTTTTCGGTCAGGTAGACGGAAGCGCACTGTGTATCGAATACGCTCACACGCGAAACGAACTCATCCTCACCGGTTCCGGTCCATTCCCGTGGTTCAGGCTCAGCTCCGATCTTGTACTTGATCGCAACCACCGGCGCGAGCGGTGCTGTGCCGGAGACAACATTGCCCAGGATTTTCTCTTGCCCCCGCGCCCGGCAGGCACCCTTGAGGATTCGGATATAGCCCGTCTTGCCTGCGCCGTTATCACCATAAACCACGGTGAGACCGGGTGCGAACTTGAGTGTCTGGTCCTCGGCCAGCGCATTCACACCGCGATGATGGAAGATTGATACCAGAGAAACAGGGGCAGCACCCGCTGTTGTGTCGGACACATGCTCCTTGGCGAAGTGCGCGATTTCCTGCTCCTCAGCGAGGCCATGCGCACTCTTGCAAACCTCGGTAAGTGCGCGGATGTCATCGTCGAAGAGTTCTCCATTGAGTACGAGCCGACGCAGCGCGTCGCGTTGCCACGCTGGACGGCCTTGAGACCATTCAAGTATTTCTTGTAGGACCGTCATACTCCCCTCGCTGCATTGCGTCCTTTATGGCATAGCCAATCTCATTGTTCGCTTCACCGTGTATCGTCCTCAATGGGCCGAAGAACCGTACCTTCAGGCTGATCCAGAAAGCGCCGGATGGCCAAGCGCACAACGTACTGGAGCGGCAACGGCGGACGTTGCGCTTCAGCCAGCTTGCGCAAAGCCTCGTAGTCCTCAGCATCAAGGGAGACTGTGAAGCGCTTGAGCGGTTGCGATTGAGGCATAAGCGTCGGACCAACCAATATGAAACTCGATCACCAGCTTACACCGAAATGCACCAAAACGCACCGAAGCGTCAAGGCGCGCCGATGCGGACTACAGTCGCGGATCAGATGATGAGCGAGGGAAGATAGAAGTTCTGGCAACGGCCGTAGATGGCGCAGACCCCGTGCAAGCGAAGCGCGCAGCGCCGCAGGCGCGAAGGCTCATGGGGCCGGAGAGTTCGACATAAGGCGCAGCAAAAAGGGGGCCGAAACCCCCGGGATCACAACAGCCCCCGTTCGGCGAAGGACTCTGTGGACTCGCCACCGACGACGATGTGATCCAGTGTGCGCACGTCCACCAATGCCAGCGCCTCCTTGAGCCGCTGGGTTATCTGTCTGTCGGCCTGGCTTGGCTCGGGGTTCCCGCTCGGATGGTTGTGCGAGAAGATCACTGCCGCTGCGTTGAACCGCAGTGCCGTCTTCACGACTTCGCGCGGGTACACCGCCGCCGAGTCGATGGTGCCACGGAACAGCTCGGCGTACTCGATCAGCCGATGCTGGCTGTCGAGGAACAGTGCCGCGAAGACTTCATACTCGAAGCCGGCCAGCTTGGTGCGCAGGTAGTCCTTGACCAGCGTCGGCGATGTGAACAGCGCACCGCGCGGGATCTTCTGGTCGATGACCTGGCGGGCCGCCTCCAGGATCTGATCGGCGGTGGCCAGCATGTAGCGCCCCTGGCTGTCACGCACCAGCAGCGAGGAATCGAAAGCGAGAGAGAGTTGCGACATGATCGTGCTCCGGTTGCTCGGGCGGAATTGCCCGGAACCGGCGCCAGCACGGCGCAGCGCAAGCTGTCACAGGGTCATGGACGGCCACGGCCGCAAGCGTGCAAGGCACGCGCAGCCCTTGACGGCGAGAACGCCGTGGTACGGTGATAGGGAACAGCAAGACCGCCCACCCCACCTCCAACGAAGGCACGGATGGGCAAGCGGAGCGCGCAGGCCCTCAAGGACCGGAGGCGTCAGCCGAGCAGAGCGAGGGAACGATGAAAGCCCGAATGAGGCGAGACTCGCGCAGCGAGGCTCGATGCGCAGCGCGACGGCGGCACGCCGGGACGCCGGGACGCCGGGACGCCGGGACGCACCGTTATCGCTTGCGAGTCTTGGGACGAATCGTTGCGTGAGATTCCAGCAGACGCCGCGTGTTCTCCAATTCCTTTTGCAGCAGTTCGGCATCCGGCAACACGGTTCGATAGTTTGCTGCCATGACCTTGCTGGGCAAACCTTCCAACGCATACCGCGCCAAAGCGTGACCCTTGTCCGCGCACAGGATCAGACCCACGGGCGGGTTCTCGTCGTGAAACGTCCAGTGCTCCTTCGCATAGTTGCAGTACAAGTGCATCTGGCCCACATCGGCATGCGTCAGGGCACCGAGCTTCAAGTCAATGATGACGAGGCAGCGCAGCCGCCGATGGAAGAACAGCAGATCGACCCGATACCAGGTCTGGTCGATGCGCAACCGCCGCTGTCGTCCAACAAATGTGAAGCCCTCACCGAGTTCGAGCAGGAAGTCTTGCAGCCGATGGATCAGGGCCTGTTCAAGATCGGACTCCGAATACTCGTCCTTGAGGTCCAGAAATTCCAGCACATACGGGTCTTTGATCGCGTCGTCGGGCGTGACGGCATCTTCCGGCTTCGGCACGGCGCCTTTGACCAGCATCGCCGTCTTGTTCTTCGACAGCGCCGTGCGTTCGTAGAACTGGCTGCCGATCTGCCGGTCGAGCTGGCGCACGCTCCAGCCACCGCGCAGGGCTTCGGCTTCATAGAACTGGCGGGCATGGTCGTCCTTGACTGACAGCAGCCGCACGTAGGCCGACCACGGCAGCGTGAAGGCGTGCGCCAGATCGGACAGGCTCAATTTCCCAGACACTGCCTGGGATTTCTCAGAAGCCACTTCGTTTCGCAATTTCCCAGACAGTGTCTGGGAAATCACCGAACGGGGATACGCGAGAAAGAAGCGCCGCATGTTCTCCAGGTTGTTGACACCGAAGCCCCGCCCGAACCGCCCAGTCAGGTCACTGGACAGCCGTTCGATCAACTGCTCGCCGTACCCCGCACGGCGCTTGCCCTGCTGCTCGGCTTCCACGATGCGGCGGCCAATTTCCCAATAGCTCGCCGTCATCAACGCATTGACGCTGCGTGCTGCCGCCTGGCGCGCGGCATCGAGCAATTCGACGATGCCGCTGTGGATGCCGGCATAGCCGGCTGGGACGGCGGCGCCTTTCGCGGTCGTCGTGGAAAGCGTTCCCTTGCTCATGCGACCACCTCCGCAGGGCGCTGCTCGCCGGTGATTGTCTTGCGACGATTCGCCACCAGTTCGGCCGCCTTGCGTATCGGATCGTCCTCGGTATGGACATAGCGCATGAACATCACCACGGTCTTGTGCGCCGTCAGCGCCATGCCGACCTTGACCGGGATACCCGAATTGGCAATGTCGGTCGCCGAGCGATGGCGGATGCCGTGCGTACCCACATGCGTCGCGCCCGCCGCCTTGAGCGCACGGCACCAGCCGCCGTAATACTCGCCCGTCGTCAGGTGCTGCCCCGGATGGCGTGGCGACGGCAGCACGTAGGGATTGCCTTTCTGCCTCGGCGCCGTCGAAAGCAGCCGGTAGGCTTCCTCACTCAAAGGCTTGGACATGCCACCTGTCTTGCTGTCAGGCCAGACCACCCTCCGGTTCTCCAGATCGACCCATTCCCATTGGAGCGTGACGATTTCGGAGCGGCGGCCGGCAAACTCGAATTGCAGACGGATCGCCAGAGGGATGACGTAGTTCTCCAACCCTTCGGTCTCGATCTTGTCGAGCTGCCGGAACAGCTTGCCCATGTCCTCGTCACTGATGAGGTGGGTGGACTTGCCTGCAGGGAACATCGGGACATGGCGGCAAGGATTCGTGCCGTCAGGCCGATAGCCCCACACCTCGGCCAAGTTGAACATCTTGCGCAGGATGCTGAACGCCTTGTTCGCCTCGGTCTGCTTGTACGAAAGTTTTTCCATCAATCCGGCAACGTCAGGCCGCTTCACGTCGTGAACCTTCTTGCGGCCCAGCAGCGGGATGATGCAGCGATCGATGACGCCTTGATAGCCGACCTGGGTGCTGGCCTTGTTGCGCTTCTTGGAGTAGTCCTCCATGAATTTCTTGCACAACTCCGCAACAGTGGGTGCCTTGCGCGCCTCGGTCTTGGCGGCACCAGGATCGCCGCCTCGGCGAACCTCAGCCAGCCAGTTCTGCGCCAGCGAGCGGGCCTGTTCGACGGTCAGTTCTCCGTACATGCCCAGCGCCGGCTTGCGCCGTTCGCCGGCATTCGTCCGGTACTGGAGCATGAAGACCTTGCGACCGGCCGGTGTAACCTTGCACAGGAAGCCGGGAACAAGCGTGTCACGCAGCTCGATGGGCTGCGCCTGGGGTTTTGCCGCATCGACTGCGGACTTGGTGAGTTTGATCTTAGCCATGATGACTCCTCGGAAAGACGCGGTTTCCAGGAGCCTGTTAGGAGCCAAGCGGACGGAAGCCGGGTCAAGTTTCGGAAAGCACCGGCATAGGATGAACTCACGTAAGCTATTGATAAACCTGCCACAACGGGCTGTGGCGTAGTCCAGCGAAGTTCGGTGCTGGAGTCATGCTGAAACAAAAAAGGCCCGGGAGCGCAAGCTCCCGGGCCTTTTGCGCGAACTGCGCTGCGGATCAGTCGAGAACCGGGTACGCGCCGGTTGCGTCGTGCTTCTCGCGGCCGGTCAGCGGCGGGTTGAACACGCACACCATGCGCATGTGGGTGCCACGATTGGCGCGCAGGATGTGCTTGTCGTGCTTGTCCAGGGCATACAGCGTGCCGGCGCGGATGGGGTGAATCTCGCCGGTGCCCAGGTCCTCGATCTCGCCTTCACCCTCGATGCAATAGACGGTTTCGAGGTGATTGCGATACTCCATTTCAAGGTTCGCGCCTTCCTTGATGATGGTGTCGTTGACCGAATATCCCATTCCGTCGGGCTTGAGGATGAAGCGCCGACTGTTCCAGCCATCGGAATCGACATCGGCGTCGGTGCCGAGGATCTGGTCTAGCGTTTTGACGATCATGAATGCTCCTTCTGGGTGTAGGGTCCCCGCGCTTGTGCGCGGGGCAGGGGTTCAGGCCGCGTCCTTGGACTGCGATTTGATCACCGAGGTGATGCTGCGCTCGATGGTGTCGAGGCCGCGCACCAGCTCTTCCTCGCTGATGGTCAGGCTGGGCAGCAGCTTGAGCACCTCGTCGGATATGCCGGCGGTTTCGATGATCAGCCCGTTGTCGAAACATTCGGCCGAGATCTTGCCCGGCAGTTCCGTGTCTTCGAACGCGACCCCCCAGATCATGCCGCGACCGCGTACCTTGGCGGCCAGGCCGAGCTTGTCGATGATCGCGTTCAAGCGGGTCGAGACGAGCTTGGCCTTGGCGGCGATGGACTTCTCGAACCAGCCATCGGCCCAGAAGTCGAGCGCCGCGGTGGCCGTCACGAAAGCCGGGTTGTGACCACGGAAGGTGCCGTTGTGCTCGCCCGGGGCCCATTCGTCGAGTTCGGGCTTCATCAGCACCAGTGCCAGCGGCAGGCCGTAGCCGGACAGCGACTTCGACAGCGTGATGATGTCGGGCTCGATGCCGGCGTCCTCGAAGCTGAAGAACTTGCCGGTCCGGCCGCAGCCGACCTGGATGTCGTCGACGATGAGCAGTACGCCGTGCTCGCGCGTGATGTCGCGCAGGCGGCGCAGCCACTCCATGCTCGCGACATTGACGCCACCCTCGGCCTGTACCGTCTCGAGGATCACCGCTGCCGGCGTGTCCAGGCCGCTGCCGTCGTCGGCGAGCATGCGCGCGAGGTAGTCGAGGGTGTCGATGTCGTCACCCAGATAGCCCTCGAAGGGCACGGCCAGCGTGTTGTTGAGCGGCACACCGGCGCCGGCGCGCTTGAAGCCGTTGCCGGTTACGGCAAGCGAACCCAGGGTCATGCCGTGAAAGGCATTGGTGAAGTTGACGATGCGCTCGCGGCCCGTGACCTTGCGCGCGAGCTTGAGCGCGGTCTCGACGGCATTGGTGCCGGTCGGTCCGGGAAACTGCATCTTGTAGGCCATGTTGCGCGGCTTCAGGATGACCTCCTGGAAGCGCTCGATGAAGTTGCGCTTGGCCACGCTGTACATGTCGAGCGAATGGGTGATGCCGTCGGCAGCGAGGTAGTCGATCAGCGCGGCCTTGATGCGGTCCGGATTGTGGCCGTAGTTGAGCACACCGGCGCCAGCGAAGAAATCCAGATAGCTGCGGCCGTTCTCGTCGGTCATCCAGGCGCCCTTGGCGCTCTTGAAGACGGTCGGGAAGTTGCGGCAGTAGCTGCGGACCTCGGATTCGTACTGTTCGAAGATGTTCATGCTCGATCCTCCTTGTTATCGGTGATAGTCGGAATGCTTCACGGCTTCTCGAACGGCCCGATGCGATACAGGCGTTCGGCTTCATGCGGTTCCGGGAACAGGTTCTCGGTGAAATGCGGTTGGTCCGTGCAATCGACGCCCAGGTCGCGCGCTACGGCCTTGAACAGCTTCTGAGAGGGCACGTTGTCGGCGGTGATCGTCGCCGTCATCCATTTCGCGTTGCGCACGCCGGGCAGTTTCAGCCACTCGCGCAGCAGCTTCTTGCCCATGCCCTTGCCACGCATCTCGGGCGCCACGCCAACCTGCCAGACGAAGGCTGCATCCGGATCGCGCGGCGGGCGGTAGCCGACCACGGCACCGACGGTCGCGCCGTCACATTCGGCGATCAGGCAGGTCTCGCCGAAGTCGGTGGCGAAGATCAGATAGAAATAGGCGGAATTCAGCTCCAGGGTTCCGGCATCGCGCACGAGCCGCCACAGCGCGGCGCCGTCTTCCGGCGAGGCCGAGCGGTAGGTCAGCGTGTCGTGATCTTGTGAGTGTGTCGTCATGGGCTTCCTGTAATCTGTTTGTCATATTCTGCAGCGAAGCAGACTCAGCGGCAGGCGCCGGCTTCTAGAATTAATCGTAGTGGATCGCGGGCAGAAATCGACCAGAGCGCGAGCGAGCGCGACGGTCAGGCTGCTTCAGGCTTGAAACGGAGAGTGCCCGGGCGTTGCCGGTCGGGGAAAAGCGAGAAAGGACTGTAGCGGGTGCGTCTTTCGCGTAACCGTGCATCGATCTGCAAACGGCGCCAATGCTGGTCGTTTGCGGCTGTGAGTACCCTTCCACTTTAACATATTTGGGCGAAACTATCGAGTACGGCCCCGGCCACGCCGCCAACCCTTACAATCCGGGACTCGACCGCAACCCGACCGGAGATCCGACATGCAGCAGGTGCTGATCGCACATCGCAACGACGAAGGACGTCATGCGGCCGACCGCATTCGCGGCGCGCTCGATGCCAGCCTGCATGTGCGCTGCACGAATCTGGACGAACTGGACGACGATCAGATCGAAGCGGCCGTGCGGGCCTCGGATCGCGTGCTGGTGATCGTCGATCGCGACTGGGCGGACGAGGGTGGGCGGGCGCTTGACGACGAGCCTGGCCGACGTCTGCGCTCAGCGGTCACCGCGGCCCTTGCGCAAGGGCGTGCGCTGCTGGCAGTAACCCTGCACGACGCCGGGCTGCCGGTGGGCGATGCGCTCGGCGACGAGATCGCGCTCCTGTCCGCAGCACCCGTGTTCCCGCTCTCAGCGGACGACTGGGCGGACGATGTCGCTGGACTGATCGACGAGGTCTCGGCCGCGCCGCCGGTGCCGGCCGGGCCGCTGCGCGACCAGAGTTCGCGGCAGATCCTGTTCGCCGCCGCGCTGGTCGGCATCGTCGTCGTGCTCGGCGGCCTGTTGGTCGCAAGCCGCATCTGGTTTGTCGACGCGCCGCCGGTGGTAGGGCAGTGGGTGGCCGAGGTCGATTACGGCCGCGGGGTGGTACGCGAGGAGCGCTTCGAATTCCGCCAGACCGCGGGCGAGATCGCCGGCAGCGCGAGCTGGCAGGGCGCGCGGCGCGTGATCGAGGATGCAGTGCTCGACGGCGAACGCCTGTCCTTCCATATCCGCACGCACGAGACGCTGGGCAGCCAGCGCCACGAACTGCGTCACGACTACGTGGCGGTACCGTCCGGTCCCGATGCGCTGCGTTTCTCGCTGCGCACCACCGGCGGGTTCTCGGAGCGGGACGAGCTCAGCTTCAAGGCGACGCGAACGCAATGAGGTCGGCGATCGTGTCCGTCGCGGTGTCCGCTGCATCATGAGTCCAGCGCCTCACCCCGGCGCATGGACGTGCATCTTCCTGCCGTTTGCGCTGGGCTACTACCTGTCGTATCTGCTGCGCACCGTCAACGCGGTGATCTCGCCGGATCTCACGCGCGAGCTGTCGCTGTCGGCCGCCGACCTGGGTCTGCTCACCAGTGCCTATTTCCTGACCTTCGGTCTCGCGCAGATCCCGCTCGGCATCGCCCTCGATCGCTTCGGTCCGAAGCGCATCAACGTGGTGCTGTTGCTGGTCGCGGCGTTCGGCGCGGTAGTGTTCGCGCTGGGCGAGAGCCGCAGCGAGCTGACGCTGGCGCGCGGCCTGATCGGGCTGGGCGTGTCGGCCTGCCTGATGTCCGGGCTCAAGGCCTTCTCGCTGTGGTTCCCGCCGGAGCGACAAAGCTCGATGACCGGCTTCATCATGGCCTCGGGTGCGCTGGGCGCGCTCACCGCAGCGACGCCGGTCGAAGCGCTGCTGCCCTTTGTTGGTTGGCGCGGCGTGTTCTGGGGCATTGCCGTGATTGCCGTCGTGGCGGCCGCCTACGTCGCGATCGTCGTGCCCGAGGCGCCGCACCAGTCCGGCGGGACGACGCTGCGCGAGGCCGTGGGCGGACTGCGGGGCATCTTCACGTCGCCGGACTTCCTGCGCTTTGCAGGCACCGCGCTGTTCTTCACCGGCGGCTTCATGGCCTTGCAGAGCCTGTGGGCCGTGCCGTGGTTGATGGAAATGGACGGGCTGAGCCGCTCCGGGGCGGCAGCCTACCTCGTCGTGCTCAATCTGGGCATGTTCACGGGGCAGCTTGCGATCGGCTTCTTCGGCACGCGGCTGGTGAGGCGCGGCGTACGACCGGTCAACCTGATGCAGGGTGGCTACTGCTTGGTGCTGCTCGTCGAACTGTGCTCGGTGGCGGCCCGTCCATCCTGCTGTGGTTCGCGATCGGCCTGCTCGCGGCCGTCAATGCGCAGGCCTATGTAGCGGCCGCCTCGTGCTTCCCGCGCGAGGCCTTTGGTCGCGTCAGCACCGCGATCAACCTGATGGCCTTTGCCGGGGCCTTCACGGTGCAATGGGGCATGGGGCTGCTGCTCGACGGGCTCGCCACTGCCGGCTACGCCGCGGCGGCGGCGCTGAGCGTGGCCTTTGGCGTGCTGATTGCGATCCAGTGCGTGGCGATCGTGCCGCTTTTTCTCGGCGCGCGGCGCCAGGGGGCTCACACGAACTGAGCCGCCGCGTGGCCCGAAGACCAGGCCCACTGGAAGTTGAAGCCGCCCAGGTGTCCCGTGACGTCCACGACCTCGCCGATGAAGAACAGACCGGGTACGGCGCGTGCTTCCATGGTCTTGGATGACAGCGCGCGCGTGTCCACGCCGCCGAGCGTGACCTCGGCCTTGGCATAGCCCTGGGTGCCCGATGGCGCGATGTGCCAGTTGGACAAGGCGTCGGCGACGGCTTCGAGTTCGCTCGATGTGAAGCGGTTCAGCGGTCGCTCCCAGTCATACAGCGCGCACCAGGCATGGGCGAAGCGGCGAGGCAGGAGGTCGGCCAGCAGGTTCGCGAGCAAGGCCTTTTCGGTCGCGCGCTCGGCCAGCCAGGCGCGCACGTCCAGGCCCGGCAGCAGGTCGACCGATACCGGTTGCCACGGCGCGTCCGCATAGGCCTGCTGCTGCCAGTAGCTCGACACCTGCAGAATCACCGGACCCGAAAGACCGCGATGGGTCACCAGCATGGCCTCGCGGAAGCTCCCACCGGCACAGTGTGCGACCACGTCCAGCGATGCGCCGGACAGGGGCTTGAAGCGTTCCAGCGTCTCGGGCGCCAGCGTCAGTGGCACCAGCGCCGGGCGCGGGGGTACGATCTCAAGGCCGAACTGTTCGGCGATGCGGTAGCCGAAAGGCGTTGCGCCGATCTTCGGGATGGACAGTCCGCCGGTGGCGATCACGAGGCTCTCGCAGCGCACACGTCCGCGCGCGGTGTCCAGCTCGAAGCGTGCCGCGTCCGCGTCGATTGCGCGCACGGTGTCGATCGCGCACGGCATCGCCCAGTCGACGCCGCCCCATTCGCACTCGGTGCGCAGCATGGCGATGATGTCCTGTGCGGACTCGTCGCAGAACAGCTGGCCATGCTCGCGCTCGTGGTAGGCGATGCCGTGGCGCTCGACCAGCTCGACGAAGTCGCCCGAGCTGTAGCGTGCCAGGGCCGAGCGCGCGAAGTGGGCATTACGCGACAGGAAGTTGGCGGGCTCGACACGCCTGTTCGTGAAATTGCAGCGCCCGCCGCCCGAGATGCGGATCTTTTCGGCGAGCTTCTCGGCATGGTCGATGAGCAGCGCGCGTCGTCCGCGCTGGCCGGCCTGCGCGGCGCACATCATGCCGGCTGCCCCTGCGCCGATCACGATGACGTCGTAGTGCGATCCGTCGAACTCGGGTGCGCCTGCAGGGATGGGGGGCTTGCTGTGCACGGGCCTGTGCTCCACTGTCGACTACACCGCGAAAGCGGCGCAGCATACTCGCAGGATTCACCCGCAGCAACGGAGGATAAAGATGACCGACCGACTACAGGGCGAGGCACGCCGAGACGCACTCGCCGAGCTCAAGAACTGGCAGGACGTGAACGGACGCGACGCGATTACGCGCAGCCTGCGCTTTGCCGATTTCAACGCCGCCTTCGGCTTCATGAGCCGCGTCGCACTGAAGGCCGAGCAGATGGGTCACCATCCCGAGTGGTTCAACGTGTTCAACCGTGTCGACATCACGCTGTCGACCCATGACGCAGGCGGCCTGTCGACGCTCGACATCGAACTGGCGAAGTTCATCGATTCGCTCGTCTGACGAATGGCGCCCGCAGGCGCCATTCCTAGAGTACCGGTCATTGCGAGTCGCGCAGCGACGAAGCAATCTCGCGGCAGCCACGGATCGCTTCGCTGCGCTCGCGATGACACCGAAGCTCAGACCTTGTCCAGCGCCTGGTCCAGATCGGCGATCAGGTCATCGACATGCTCGATGCCGATCGACAGCCGGATCATGTCTTCGGACACGCCGGCCTTTTTCAGTTCGTCCGGGCCGAGTTGGCGGTGCGTGGTCGAGGCCGGATGGCAGGCGAGCGTCTTGCAGTCGCCGATATTGACCAGGCGCGTGACCAGTTGCAGCGCGTCCTGAAAGCGCGCACCGCCCTCGATGCCGCCGCGCACGCCGAAGTTGAGAATGCCCGAGGCGCGGCCATTCATGTATTTCTTCACCAGTGCGTGGTCCGCATGCTCGGGCAATCCGGCGTAATTGACCCAGTCCACCTTGGGGTGGAACTTGAGATGCGTGGCGATCTTGAGCGCGTTGTCGCAGATGCGGTCCATGCGCAGCGCCAGCGTCTCGATGCCCTGCAGGATCAAAAAGGCGTTGAACGGCGACAGCGCGGCGCCCATGTTGCGCAGCGGCACCACTCGCGCGCGGCCGATGTAGGCGGCCGGTCCCAGCGCCTCGGTGTAGATCACGCCATGGTAGGAGGCGTCCGGCTCGTTGAGCTGGCGGAACTTGTCCTTGTGCTCGGCCCACGGGAAGCGGCCCGAATCGACGATCACGCCACCCACCGAATTGCCGTGCCCGCCCAGGTACTTGGTCAGCGAATGCACGACGATGTCCGCGCCGTGTTCGAAGGGCCGGCACAGATAGGGTGAGGGCACGGTGTTGTCGACGATCAGCGGCACGCCGTGGCGGTGGGCGACATCGGCCAGGTGAGCGAAGTCGGTGATGTTGCCCAGCGGGTTGCCGACCGATTCGCAGAACAGCGCACGCGTGCGCTCGTCGATCAGGCGCTCGAAGCTGGCCGGGTCGCGATGGTCGGCGAAGCGCACGTCGATGCCGTACTTGGGCAGCGTATGGGCGAACAGGTTGTAGGTGCCGCCGTACAGCGTGCTCGACGTGACGATGTTGTCGCCGGCCTCGGCAATGGTCTGGATCGCCGCGGTGATCGCCGCCATGCCCGAGGCCATCGCCAGCGCGCCCACGCCGCCTTCCATCTCCGCCAGACGCTTTTCGAGCACCTCGTTGGTCGGATTCATGATGCGCGTGTAGATGTTGCCCTGGACCTTGAGGTCGAACAGGTCGGCGCCGTGCTGCGTGTCGTCGAAAGCGTAGGAGGTGGTCTGGTAAATCGGTACTGCGACCGCGCGCGTGGTCGGGTCGGGCTGATAGCCGCCGTGAACGGCGAGGGTTTCGATCTTCATGGGTCGTGCTCCCGCGGCTGCTTGGATTGGAACGGCCGAGTATAGCCGTGCTCAATCGCTCAGCGTGGCACGCAGCAAGCCGCGCAGCGCGTTGCCGACGAACACGCGGCGGGCCGTGTTCAGACGTGCCCGATCAATCACGGCCTCGCGTGCCCGGCCCGATTCGATCAGATCGCGGCGCAACACGCCGTCGAGCGCGCCGGCGGTAAGCGGTGGGGTGAGCAGCGCACCGTCGTCGCATTCGACGAAGAGCGAACTGCGTGCGCCTTCGACCAGCTCGTCGCGCTCGTTGAAGAACAGCACATCGAACAGGCCCGCCGCGGTGGCCTCGCGCAGGGCTGCGTCGTAGAGCGCGCGCGCAGTGGTCTTGTGACGCGCGAGCAGGTCGTCGGAGCGCAGGTGCGTGGCTGCAAGGCCGACGTGTACCGGCTCGGACAGCGGCGCCAATGGTCCGCCGTCGAGCATCAAACGCCCGTCCGGCGATAGTTCCAGACGCACCCGGTGCGGCCCCTGGAGCGAAGCGGCATGGGCGTGCAGGGCCGCGCGCACGGCAGCCGCGTCGCAATCGAAGCCGAAGAAGCCGGCCGAGGCCTCCAGCCGTGCGAGATGACGCTCGAGCAGCGGGTAGGGGGCTTCGGACTGCGGTTCGCAACGCAGCGTCTCGATCAGGCCGAAGGTCGGCCGCAGGCCGGTCAGGAAGCGGCCCTTGAGCAGGCACTCGTCCCATTCGCGCGCCGGTTCGGAGTCGGCGACGATGCCGCTGCCCAGGCCGCAACGAAAGCTGCCGCGCGCGTCGGCCTCGAGCGTGCGAATCGGCACGCTGAAGCGAAAATCCCCGTCCGGCGAGAGCCAGCCCAACGCGCCGCAGTACAGTCCGCGCGGTTCGGGCTCGAGTTCGCGGATGATCTCCATCGCACGGATCTTCGGTGCCCCGGTGACCGAGCCGCAGGGAAACAGCGCGCGGAAGAGGGTCGCCAGATCGGCTTCCACCGGTTCGGCCGAAATGGTCGAAGTCATCTGCCATAGCGTCGGATAGGCCTCGACGTCGAGCAGGCTGTCGACACGCACGCCGCCGGGCGGGGCAAGGCGGCCCAGATCGTTGCGGATCAGGTCAACGATCATGACGTTCTCGGCGCGATCCTTTTCCGAGCTGGCGAGTGCTTCGGGACCGGCTTCGCGCGGCGCCGTGCCCTTCATCGGTCGACAGGTGAGTCGCTGCCCGGTGCGTTCGACGAACAGTTCGGGCGAGCGCGACAGGATGCAGCCTTGCGAGTGATTCACCCAGGCGCCGTAACGTACCGGCTGACGCTCGCGCAAGGCGGCGTAGAGCGCGAGCGACTCGCCGAGGACGTGTCCGCGCAGCGCGAAGGTGTAATTGACCTGGTAACAGTCGCCGGCCTCGATCAACGTACGGATGCGCGCCACGCCATCGCGGTAGGTGTTTTCGTCGAGGGTTTGGTGCACGCCGCCGACCATGGCCACGCGCTGGTGTTCATCCAGCCCGGCCAGGGCCGCGTCGATCGCGATCGCGGTGCGATCGGGCGACATCTTCGTGGCTTGCGAGAAGACCCACGCCGTCATCAGCGGCGCGCCTGGCGGGCGTGCGGCGCGCGCCAGGCGCGGCTCGAGCGCTTCGCCCAGTTCGAAGCTCGCGGCGATCACGACCCACTGGCCGCGACGCCGGGCTGCCTCGATACGCTCGAATACTGCATCGACCTCATCCGCGCGGTGACACACGATGGTCTCGCACAAGCCCTCGAGCAGCAGGTCGCCACCGCCGGAGAGGTTGTCGTCGAACAGCGCGAAGGTCGAGGTGATGTCGAGGGCGGACATGAAAGGGCCGGCTTCAGAATGGCGCGATGGTAGCCGATCAGTGGAAATCGCGGCTGCGCGCGTCTAGAGCACCGAGCAGTTCGGAACGATCGACCACACGTCCGGCGATCAGGTGCACGACGCGGCCCTCGCGCCGGATCTGGCCGAACACGCCCAGCAGGCGCGCACCGAGCAGTTCGCGGCGCTGACGTTCGAGCAGTTCGGCGTGCACGATCACATTGACCAGTCCGGTCTCGTCCTCGAGCGTGATGAACATCGTGCCTTTCGCGGTGCCGGGGCGCTGGCGGCAGGTCACCAGCCCGGCCGCACGCGCGATCTGTCGGTCGGCGCAGTCCATGATCCGGGCGGCGGGGTCGAAGCGTTCGCCTTCCAGGCGGGCACGCAGCAGCGCCAGTGGATGACGACCCAGCGTGAAGCCGAGTTTGGCGTAGTCGGCGAGCAGATCCGCCGCTTCGGACGGCGCGGCCAGTTCGGCCGGTCGTTCGTGCACCGGCGCGCCGGCCAGCACGCCGTCGGGCGCGCGGCCGGCAGCGGCCTGCCACAGTGCCTGGCGGCGATGGCCGGCGAGCGAGACGAGCGCGCCGGCCGCGGCCAGACGGCGCAGTGTTGCCGCGTCGAGCGTGGCACGTGCGGCCAGATCGTCGACCGACGCGAAGGCGCGCTCACGCCGCGCGACGACGATGCGCGCGGCCGCCTCGCGCGCCAGTCCGCGCACCCGATGCAGGCCCAGACGCACCGCCGGCGCGGGAACGATGCCTGGAACGGTCGGGGTAGGTGCATCATCGCCACAGGCTTCGAGCGTGCATTCGCCATCGCTCGCGGTGACGTCCGGGCCGCGCACGACGACGCCGTGGCGGCGCGCGTCCTGGATCAGTTGCGACGGCGCGTAGAAGCCCATCGGCTGGCTGTCGAGCAGGCCGCACAGAAAGGCCGCCGGCTCGAAGCGCTTGAGCCACGCCGAGAAATACACCAGCAACGCGAAACTGGCGGCGTGCGATTCGGGAAAGCCGTAGCTGCCGAAGCCCTCGATCTGGTCGCACAGGCGTTGCGCGAATTCGGGCGCGAAGCCGCGGTCGGCCATGCCGGCGAGCAGACGCGCGCGGTATTGCTCCAGTTCACCCTTGCGTCGCCAGGCGCCCATAGAACGGCGCAGCCGGTCCGCGTCGCCCGGCGTGAAACCGGCCGCCTCGACGGCCAGTTGCATGACTTGCTCCTGGAAGATGGGCACGCCCAGCGTGCGCTCGAGTACGCGGCGCACGCCGGCATCCGAGCGCGCATCGCTCGAACCCGGGTAGTCCACCGGCAGGCCGGCGGCGATGCGTTCGCGTGCGCGCAGATACGGATGCACCATGCCGCCCTGGATGGGGCCGGGGCGCACGATCGCGACCTCGACCACCAGATCGTAGAAGCACGCGGGCTTAAGCCGCGGCAGCATCGTCATCTGCGCGCGCGATTCGATCTGGAACACGCCGATCGAGTCGGCCTGCGCGAGCATTTCGTAGACCGCCGGAATTTCGCGCGGGATATCGGCCAGGCCGAAACGCCAGCCGCGCCAGCGTGAGACCATCGCCAGCGTGCGGCGCAGCGCCGTGAGCATGCCCAGCGCGAGCACGTCGATCTTGAGCAGGCCGACCGCGTCCAGATCGTCCTTGTCCCACTGGATCACGGTGCGATCGATCATCGCCGCATTCTCGACCGGCACCAGCTCGTCGAGCCGCTCGCGCGCGATCACGAAGCCGCCCACGTGCTGCGACAGATGGCGCGGAAAACCGGTCAGTTCAACGGCCAGCTCGACGAGCAGGCGCATCTCGCGCGCGTCCGGGTCCAGGCCCGCCTCGCGCAGGCGCTCGGGCAGCGCCTCGCTATGATCGAACCAGCGTTGCTCGCGCGTGAGCGCGTCGATGCGGTGCGCGGGCAAACCCAGCGCGCGCGCCACGTCGCGCAGCGCGCCGCGCGTGCGGTAGCGGATCACCGTGGCGGCCAGCGCGGCGCGATCGCGGCCGTACTTGGCGTAGATGTACTGGATGACTTCTTCGCGCCGCTCGTGTTCGAAGTCGACGTCGATGTCGGGCGGCTCGTCGCGTTCGCGCGAGACGAAGCGCTCGAACAGCATGATGCCCAGTTCCGGGTCGACTTCGGTGATGCCCAGCGCCCAGCACACCGCTGAATTCGCCGCCGAGCCGCGCCCCTGACACAGGATGTCGCGTTCGCGTGCGAAGCGCACGATGTCGTGCACGGTCAGGAAATAGGGTTCGAACCCCAATTCCGTGATCAGCGCCAGTTCGTGCTCGACGAGCTGGCGGATGCGCGCGCGGGCGTCGTCGTTGCGCGCGCGCTGGGCCTCTCGCCAGACCAGCCCGCGCTCGACCAGCTCGCGCAACCAGGCACAGGGTGTGCGCTCGGTCGGCACGAGGTCGTCCGGGTACTCGTAGCGCAATTCGTCCAGACTGAAGGTACAGCGCGCGGCCAGGGTGAGCGTTTCGGCGAGCAGCGCCGCGGGGTAACGGCGCGCCAGTTCCTCGCGCGCATGCAGGTGACGGTCGGCGTTGGGCGCCAGGCGCAGGCCGGCTTCGGCCAGCGTGCAGCGCAACCGGGTCGCGCTCAGCACGTCGGCCAGGCGTCGACGGGCGGCGTCGTGCATCAGTGCCCCGGTCGCGGCCAGCGCCGGGACGCCGGCGCTGCAGGCTGCACGCTGCAGCGCGGCGAGCCGCCCCGCGTCATCCGCGCCCAGATGCAATGCGACGGCGAGCCAGGCCTCGCCCACGAAGCGCGCCGCGAGCCAGCGCGCATCGGCCTCGATCGCGGCCTCATCAGGTTGCGCGTCGCCAGGCGGCACGAGCAATGCGCTGCAACCGGGCAGGCCGTCGTCCAGATCTGCGCGGCACAGGTGGTAGGCGCCCTTGTCGGCGGCGCGACGGCCGCGTGTGATCAGCCTTGAGAGTGCGGCGTAGCCGTGACGATCGCGCGCGAGCAACACCAGGCGCGGACCATCTGCGAGCGCGATCTCGCTGCCGATGATCAGCCGGATCGGTGTTTCACTGCGGCTCGCCTGCTGGTGCGCTCGCACGATGCCGGCCAGCGAACATTCGTCGGTGATCGCGAGCGCCGCATAGCCCAGCGTGGCGGCGCCCTCGACGAGTTCCTCCGGGTGGGAGGCGCCGCGCTGAAAGCTGAAATTGCTCAGGCAGTGCAGTTCGGCGAAGGCGGGCGGCGCGGGGCGGTTTGGATCTTCCCGAAGACTGTACATAAATACAGTATAACCGGACGTCTGCCGGGAGCGCGTTAGAATGAAAGACGTGCAAACCATCTAGCGAGGCACGATGACACCCGAAATCCGTTACACGATCACGCCGCATCATCCCGAAGCCCATCTGTACCGGGTGAGTTGCACCGTCGAACGTCCCGACCCGTCCGGCCAGATCTTCCGTCTGCCGGCGTGGATTCCCGGCAGTTACATGATCCGCGAGTTTTCGCGCAACATCGTGACCTTGTCGGCCGAGGCCGGCGGGCGCCGCCACTCGATCACCAAGATCGACAAGAACACCTGGCGCGCAGCACCTCTCGCAGCAGGACGCAGCTTGACCGTGAGCTACGAGGTCTATGCCTGGGACCTGTCGGTGCGCGCCGCACATCTGGACCAGACCCACGGCTTCTTCAACGGCACCAGCGTGTTCCTGTCCGTCGACGGGCAGACCGATCGGCCGTGCCTGGTCGATATCCGGGGTCCGGCCGGTGCCGAAGACTGGCAGGTTGCCACGGCGATGACACCGGCGAGCAGTCTCAAGGGCGGAGCGCGCATCGGCGGATTCGGCCTGTATCGCGCCGAGAGCTACGATGAACTGGTCGACCATCCGGTCGAAATGGGCCGCTTCACGCAGGCGGTGTTCAAGGCCGGCGGCGTCGAGCACGAGATCGTGCTGAGCGGGCGCCACGACTGCGACCTCGACCGCCTCACAGCAGACCTGACCAAGGTCTGCGACTGGCACATCCGTTTGTTCGGCAAGCCGGCGCCGGTCGAGCGCTATGTCTTTCTGGCGACCATCGTCGGCGACGGCTACGGCGGTCTCGAGCATCGCGCCTCGACCGCGCTGCTGGCCAGCCGCAAGGATTTGCCGTATCGCGGCATGCGCGGCATGAACAAGGACTATCGCAAATTCCTCGGCCTGTGCAGCCACGAGTACTTCCACACCTGGAACGTCAAACGCATCAAGCCGGCCGCGTTCACGCCCTACGACTACTCGTGCGAGAACTACACGCGTCTGCTGTGGGCCTTCGAGGGCTTCACGGCGTATTACGACGACCTTGCACTGGTGCGTTCGGGCGTGATATCGGCGACCGACTATCTGGAACTGCTCGGCCAGACCATGAGTCGCGTGCTGCGCGGCAGCGGACGCCTCAAGCAGAGCGTGGCCGAGTCCTCCTTCGACGCCTGGACAAAGTTCTATCGCCAGGATGAGAACGCGCCCAACGCCATCGTCAGCTACTACGCTAAGGGCGCGCTGGTCGCGCTCGCGCTGGACCTGCAGTTGCGCACCCAGACCGGTGGCAAGCGCAGCCTCGACGACGTCATGCGTGCGCTGTGGAAGCGACACGGCAAGACCGGCATCGGCGTTGAGGAAGACGCCATCTTTGCGATCGTCGAGGAGATCGCCAGCGACCCCTCCGCCGAGGAAGGGCGCCGCCTGGCCGAATGGCTGCGCCGTGCGGTGAGTGGCACGGCGGATCTGCCGCTGGCGCGTTTGCTGCGCCCCTTCGGTGTCAATTGCCGTTCGGACACCTCGGCGCGGGCGCCGGTGCTGGGTGTGCGCATGGTCGCGGGTCCGGAAGCAAAGATCGCCAGCGTCTTCGACGGCGCCGCCGCGCAGGCTGCGGGCCTGTCGGCCGGGGACGTGCTGGTGGCCTTCGACGGCCTGCGTGTGGCCGCCGGCGACGTCGAGGCCATGCTCGAACGCCGCAAGGCGGGCGAGACGGTGCGCGTGCATGCCTTCCGCCGTGACGAACTGATGGAGTTCGATGTCACCTTGGCCGCGCCCAAGGCCGACACCATGAAGCTCACGCTGCAGGAAAAGCCGGAGCCGTCGGTGCGGACTCTGCGCAAGGGCTGGCTTGGCCTGTGACGGGGTGATGCACGGGAAAAGGCCCAGCACATCGCTGGGCCTTCTTCATTTCGGACTTGTGAGCTTGCGTCGCCAGTAATGCCAGGCCGGGTAGGCCGCAGCCGCGGCGACGATGAGCAAAAAGCCCACGCCCTGCCAGAACGCGATCGGATCGGTGGCGAGCAGGTATTCGCGTGCCGGTCGGCGAAACGCGATGGAACCGGTCACGACGGCCTTGCCCGCCATGGCAGCCAGCGCCAGCGCCGGCGCGAACCACACGACGAGCCCGATCGCGTAGAGCACACGATCGAGCAGCGGTGTGGCGTGCGAGCGCGGCTGCGCCACGCTCTCGACAGCGTGCCACATTGCCACCAGGGCGGCGGCGGCGGCGAGCAGCGGGGCGACGGCCATGGTCGCTCCGAGCAGGGTTGCGGCGAGCATGAAGGCAAAGCCTTCGAGCGGCTCGACCCGCACCCAGATCGGCTCGATGAAGCGAAAGGCCGCGAGCGCGATGGGCAATGCCACCAGCGCGACGATCAATGCGCGCAACGCCTTGCGGCGGCGAATGTCGCCTTCGGGTTCGTCGGGACGCGGGCGTGAGAACGGAAACATCGCAATGGACTCGGGGCCGGAGGGCCGGCCAGTCTATCCAAAATGACCGTGCAGGTACCAGCCGCCGTCGCTGTGGTCGCGGAACACCCACCACAGCGCAGCATCCGGGGAGCGAACGACGAAGTAGTCGCGTTGCAGATCCGCGCCGTCCCACCAGCCGCTCTCGATGCGCTCGGGGCCGGCGACGAATTCGAGCCCCTTGGCCGTGCCGATCGGGCGCGGGCACTCGAGCAGCCAGGCCGGGCGGGGCGCACACGTCGTGTCTTCGTCGCCGTCCGCGACGTCGACCGGCAGCATCCGGCTCGCGCGTTCGGGGCGGTGGTCTGGCCAGGGTGCGATGCGGCGCACGGCCTGTGGTCCGAGCCGGGCGCGCAGACGATCGAGCAGCAGCATGGCGTTCTCGTGATTCCGGGTCGGATCACCGAACAGATCTGGAGTTCGCCCGGGGCGCAGTACCGGCGCGTCGGCGGCCAGATGCAGCGTATCGACCGGGGCAGGCAAGGCCAGCGCGGACAGGCGTTCGCGCGCGAGCAGCATCAGCCGGGAGTTCTCGCGCGAGGGTTCTCCACTGATGATGACAAGCGAGGTCACACTGCGGTCTTCGTGTACGAGTTCGAGCGTGAAGCGGTCGATTCCGGCGTGGCGTGTGGCCAGCCAGGCGACCAGACCGGCGACCAGGCGTGAAACTGCGAACAGCAGTGGTTCGGTATTAGCCGTCGCGACCGGCAAGGCGAGCATGGACGCAAAGCGCGCTGGCGGTTCGTGCCAGCGTCTCGGATCGGGCACCTCGCCACGTGCGCGCGCCAGTGCGTCGAGTACTGCGCGCGCCTGACGCCGGGCCAGTCCCTCGCGCGGCAGACGACGCACCTGGGCGAGTCGCTGCAGACCCAGTTCGGTGAGCAGTTCCAGCGTCGCCGCGCTCACATCGGTGCCGATGCCGAGCATCTCAAGCGGCAGTGCGTCGAGCGCATCCTGCCAGCCCGGCCCGACCGGAGCCGTCGTTGCGGCGAGCGCGAACCAGTGGGCGGCCAGCGGTGTGGGCGCAAGGCCGTTTCGCGTGACCAGCCCGAGGCCGGTGAGTGTGTCGGCGAGCGCGTGCACAAGCGCTTCACGTCCGCCGAACAGGCGCAGGCTGGCCGAGACTTCGAGCAGGATGGTGTCGGGTGGAGCCAGCGCGAGCGAGGGCGTAAAGCGCGCACAGGCGGCAGCCAGTTCGTCCAGTGTGGCCACCTCGAGCGCGGTGTCGCGAGCCCGGAATACGACGTCCGGAGCGATTGCGCGCGCGGCCATCAGCGCCTCGCCGGGGTGCACGCCGAGTGCGCGGGCGCGGGTATCGGCCGCAATGACACAGGGGCGGCGCGCGTCATCGAAGACCGCACACGGCGCGGCTTCAGCCGTGGCGCGCGCGAACACCTGTACGCACAGATCCGGCAGGTGCAGAGCGATCCACAGCATGGACAGGGTCTCCGACGGGTCTCGTCAGTGGCAGGGTCAGGGGCTCGGTTGCGGGCGGACCGCGACGCTTGAGAATGTCGACGTGCAGACCCGCGCGGTGGCCGGCCAGCGCCAGGCGCAGCACGGCCGGCGAGGGCTGGCGTGCAGCCTGCGGTGGGCGGTACAGGAACAGCGGCGTGGCCGAGTCCTCGGCGGCCAGTTGCAGGCGACGCAGCGCGGCCATGTCGATACGCTCGATCCAGGCCAGTACCGCGTGACAAGCGCCCGAGGCCAATGCTTGGCGCGTGGCCCAGATCGCCGCGGCGGCATCCTGCGCCACCACTACGGGCATGCGTTCGAGCGGTACGCTACGGTGAGCGAGCGCGGGCGCATACGGCAGTCGCGGTGGGGCGACCCACACCACCAGGCGATCAACCCCGGCGCGGGCGAGCAAGGGCAGCAGCAGTTCGATCTCGCCGATGCCGGGTGTGGCGACGAGCAGTTCCACGATGCCTTCGCGCGGCCAGCCTCCGCCGGGCAACTCATGATCGAGCGCGGCAAAGCCGGTCGGCTCGCCTGGCGTGGTGCCGCGGGCGAGGCGATCGGCACGCCAGACCAGGCCGGAGGGCAGTGCTTCAAGGGCGGACGAGGCGGCCATGTGCTTGCCTTCAGCGCAGCAGGCCGTTGCGGATCAGGCCGACGGCCACGCCTTCGATGACCAGCGGCTCGACGCGCGTGTCGATGACGATGGGCGCGAAATCCGGGTTGGCCGGCATCAGGTTGACGACATGGCCGCGGCGTCTGAAGGTCTTGACCGTGACTTCGTCATGCACACGCGCGACGACGATCTGCCCGGCGAGCGCCTCGGGCGTGCGGTGTACGGCGAGTAGATCGCCGTCGAGGATGCCGACGTCACGCATGCTCAGGCCGCGCACGCGCAGCAGATAGTCGGCGCGCGGCGAGAACAGTGCTGGATCGACGGCGTGGCGTGACTCCACGTGTTCGACCGCGAGCAGCGGCGAGCCGGCCGCGACGCGTCCGATCAGTGGCAGTCCGGCGCCTTCACGCAACCGTATGCCGCGTGCCCGGCCTTCCTCGAGCACGATGGCGCCCTTGGCGGCGAGCGCGCGCAGATGGCTCTCGGCTGCATTCGGCGAGCGGAAACCGAAGGCCGTGCACAACTCGGCGCGCGTGGGCGGACGGCCGCTGCGCGTGACGGTGTCGCGGATGAAATCGAGAATCTCGCTCTGGCGCCGCGTGAGCGGACGGTCGGGCGGGGTCATGGCATTCTCCGGGCAGGGGAAGGGTGAGCGGGCCGACATTCTTGCTGATAACTGTATTTTTGAACAGCTATCGCAGTCGTGCAAGTCCGTGCCAAGGTGTATCCGGGCTTGAGGCGACCCGCTTCGTGGTCTATCCATCAAGAACTTCGAACCGCCGCTGGGAGGGCAGCATGCGAATCGATGCAGGGACCGACGCGGCTGGAGTTCGCCTCCGTTCCGGGCTAGAATCGCGCCCACGTCA
>JACESY010000031.1 GCA_013911595.1 Azoarcus sp.
GCGCGAGATCGTGCTCTACGGCTCGGGCAGCACGAAGATCACTTTCCGCTATTTCTCGGACAACGGGCGGCTGGTGTCCAAGGAGCACCCGTTCGAGGGCATCATCCCGAACCTCGAGCGGCGCTTTCGCGAGACCGACTCGGTGACCGTGCGCGAGGAACTGGCGAAATACCGCGCAAACCGTCCCTGCCCGGCCTGCGGCGGCTCGCGCCTGCGCGCGGACGCCCGCCACGTACTCATCGGCGACCGGCCCATCGACCAGGTCGCCGCCATGCCACTGGGCGAATGCCAGGCCTTCTTCGACGGCCTGAGCCTGAGCGGACAGCGCGCCCTGGTGGCGGACAAGATCGTCCGCGAAATCGGCGCGCGACTGGGCTTTCTGATCGACGTCGGGCTGGGCTATCTGTCGCTCGACCGCTCGGCCGACACGCTTTCCGGCGGCGAGTCCCAGCGCATCCGGCTGGCGAGCCAGATCGGCTCCGGCCTGACGGGCGTGATGTACGTGCTCGACGAGCCATCCATCGGACTGCACCAGCGCGACAACGATCGCCTGCTCGACACCCTGCGTCGTCTGCGCGATCTGGGCAACACGGTGATCGTCGTCGAGCACGACGAAGACGCGATACGTGCCGCCGACCATGTCGTCGACATGGGACCGGGCGCGGGCGAACACGGCGGCGAGATCGTCGCCCATGGCACGCCGGCCGAGGTCATCGCACACCCCGACTCGCTGACCGGCGCCTACCTCTCGGGCCGGTGCAGCATCGCCGTGCCGACCCGCCGCGCCGCGCCGGACCCGGCCCGCATGCTGCGCCTGTCGGGCTGCACCGGAAACAACCTCAAGAACGTGACGCTGGAACTGCCCTGCGCCGTGCTCACCTGCATTACCGGGGTGTCCGGCTCGGGAAAATCGACGCTGATCAACGACACCCTGTATGCGATCACGGCGCGCCATCTGTATGGCTCGAACACCGAACCCGCGCCATTCGAGGCGATCGACGGACTGGATCACTTCGACAAGGTCATCAGCGTGGACCAGTCTCCGATCGGTCGCACCCCACGCTCCAATCCGGCGACCTACACCGGACTGTTCACGCCGATCCGCGAACTTTTCGCCGGCGTGCCGGACGCGCGCGCGCGCGGCTACGGCCCGGGGCGCTTCTCGTTCAACGTCAAGGGTGGACGCTGCGAGGCCTGCCAGGGCGACGGCCTGATCAAGGTCGAAATGCACTTCCTGCCGGACATGTACGTGCCATGCGACGTTTGCCACGGCAAACGCTACAACCGCGAAACGCTGGAGATCCGCTATCGCGGGCGCAGCATCATCGAAGTGCTCGAGATGACGGTCGAGCAGGCGCTCGACTTCTTCTCGGCGGTGCCGACGATCGCGCGCAAGCTCGAGACCATGATGGACGTGGGTCTGGGCTATATCCGTCTGGGGCAGAGCGCGACCACACTCTCGGGCGGCGAGGCGCAGCGCGTCAAGCTCGCGCTGGAACTGTCCAAGCGCGACACCGGCCGCACGCTCTACATCCTCGATGAACCGACCACCGGACTGCACTTCCGCGACATCGAGATGCTGCTGGGGGTACTCGCCCGCCTGCGCGACCACGGCAATACGGTGGTCGTCATCGAACACAACCTGGACGTAATCAAGACCGCAGACTGGGTCGTGGATCTCGGCCCCGAGGGCGGCGGCGGCGGTGGGCACATCCTGTGCGCCGGGACGCCCGAGGCGATCGCCGCGCATCCGGCCAGCTATACGGGTGCATACTTGCGCCGCGTGCTCGCGAGCGTGCCGAATGACTCGCGGAAAGCAACCGTCGATTGAGACGGATTCATGCACATGCCATGATTGCGAAAATGCACGCTTGCGGAGAATCCCATGTCCGACGAGTCCGATGAACACAACGAGGTCGAACAACGCTTTCTCGAGCGCATCGAACGGCGCGTGGAATTCTTCCGCACCCTGTTCATCGCCGAACTGGGCGTCTATCTGCCCTCAGACGAGACGCAGCGACGTCGCGCCATCGACACGCTGGTGCGCATGACGGCGCGCCAGAAGGAGCTGCCTCACATCCGGCCGGCCGCACTCAAGCAGGCAGTGAACACGCTGTCGCAACAACTTGAGGCGATGCAGAAACTGTTGCCGCACGACGTGCAATACCGCAATCGCGTACGGCGGCCATGGTAGGGTTCACGCCTCCAGTGCGTGGGCACGCAACAGGTCCAGAGGCACCACATCGAGCGCCGCCTTGTGGGTCGCGGCGAGCACGACCTGCGGCGCCACGCCCTCCCGGTAGGCCTCCAGCCAGCGCGCCGCGCACAGACACCAGCGATCCCCCGCCTTGAGTCCGGCAAACCGCACTTCCGGGCGCGGCGTCGACAAGTCGTTGCCCACCGAGGCCGAGTAGTCGAGAAACTCCTGCGTGACTTTCACGCACACGACGTGCCGTCCGACATCCTCATCGCTGGTCGCGCAGCATCCAGTGCGAAAGAAGCCGGTCAGCGGCGCATAGCTGCAGGCCAGAAGCGGGCCGCCCAGCACGTTCTGTTGTTCGTCGGTCTGCGTATCGTCGCTCACATCATCCTCCGCAATCTTTCAATCCAGTTGCCGCTCAAGTGCCATAGCCGTTCGGATTTTCGGCCTGCCAGCGCCAAGTGTCAGCACACATATCCGCGAGATCCCGCCTCGTGCGCCATCCGAGCACCTGCGCCGCGCGCGACGCGTCCGCCCAGCACTCAGAGATGTCGCCCTGCCGTCGAGGAGCTACACGGTACGCGATGTCACGGCCGCTCGCTCGTTCGAAGGCGGCGAGCACCTGTAGCACGCTATAACCTTGCCCCGCCCCGAGATTCAGCGTGGTCAGGCCACGCGACGAAGCCAGGTGCTCGACCGCGCGCACATGACCTTCGGCAAGATCGACGACATGGATGTAATCGCGTACGCCCGTGCCGTCTACAGTCGGGTAGTCATCTCCAAATACCTGAAGTTCCGGGAGCCGGCCAACCGCAACCTGACTCACGTAGGGCATCAGATTGTTCGGCACGCCGCGAGGATCCTCACCGATCTGCCCGGAAGGATGCGCGCCAACCGGGTTGAAATAGCGCAACACCATGACCGACCAATCATCACTGGCCGCCACGACATCCTGGAAGATCTGCTCCATCATCCATTTGCTTCGGCCGTAGGGATTGGTCGGTGCAAGCGGGAACTCCTCCCGGATCGGCACCGCGACCGGTTCGCCATACACCGTCGCAGACGAGCTGAAGACGATGTCGCGTACGCCCGCTGCGCGCATCGCCTGCAACAAGGCCACCGTACCGTTCACGTTGTTATCGTAGTACGCCAACGGGTGCTCGACCGACTCAGCGACCGACTTGAGCGCCGCAAAATGCACCACCGCATCAATATCGTGGGCGGCGAAGACCCGCCCCACGGTCTGGCCATCGCGCACATCGCCCCGATGGAAGGCGGTGACCGGACGTCCAGCAATCGAGGTGATCCGCTCGAACACCGCCTCGTGTGCGTTGCACAGGTTGTCCAGGACTACCACTTCGTGCCCGGCCTCGAGCAGGGCCACGCAGGTGTGAGAGCCGATGTAGCCAGCGCCCCCGGTTACGAGCACACATGCCATGCGGCCCTCCGTACAATAAGTGTGCCGGCGCGAGTGCGCGCCGGATTCAGAGGACGAGAATACCAGTCATGCCCCGAGGCAGAAATCCACACGACGAAAACGAAGCAAAACGCGACGCCGTGCGCATCGACAAGTGGCTGTGGGCGGCCCGTTTCTACAAGACCCGCAGCCTCGCCACCGAGGCCATCGACGCCGGACATGTCCGCGTCAACGGCCAGCGCAGCAAGCCCGCCCGCGAATTGCACGTCGGCGACCTCGTACATGTCACGCGGGGGAGTCTCGAAATCGAGCTGAGCGTGGAGGCGCTATCGGCCGTGCGTGGCCCCGCGCCGGTCGCGCGCACCCTCTATGCGGAAACCGGAGACAGCGCAGCACGCCGCGAGGCGGCTGCCCAATTGCGTCGTCTCGCGCCTGCCGCCGCGCCGATCGGCGCCCGGCCGACCAAGCGCGACCGCCGACGCATCGAGCGACTGCGTCAAGACGACTGAATGCTCCATTAAATACAAAGGGGCCCCGCAGGGCCCCTTTCAGTCGCTTGCGAACGCCGTGTTCAGGCGGCCGCTTCCTGCTGCGCAGGCTCTTCTGCCGGCGTGCCTTCGGCAGCTTCCGGACGATCGAGCAGTTCGATCAGCGCCATCGGCGCGTTGTCGCCATCGCGGAAGCCGAACTTCAGGATGCGCAGATAACCGCCGTTGCGATTGGCGAAGCGCGGGCCCAGTTCGTCGAACAGCTTGACCACCATGTCGCGGTCGCGCAGCCGGTTGAACGCCAGACGGCGGTTGGCCACCGACGGCTTCTTGCCGAGGGTGATCAGCGGTTCGACGACGCGGCGCAATTCCTTCGCCTTCGGCAGCGTGGTCTTGATGACCTCGTGCTGGAGCAGCGCCGTGGCCATGTTGCGGAACATTGCCTGACGGTGGCTGCTGGTCCGGTTCAGCTTGCGAAGACCGTTACGGTGACGCATTTCTCTACCTCACTGTACCGACACGTCTCAACCGAGCTTCTCAAGCCCGGCCGGCGGCCAGTTTTCAAGTTTCATCCCGAGCGTCAGCCCGCGGGTGGCCAACACTTCCTTGATCTCGTTGAGCGACTTGCGACCCAGGTTCGGGGTCTTGAGTAACTCGGTCTCGGTGCGCTGAATCAGATCACCGATGTAATAGATGTTCTCGGCCTTCAGGCAATTGGCCGAGCGCACGGTCAGTTCCAGATCATCAACCGGGCGCAGCAGCACCGGGTCGATGGTCACGCTCTCGACACGCTCTTCGACCGGCTCCGTACCTTCGAGCTCGGCGAAGACCGAAAGCTGGTCCATCAGCACGCGTGCAGCGTAGCGAATGGCCTCCTCGGGATCGACCGCACCGTTGGTCTCGATATCGATGACCAGACGATCCAGGTCGGTACGCTGCTCGACACGAGCGCTCTCGACCAGATAGCTGACGCGACGCACCGGGCTGAACGAGGCGTCGAGCATGATGCGCCCGATGCTCTTGCTCTCGGCGCTGACCGGACGCGTGTTGGCGGGCTCATAGCCGCGACCCTGCTCGATCTGCACTTCCATGTCGAGCTTGCCGCCCGGCGCCAGATGCGCGATGACATGATCCGGGTTGATGATCTCGACGTCGTGACCGATCTCGAGATCCGCCGCCGTGACGACACCCTCGCCCTCACGCGACAGACGCAGCGTGGCTTCGGAGCGGTTGTGCAACTTGAGCACAACCCCCTTGAGGTTGAGCAGCACATCGACGATGTCCTCGCGGATGCCGTCGAGCGTCGAATATTCGTGCAGCACACCTTCGATGGTCACTTCGGTCGGAGCACAACCGGACAGCGACGACAGCAGGATGCGACGCAGCGCATTGCCAAGCGTATGGCCGAAACCACGCTCGAACGGCTCCATCGTCACGCGCGCCTGCACGGGAGAGATGTTGTGCACGTCGATGATGCGCGGTTTGAGCAGTGAATTGCTTTGCATCAGCAGTTCCTCGGGCCTTGGTTCCTTGTGGGAACCGGGATTTAGCGGGAGTAGAGTTCGACGACGAGGTTCTCGTTGAGCGTCGGCGGCAACTCGCTGCGCTGCGGATAGGCCTTGAAGGTGCCCTTGCCGGCCTTGGCATCGACATCGATCCATTCGGGGTAGCCGCGGGAGCTGGCTGCCTCGAGCGCCGCCTTGACGCGCAACTGGCCGCGAGCGGCCTCGGTCAGTTCGACGACATCACCCGGCTTGACGATGTAGGACGGGATATTGACGCGCTTGCCATTGACCAGGATCGAGTTGTGACGCACGAGCTGGCGCGATTCGGAACGCGAAGCGCCGAAGCCCATGCGATAGACGACCGAATCCAGGCGACCTTCGAGAAGCTGCAGCAGGTTCTCGCCGGTCTGGCCGCGGCGACGATCCGCCTCGGCGAAGACGCGACGGAACTGCCCTTCGAGGATGCCGTACAGACGGCGAATCTTTTGCTTCTCGCGCAGCTGAACGCCGTAGCCGGACAGACGATGACCGGAGCGCTGACCATGCTGGCCGGGCGCGTACGAGCGACGCTCGATCGCGCACTTGTCGGTAAAGCACTTCTCGCCCTTCAGGAACAGCTTCTCGCCTTCGCGACGGCACTGACGGCACTTGGGATCCAAATTACGAGCCACAATTTACTCCTTGATGATGCGCCACGTCAGATACGACGCTTCTTGGGCGGGCGGCAGCCGTTGTGCGGGATCGGCGTAACATCGGTGATGCTGGCGATCTTGATGCCGAGTGCGTTAAGCGCACGCACGGCCGATTCGCGACCCGGGCCGGGGCCCTTGATGCGCACTTCCAGATTCTTGATACCGCATTCCACAGCGGCCTTGCCGGCAGCTTCCGCGGCCACCTGAGCGGCGAACGGCGTGCTCTTGCGCGAGCCTTTGAAGCCGGCACCACCCGACGTCGCCCACGACAGGGCGTTGCCCTGACGATCGGTGATCGTGATGATGGTGTTGTTGAAGCTCGCGTGCACGTGGGCGACGCCCTCGGCTACGTTCTTCTTGACCTTCTTGCGTACTTTCGCACTCGTCTTAGCCATTATTTACCCCTGATCACTTCTTCTTGCCGGCGATGGCCTTGCGGGGCCCTTTGCGCGTGCGTGCATTGGTGCGCGTGCGCTGGCCGCGCAGCGGCAGGCCTCGACGATGACGAAAACCGCGATAGCAGCCCAGGTCCATCAGGCGCTTGATGCTCATCGTCACTTCGCGACGCAGGTCACCCTCGACAACGAATCTGCCCACGCCATCGCGCAGCTGATCCATGTCGGACTCGGTGAGATCCTTGACCTTCACCGCACGGGCGATACCCGCCTCATCGCAGATTTTCTGGGCACGGGTGCGACCGATGCCATAAATGGCAGTCAGCGCGATCTCGACGTGCTTGTGGTTCGGGATGTTAACCCCAGCGATACGGGCCATCTCGGCTATACCCCAAAAAGCGAAACGTTAAATTGTAATCCGGGACGATCCGCGGATCAACCCTGCCGCTGCTTGTGACGCGGTTCGGAGCAAATCACGCGAACCACGCCCTTGCGACGGACGATCCTGCAATGGCGGCAGAGCCGCTTTACCGAAGCCTGAACTCTCATTTCTCCACTCCTCGTACTTTCGAATCATTTCGTCCGGAACACGATCCGGGCTTTGCTCAGGTCGTAAGGCGTCAACTGCACCGTGACCTTGTCTCCCGGGAGAATCCGGATGTAGTGCATGCGCATCTTTCCAGAGATGTATCCCAGCACTACATGGCCGTTTTCCAGCCGGACGCGAAACGTAGCATTCGGGAGGTTCTCGACCACCTCCCCCTGCATTTCGATTACGTCTTCCTTGCTCATCGACCTAACGGGTCGGCAGTCCGCCCGGCCCCTTGAAGTTCGCCTTCTTGAGCAGGCTTTCGTACTGGTGCGACATCACGTGCGACTGCACCTGGGTCATGAAGTCCATCGTCACGACCACGATGATCAGAAGCGACGTACCACCGAAGTAGAACGGCACGTTCCAGCGCAGGATCAGAAACTCCGGCAGCAGGCACACCGCGGTGATATAGACCGCACCGACCATGGTCAGGCGGGTCAGGATCTTCTCGATGTAGCGCGCCGTCTGGTCACCCGGACGAATTCCCGGAACGAAGGCTCCGCTCTTCTTCAGGTTGTCTGCCGTATCGCGCGGGTTGAAGACCAGTGCGGTATAGAAGAAGCAGAAGAAGATGATCGCAAGCGCATACAACAGCACGTAGATCGGCTGGCCCGGCGACAGCGTCGAAGAGATGTCACGCAACCAGGTCATCCCTTCCGATGCACCGAACCACTGGCCCAGCGTCGCCGGGAACAGAATGATGCTCGATGCGAAGATCGGCGGAATGACGCCGGCCATGTTCAGCTTGAGCGGCAGATGCGAGCTCTGGCCACCGTAGACCTTGTTGCCGACCTGACGCTTCGCGTAATTGACCAGAATCTTGCGCTGACCACGCTCGACGAACACCACGAAGCCGGTCACCAACACCACCAACACGCAGATCACAAGCGCGGTGAAGGGATGCATGCCGCCGGTGCGCACCAGTTCGAACAATCCGCCAATGGCGCTGGGCAGGCCCGCAACAATACCGGCAAAGATGATCAGCGAAATGCCGTTGCCAATGCCGCGCTCGGTGATCTGCTCGCCCATCCACATCAGGAACATCGTTCCGGTGACCAGCGTCGTGACCGTGACGAAGCGGAACATCAGGCCAGGATCGAGCACCAGTCCGGCCTGCGTCTCGAGCGCGATCGAAATACCGATGCCCTGCGCAAGCGCCAGCACCAGCGTGCCATACCGCGTGTACTGCGTGATCTTGCGCCGACCCGCCTCGCCTTCCTTCTTGAGCTGCTCCATCGAAGGCACGGCAACCGTCACGAGCTGCATGATGATCGACGCCGAGATGTACGGCATGATCCCCAACGCAAAAATCGTGAACCTCGACAGCGCCCCGCCCGAAAACAGGTTGAACACCCCGAGGATGCCGCCCGCCTGCGTCTGGAACAGCTCGGCGAGCCGATCCGGATCGATCCCGGGCACCGGGATATGCGCCCCGAGCCGGTAGACGATGAGCGCACCGAGGACGAACAGCAGACGACGCTTGAGGTCGCCAAATCGTCCCGTGCTTCCCAGCGCTGCGCTATTTGCCACTGTGCCTTCCCTTGACCTTATTCGGCCGAGACGGAACCGCCGGCAGCCTCGATGGCCGCGAGCGCACCCTTGGTCGCGCCGATACCGCGCAGCGTGACCTTGCGATTGATCTTGCCCGACACCATCACCTTGGCCGAGAGCGAATCAGCCGGAATCACGCCGGCCTGCTTGAGCACCAGCAGGTCGATCTCATCGACCGGGAGCTTGTCGAGCTCGGACAGTCGCACCTCGGCGTTGCGCGCCTTGGTCATCGACACGAAGCCACGCTTGGGCAGACGACGCTGCAGCGGCATCTGACCGCCCTCGAAGCCGACCTTGTGAAAGCCGCCGGCGCGAGACTTTTGTCCCTTGTGGCCGCGACCGCAGGTCTTGCCCAGACCCGAGCCGATACCACGACCGACGCGACGCGCAGCCTTCTTCGAACCCTCGCCGGGTTGGATATTGTTGAGTCGCATATCAGCCCTCACACTTCAGGAGGTACGAAACCTTGTTGATCATCCCGCGAATCTCGGGCGTGTCCTGCAGCTCGACCGAATGATTCAGGCGACGCAGACCCAGGCCACGCACCGTTGCACGGTGGGATTGCTTGGTACCGATCACGCTCTTCACGAGCGTGACCTTGAGCTTCTTGTCCGCCATCGATTACCCCACGATCTCTTCGACACTCTTGCCGCGCTTGGCCGCGATCTCGGCCGGCGTGTTGATCGCCAGCAGGCCTTTGATGGTCGCGCGCACGACGTTGTACGGGTTGGTCGAACCGATGCACTTGCAGATCACGTCGGTCACACCCATGACCTCGAAGACCGCACGCATCGGGCCGCCGGCGATGATGCCGGTACCACTGGGCGCGGGCTGCATCAACACATGGGCTGCGCCATGCCGGCCGATCACCGTGTGTTGCAGCGTACCGTTGCGCAGCGACACCTTGGCCAGCTTGCGGCGGGCCTCGTCCATCGCCTTCTGCACGGCAACCGGCACTTCGCGGGACTTGCCCTTGCCCATGCCGATCCCGCCATCACCGTCACCGACCACGGTCAGCGCCGCAAAACCGAGGATGCGGCCACCCTTGACGACCTTGGTCACGCGATTGATGGAGACCATCTTCTCGCGCATGTTGTCGTCGCGATCGTCAGCGGCAGGCGCTCGTTTGCTTTGTTGCTTGGCCATACGAATCCTCGCTTAGAACTTCAGACCGCCTTCGCGGGCTGCATCGGCCAGCGCCTTGACGCGACCGTGATAGAGAAAACCGGCGCGGTCGAATGCGACCTGCTCGATACCGGCGGCCTTGGCGCGCTCGGCGATCAGTTTGCCGACCGCCGTCGCAGCATCCTTGTTCGCGCCGCTCTTGAGTTGCGCGCGGACGTCCTTTTCCACTGTGGAAGCAGAGGCGAGAACCTTCGAACGGCAAGCCGAGATGATTTGCGCATAGATATGCGCATTCGTACGGTTGACCGTCAGATGAACCGCTTTCAGTTCCGCGAGCTTGGCCCGGGTTTTGCGGGCACGACGCAGACGAGCTTGTTTTTTGTTCATGAAAACCGCCCTTACTTCTTCTTGGTTTCCTTGAGCACGATCACCTCGTCCGCATAGCGAACGCCCTTGCCCTTGTAAGGCTCGGGTTGGCGATATGCCCGCACTTCGGCCGCGACTTGGCCAACTTGCTGCTTGTCGATCCCTTTGATCAAGACCTCGGTCTGACTGGGGGTCTCGACTTTCACGCCGGCCGGCATCTGGTGCACCACCGGATGCGAGAAGCCGAGCGTCAGGTTGAGCTTGTCACCCTGGGCCTGAGCGCGATAACCGACGCCAACCAGGGTCAGCTTCTTCTCGAAGCCTTTGCTCACACCGAGCACCATGTTGTTGACGATCGCACGCGCCGTACCGGACATCGCGTGGGAATTGGCCACTCCGGCGTTCGGCTCGAAGGTCACCAGCTCACCATCACGCGCAATGGCGACGACGTTGCCGAAGTCGTGCGAGAGCTGGCCCAGCGGCCCCTTGACGGCGACCTGACCCGCTTTGACCGTCACTTCCACACCACTGGGAAGCTTGATCGGATCCTTGGCTACACGAGACATGACAACTCCTTAGGCGACGTAGCAGAGCACTTCGCCGCCGACACGACCGGCACGCGCAGCACGATCGGTCATGACGCCGCGCGGCGTCGAGACGATGGCAACACCCAGCCCGTTCATGACACGCGGAAGCTTCTCGCTACCCTTGTAGATACGCAGACCCGGACGACTGACGCGCTCGATGCGCTCGATGACCGGGCGACCGGCGTAATACTTCAGACCGACGTCGAGTTCCGGCTTGCCGGAATTCTCGCGCACAGACCAGGTGTCGATATAACCCTCGTCCTGCAGAACCTTCGCGATCGCGACTTTCAGCTTCGAGCTCGGCATGGTGACCGTGGCCTTCTGTGCTTGCTGTCCGTTACGGATGCGCGTCAGCATGTCGGCGATAGGATCGGACATACTCATTTCATACCCTCCTTACCAGCTCGCCTTGGTCACGCCGGGCACCTCGCCGCGGAACGTCAGCTCACGCAGCTTGTTGCGACACAGACCGAATTTACGGAACACGCCACGCGGACGACCGGTCAGCGTGCAGCGGTTACGCTGGCGCACCGGACTCGCGTTACGCGGCAGTTGCTGCAGCTTCAGACGCGCCGTCATGCGCTCGTCTTCGGACAGACTGCTGTCCTTGATCTGGGCCAGCAACGTCGCACGCTTGGCCGCAAACTTGGCCGCAAGCTTGCGGCGCTTTTCTTCTCGATTGATCAGAGCCAGTTTCGCCATCTCAGCCTCAATTCTTGAACGGGAACTTGAACGCCGCGAGCAACGCCTTGGCTTCCTCGTCGGATTTCGCGGTCGTCGTGATGCTGATGTTCATACCACGCAGCACGTCGATCTTGTCGTACTCGATCTCCGGGAAGATGATCTGCTCCTTGACGCCCATGTTGTAGTTCCCACGGCCATCGAAGCCCTTGCCCGACACGCCGCGAAAGTCGCGAACGCGGGGAATCGCCACCGAAATCAGGCGATCCAGAAACTCGTACATGCGCGGACCGCGCAGGGTCACCATGCATCCGATCGGATAGCCGTCGCGGATCTTGAAGCCGGCGATCGACTTGCGGGCCTTGGTGATTACCGGCTTCTGCGCGGAAATCTTGGCCATGTCACCGACCGCGTTCTCGAGGATCTTCTTGTCGCCAACGGCCTCGCCGACACCCATGTTCAGGGTGATCTTGGTGATCCGCGGGACCTCCATGACCGACTTGTAGCCGAAGCGATCCTTCAGCTCGGCCATGACCTCGTCCTTGTAATACTGTTGCAAGCGCGCCATCGTCACTCCTTAGGCGTCAACCAGTTCGCCGTTCGACTTGAAGAAACGCACCTTGCGGCCGTCTTCGAGCGTCTTGATTCCAACGCGATCGGCCTTCTGCGCCGCCGGGTTGAACAGGGCTACATTGGAAACGTGAATCGGCATCTCTTTCTCGACGATGCCACCGGTCTCACCCTTGATAGGATTCGGGCGAACGTGCTTCTTGACGCGATTCACTCCTTCGACGACGAGACGCTCGTCATCGACCCGGCGCACGACCACGCCGCGGCGACCCTTGTCCTTGCCGGCCAGGATCGCGACCTCATCACCTTTTCGGATCTTGTTCATTCCGCACACCCCTCAGAGAACTTCCGGCGCGAGCGAGACGATCTTCATGAACTTCTCGGTACGCAGCTCACGCGTGACCGGCCCGAAGATACGGGTGCCGATCGGCTCGAGCTTGTTGTTGAGCAGAACCGCCGCGTTGCCGTCGAACTTGACGAGCGAACCGTCGGGGCGACGAACGCCCTTGGCGGTACGGACGACGACCGCATTGAGGACGTCGCCTTTCTTGACGCGTCCGCGCGGGGCTGCGTCTTTTACGGTCACCTTGATGATGTCCCCGATGCCGGCGTAGCGGCGCTTGGACCCACCCAGGACCTTGATACACATCACCGAACGCGCACCGGAATTGTCGGCCACGCCCAGCTTGGACTGCATTTGGATCATGAAATTATCTCCAACTTAACCCGCCTTGGCGGTCAGTCTTGGAACCCGTAAGGGTAGGACGCCCGCTTGGCAGGGCGGCAGAAGCAAAGACCGAGCAGTGTATAGGCAACGCAGGACTTGCGCAAGCCTTTTAACTGCCCGGATCCAGCGACCATCCGCGTAGATCAGATGATTCGCGCTTTTTCAACCACCTTGGCAACACGCCAGGCCTTGGTCTTGGAGATTGGACGGCACTCCTCGATCTCAACCAGGTCGCCGGCCCCGGCAGAGCCGTCGCCGTCGTGCGCGTGATACTTCGCCGACTTCGTCATGACCTTGCCATAGAGCGCGTGCTTGACGCGGCGCTCGACCAGCACGGTCACGGTCTTTTCCATCTTGTCGCTGACGACCCGACCTACTAGGCGTCGCGTATTCTGAGTCGTTTCGGTCATTTCTGCACCGCCTTTTCACGCATCAACGTGCGCACGCGCGCAATGTCACGACGCACCGTGCGCAGTTGGCCCGTGTCACCGAGCTGTTGAGTTGCATGCTGCATGCGCAGCGAGAACTGCGCTTTGAGCAGCTCAAGCAACTCCTTGTCCAGTTCGCCAAGATCCTTGGCGCGAAGTTCGCTAGCTTTCATGATCACCCCAAGTGACGATGGACGAAAATGGTCGCGAAGGGCAGCTTCGCGGCGGCAAGGCGAAACGCCTCGCGCGCGAGCTCTTCGCTGACGCCGTCCATTTCGTACAAGACCTTGCCCGGCTGAATCTCAGCGACCCAGTACTCCGGGTTGCCTTTACCCTTACCCATACGCACTTCGGCGGGCTTGGTCGAGATCGGCTTGTCCGGAAACACGCGAATCCAGATGCGACCGCCCCGCTTGATATGACGGGTCATGGCACGACGGGCAGACTCGATCTGACGCGCGGTCAGACGACCACGCGTAGTGGCCTTGAGACCGAACTCACCGAAACTGACCTTTGCGCCACGCGTGGCGACACCGGTGTTGCGGCCCTTCTGTTCCTTACGATACTTCCTTCTCTTCGGCTGCAGCATCGCCTACTCCCGCTTTCTTCGTACGTGCGCCGCTCGCGTCGGCGTCCGATTGATCCGTCGTTCCCGCACGGCGTCCGGTGCGCTTCGCACCGCGACCGTCACCCGCGTCATTGCGCGGCGCACGGCGGCCCTTGCGACCCTCGTTCTCATTGTCGGCCACTACCGGCTTCTCGTTGCGTCCGAGCATCTCGCCCTTGTAGACCCAAACCTTGATGCCAATGATGCCGTAAGTCGTCTTGGCCTCGGAGAAGCCGTAGTCGATGTCCGCACGCAAGGTATGCAACGGTACGCGGCCTTCGCGGTACCACTCGGTACGTGCAATCTCCGCGCCATTGAGACGACCTGAACTCATGATCTTGATGCCCTGGGCACCCAGACGCATGGCGTTCTGCATCGCACGCTTCATCGCGCGGCGGAACATGATGCGCTTCTCGAGCTGCTGGGCGATCGAGTCCGAAACAAGCTGGGCGTCGACCTCCGGCTTGCGAACCTCTTCGATGTTCACATGCACCGGCACGCCGATGATGGCCTGCAACTCGCGCTTGAGTTTCTCGATGTCCTCGCCCTTCTTGCCGATGATCACACCGGGGCGGGCCGAGAACAGCGTAATGCGCGCGTTCTTGGCGGGACGCTCGATGATGACGCGAGCGACCGATGCATGCGCAAGCCGCTTCTTGAGGAATTCGCGGACCTTGACGTCCTCGGCGAGCATCGTGGCATAGGTGCCGCTCGGAGCGAACCAGCGCGACGTCCAGTCACGCGTGACCGCGAGGCGGAATCCGGTCGGATGAATTTTCTGACCCATAGTTGCTCCTTACTCCCCGACCGACACGTAGATATGGCAGGTGGGCTTGAGAATGCGGTTGCCACGGCCCTTGGCCCGCGCGGTGAAGCGCTTCAGCGTCATGCCTTCCTCGACACTGATCGACTTGAGCTTCAGCGTATCGATGTCGGCGCCATCATTGTGCTCGGCGTTGGCGATCGCAGACTCGACCACCTTGCGGATGATCTCGGCACCCTTCTTCGGCGAGAAGGCGAGAATATTGAGCGCCTGATCCACCGGCTTGCCTCGCACCATGTCCGCCACCAGCCTGCCTTTTTGGGCAGACAGCCGGACACCGCGAAGAATCGCTCTGGTTTCCATGTTCTCTCCTTACCTCTTCGCCTTCTTGCTCGCGGCATGACCCTTGAAGGTCCGCGTGAGCGCGAATTCACCGAGCTTGTGGCCGACCATGTTCTCGGAGATGAACACCGGAACGTGCTGGCGACCGTTATGGACCGCGATCGTGAGGCCGACAAAGTCGGGCAGCACCGTCGAACGGCGCGACCAGGTCTTGAGCGGACGCTTGTCGTTGGACGTGCGCGCAGCATCGACCTTCTTCAGCAGGTGCCCGTCGACAAACGGGCCTTTCTTTACGGAACGTGCCATCTTTTACCTCTTATCGCTTGTAGCGGCGCTGCACGATCATCTTGTCGGTGCGCTTGTTGCTGCGCGTCCGGAAGCCCTTGGCCGGCTGACCCCACGGGCTGCGCGGAACGCCGCCCTCGCCGGTACGGCCTTCGCCGCCGCCGTGCGGGTGATCGACCGGGTTCATCGCGACACCGCGAACCGTCGGACGGATACCGCGCCAGCGATTGGCGCCGGCCTTGCCGATCTTGCGCAACGAATGCTCGGAGTTGCCGACCTCGCCGATCGTGGCGCGACATTCGACATGCACCCGACGCACTTCACCCGAACGCAGGCGAACCTGCGCGTACGAGCCTTCACGCGCGAGCAACTGCACCGAAGCGCCGGCAGCGCGCGCCAGCTGCGCACCCTTTCCAGGCTGCAGCTCGATGCAGTGAATCGTCGTGCCGACCGGAATGTTGCGGATCGGCAGTGCGTTGCCCGGCTTGATCGGCGCCTCGGAACCGCTGACGACCTGCTGGCCGACCTCGAGCCCCCGCGGAGCAATGATGTAGCTGCGCTGACCATCGGCGTAGCAGATCAGCGCGATGTTGGCCGAGCGGTTCGGGTCGTACTCGATGCGCTCGACCTTCGCCAGAATGCCGTCGCGCATGCGACGGAAATCGACCACGCGGTAATGCTGCTTGTGACCACCGCCCTTGTGGCGCACGGTGATCCGGCCATTGTTGTTGCGACCGGCGTGCTTGCTCTGCTTCTCGACCAGGCTCGCGTGCGGACGGCCTTTGTGCAGGGCGTCGTTGACGACCTTGACCATCGAGCGGCGGCCGGCGGAAGTGGGTTTGACTTTTACCAGTGCCATGATTGATTACTCCCCGGCCGCAAAGTTGATTTCCTGGCCCGGCTTCAGGCTTACGAAGGCCTTCTTCCAGTCCTTGCGGCGACCGGCAATGCGACCGAAGCGCTTGGTCTTGCCCTTGACGTTGGCGATCTGCACGCCCGCAACCTCGACCTTGAAGAGCAGCTCGACCGCCGCCTTCACTTCCGGCTTGGTCGCCGAGGAATGCACCTTGAACACGACCTGCGAGTTGCGATCCGCGATCAGCGTCGCCTTCTCGGAGATCTGCGGTGCGAGCAGCACCTGCATGAGACGCTCTTGACTGAATCCGCTCATTGCCAGACCTCCTCCATCTTGGCCAGCGCACCCTTGGTGACGAGCACCTTCGGGAAATTCACCAGCGACACCGGGTCCGCCTCGGACACTTCGAGCACCAGAACGTCGTGCAGGTTGCGCGACGCCAGGAACAGGTTCTCGTCGAAGGCATCAGTGATCAGCAGCGCGGAATCCACACCCAGACCCTTGAGCTTCTGCGAGAACAGCTTGGTCTTGGGCGCCTCAAGCGCGAAATCGTCGATCACCACCAGACGCTCTTCACGGGCGAGCTGCGACAGGATCGTCGCGACGCCGGCGCGGTACATCTTGCGGTTGACCTTCTGCGAGAAGTTCTCGTCGGGGCGGTTCGGGAACGCACGACCGCCTCCACGCCAGATCGGGCTGGACGACATGCCGGCGCGGGCACGACCCGTACCCTTCTGACGCCACGGCTTGCGCGTCGAGTGCTTGACCTCGGCACGGTCCTTTTGCTTGCGGTTGCCCGAGCGCGCATTCGCCATATAGGCGACCACGATCTGGTGCACCAGCGCTTCGTTGTAATCCCGACCAAACAGCGAGTCCGACACCTGCAGCATCGAGGACTGTTCGCCGTTGTCGTTCAGGAGCTTCAATTCCATATCACCCCCGCTCAGCTCGCTGCCTTGACCGCCGGGCGGACGAGCACGTCGCCACCCTTCGATCCCGGCACCGCCCCTTTGATCAGGAGCAATTGACGTTCGGCATCCACACGCACGACCTCAAGACTCTGCGTCGTACACGTGACCGCACCCAGATGACCCGCCATGCGCTTACCCGGGAAGACGCGACCCGGATCCTGCGCCATACCGATCGAACCCGGCGCGTTGTGCGAGATCGAGTTGCCGTGCGAGGCGCGGTTGGACGAGAAGTTGTGGCGCTTGATCGCGCCAGCGAAGCCCTTACCGATGGAAGTGCCGGTGACGTCGACTTTCTGGCCGACCTCGAACAGATCGACACCGATCACATCACCCGCCTTGAGGCTGGCAAGCTTTTCGGCGTCGACGGTGAATTCCTTGAGCACGCTACCGGCTTCGACACCCGCTTTCGCGCAGTGCCCGGCCAGCGACTTGTTCACGCGACTCGCGCGGCGCGAACCGAATGCCACCTGGACCGCGGCATAGCCGTCGCTCTCAGGCGTCTTGACTTGGGCGACACGATTGTTCGACACGTCAAGCACCGTCACCGGGATGGAACGACCATCCTCGGCGAAGATGCGAGTCATGCCGACCTTGCGCCCGACAAGGCCTAGACTCATTTTATTCTCCTGAATCCCGGCTTCGATTGGCCGGGATCATCTAGAACAGCACATAATTTGCGCACAAGCTGCGCAAAGCCTTACTGACTTCTTTGCACCCTAAGGCGCAAACGACCATTTCACGGCTTTTTTCGCCAAAAGCGCATAGACCTCTCAGGGCCTTTTGCACCGAAAAGCGCAAAGGCCGGATTATACCGGCCTTTTCGGACCCCATGCAAGCATGGTGAACGCTTACTGCAGTTTGATCTCCACATCCACACCGGCCGGCAGGTCCAGCTTCATCAGTGCGTCGACGGTTTTCTCCGTCGGGTCGATGATGTCCATCAGGCGCTGATGGGTACGGATTTCGAACTGGTCGCGCGAGGCCTTGTTGACGTGCGGCGAACGCAGCACGTCGAAACGCTCCTTGCGGGTCGGCAGCGGCACCGGACCACGAACGACGGCGCCGGTACGCTTGGCGGTCTCGACGATTTCCAGGGCCGACTGGTCGATCAGGCGATAGTCGAAAGCCTTGAGGCGGATGCGGATCTTCTGGTTCTGCATGGTATTTCCTAAAGAGCGAAAAGAACGTTGTCTGGCGCCACCGGGCGCCAGACAGGAAAAGTGTTACTCGATGATCTTGGCAACCACGCCGGCGCCGACGGTGCGGCCACCTTCGCGGATCGCGAAACGCAGACCTTCTTCCATCGCGATCGGCGCGATCAGCTTCACCGTGATCGACACGTTATCACCCGGCATCACCATCTCGGTGCCCTCGGGCAGCGTGATCGCTCCGGTCACGTCCGTCGTGCGGAAGTAGAACTGCGGACGGTAGTTGGCAAAGAACGGCGTGTGACGACCACCCTCTTCCTTGCTCAGCACGTAGATCTCGCCCGTGAAGTGCGTGTGCGGCGTGATCGAACCCGGCTTGCACAGCACCTGGCCGCGCTCGACGTCTTCGCGCTTGGTGCCGCGCAGCAGCACACCCACGTTATCACCGGCTTGACCCTGGTCGAGCAGCTTGCGGAACATCTCCACGCCCGTGCAGGTGGTCTTGACCGTGGCCTTGATGCCCACGATCTCGATCTCTTCGCCAACCTTGATCACGCCACGCTCGACACGACCGGTCACCACCGTGCCACGACCCGAGATCGAGAACACGTCTTCGATCGGCATCAGGAACGGACGATCGATCGCACGCTCGGGCGTCGGAATGTAGCTGTCGAGCGCATCGGCCAGCTCGTAGATCGCCGGCACGCCGATCGGCGACTCGTCGCCCTCGAGCGCCTTGAGCGCCGAGCCCTTGATGATGGGAATGTCGTCACCCGGAAAGTCGTACTTGGAGAGCAGCTCGCGCACTTCCATCTCGACGAGCTCGAGCAGCTCCTCGTCGTCGACCATGTCGCACTTGTTCAGGAACACGATGATGTACGGAACACCCACCTGGCGGGCCAACAGAATGTGCTCGCGCGTCTGCGGCATCGGGCCGTCCGCGGCCGAGCACACCAGAATCGCGCCGTCCATCTGCGCAGCACCGGTAATCATGTTCTTCACGTAGTCAGCGTGGCCCGGGCAGTCGACGTGCGCGTAGTGACGCTTCTCGGTCTCGTACTCGACGTGCGCGGTGTTGATCGTGATGCCGCGCGCCTTCTCTTCGGGCGCGCTGTCGATCGACGCGTAGTCCTTCGCCTCGCCACCCCACTTCTTCGTCAGCACCGTCGTGATCGCCGCCGTCAGCGTCGTCTTGCCGTGGTCAACGTGGCCAATCGTGCCTACGTTCACGTGCGGCTTCGTCCGTTCAAACTTGCCTTTAGCCATTATTCATTCCTCTCCTGATAACAGAGCTTATTTCGTACGATTGTTGATCACCGCTTCGGCGACGTTCTTCGGCGCTTCGGAGTAGTGCTTGAACTCCATCGAGTAGGTCGCGCGACCTTGCGACAGGGAGCGCAGCTGGGTCGCATAGCCGAACATTTCGGCCAGCGGCACCTCGGACCTGATCTCCTTCATGCCGCCGGGCACGTCATCCATACCCTGGACGATGCCGCGACGTCCGGACAGGTCGCCCATGACGTTGCCCATGTACTCCTCGGGCGTCTCGACGATGACCGCCATCATCGGCTCGAGCAGCACCGGACTGGCCTTGCGCATCGCATCCTTGAAGGCCATCGATGCAGCCATGCGGAATGCGTTCTCGTTCGAGTCCACATCATGGTAGGAGCCGTCGAACAAGGTGACCTTCACATCGACCACCGGGAAGCCGGCGAGCACGCCACTGGACAGCGTATCCTGCAAGCCCTTGTCGACCGCCGGGATGTACTCGCGCGGAACGACGCCGCCCTTGATGGCGTCGACGAACTCGTAACCCTTGCCGGATTCGTTCGGCTCGAGCTTGATCCACACGTGGCCGTACTGGCCGCGACCACCGGACTGCTTGACGAACTTGCCTTCCTGATCGACGGCCTTGCGCACGGCTTCGCGGTAAGCCACCTGCGGCGCACCGACGTTGGCCTCGACGTTGAACTCGCGCTTCATGCGATCGACGAGAATCTCGAGGTGCAACTCGCCCATACCCGAGATGATGGTCTGCCCCGACTCTTCATCGGTGCGCACGCGGAAGGACGGATCCTCCTGCGCCAGACGCGAGAGCGCCAGACCCATCTTCTCCTGGTCGCTCTTGGTCTTGGGCTCGACGGCGACGTGAATCACCGGATCCGGGAAGATCATGCGCTCGAGGATGATCGGCGCGGACGGATCGCACAGCGTCTCGCCGGTCGTCACTTCCTTGAGGCCGACGCAGGCGGCGATGTCGCCGGCCAGCACTTCCTTGACTTCCGCACGCTCGTTGGCGTGCATCTGCAGGATGCGGCCGATGCGCTCCTTCTTGTTCTTGATCGAGTTGAGCACCGTCGCGCCCGCCTCGAGCACACCGGAATAGACGCGAATGAAGGTCAGCTGACCGACGAACGGGTCGCTCATCAGCTTGAACGCAAGCGCCGAGAACTTCTCGCTGTCGTCCGCGCGACGCTCGACCGGCTTCTCGTCGTCATCGATGCCGGCGACCGGCGGAATGTCGATCGGCGAGGGCAGCAGCTCGATGACGGCATCGAGCATGCGCTGCACACCCTTGTTCTTGAAGGCGGTACCGCACAGCATCGGCTGAATCTCGCAGGCGATGGTACGCATGCGCAGCCCCTGGACGATCTTCTCTTCGGACAGCTCGCCATTCTCGAGGTACTCGTTCATGAGCTCCTCGGAAGCCTCGGCCGCAGCCTCGACCATGTGCTCGCGCCACTTCTCCGCCTCGGCCTGCAGCTCCGCCGGAATCCCCTCGTAATTGAAGCTCATCCCCAGCGAGGCCTCATCCCAGATGACCGCCTTCATCTTGAGCAGATCGACCACGCCGCGGAAGCCCTCCTCTGCACCGATCGGAATCACGATCGGGACCGGACTGGCCTTTAGCCGAACCTTCATCTGCTCGACGACCTTGAAGAAGTTCGCACCCTGACGGTCCATCTTGTTCACGAAGGCAAGACGCGGCACCTTGTACTTGGTCGCCTGGCGCCATACCGTCTCGGACTGCGGCTGCACACCACCCACCGCGCAATACACCATGCACGCACCGTCGAGCACGCGCATCGAGCGCTCGACTTCGATCGTGAAGTCGACGTGCCCCGGGGTGTCGATGATGTTGAAGCGATGCTCCGGGAACTGCTGGTCCATGCCCTTCCAGAAGCAGGTCGTTGCGGCGGAGGTGATGGTGATGCCACGCTCCTGCTCCTGCTCCATCCAGTCCATGGTGGCAGCGCCGTCGTGAACCTCGCCCACCTTGTGGCTTACGCCAGTGTAGAAAAGGATGCGCTCGGTCGTCGTCGTCTTGCCGGCGTCGATGTGCGCCGAGATGCCAATGTTGCGATAGCGCTCAATGGGAGTCTTGCGAGCCACGATAATCCGCCTTCTGTCTTTATGCGCCCTCGGGCGCGTGAAAATCCTGCCGTACAAAGCAATCGAGCCCTTGCCGGGCCCGATTCACCACCGTTTCGAAAACTCAGAAACGGTAGTGCGAGAACGCCTTGTTTGCTTCGGCCATGCGGTGCACTTCCTCGCGACGCTTCATCGCGGAACCGCGGCCCTCGGCAGCCTCGAGCAGCTCTCCGGCCAGACGCTGGGCCATCGACTTCTCCGCGCGTTTGCGCGCGGCCTCACGCAACCAGCGCATCGACAGCGCCATGCGACGCGACGGACGCACCTCGACCGGAACCTGGTAGTTCGCGCCACCGACACGACGGCTCTTGACCTCGACCACCGGCCTGACGTTGCCGAGTGCGGCCGTGAAGACCTCCAGCGGGTCCTTGCCGGCCTTGCCGGAAATGTGATCGAAGGCACCATAGACGATGCGCTCGGCAACGGACTTCTTGCCGGACTGCATGATCACGTTAATGAACTTGGACACATCCTGCGAACTGAACTTCGGGTCCGGCAGGATCTCGCGCTTGGGTACTTCACGACGACGGGGCATGGCAACCTCTGACTGATATCTGTATGAGCGGGGATCAGGCCTGCTTCGGACGCTTCGCGCCGTACTTGGAACGGGCCTGCTTGCGGTCCTTGACACCCTGGAGGTCGAGGGAGCCGCGAACGATGTGGTAGCGCACGCCAGGCAAGTCCTTGACACGACCGCCGCGAATCAGCACGACCGAGTGCTCCTGCAGGTTGTGACCCTCGCCGCCGATGTAGGAGATGACCTCGAAACCGTTGGTCAGGCGCACCTTGGCGACCTTACGCAGCGCCGAGTTCGGCTTCTTCGGAGTCGTCGTATAGACACGGGTGCACACACCACGCTTTTGCGGGCAGGCTTCAAGCGCCGGCACCTTGTTCTTGGCGACGACCTTCTCACGCGGCTTGCGGACGAGCTGATTGATAGTAGGCATAGTAGCGTTTCTTCATAAGGTCCGAGGTGGCGCGCTGCGCGCCACCTCGGACGGATTGTTCAGCGTCGGATCGACCCGCAAGGGCCGAGCCGAACAAAGAGGCCGGATTTTATTCCGCTGCAGGGCTTGCGTCAACCAGCCTGCACATCCTGCGATTGCGACTCGGCCGATTCGCCTTCGGCTGCGGCGGCATTGTTCTCCGCCACTGCCTCGTCGAAGCCCGGCCAAGCATGATCGCCACCGAGATCACCACCGCCTTTCTGGATCTTGCGGTTGCGGTGATAGGCCATGCCGGTACCGGCCGGAATCAGGCGACCGACGATGACGTTCTCCTTGAGACCGCGCAGGTCGTCGCGCTTGCCCATGATTGCCGCCTCGGTCAGCACCCGCGTGGTTTCCTGGAAGGAAGCCGCGGAGATGAACGAATCGGTCGACAGCGAAGCCTTGGTGATGCCGAGCAGAACGTTTTCATAGTTCGCCGGCAACTTTCCTTCGGCGACCATCTTGTCGTTCTCTTCGAACACGTCGGAGCGTTCGACCTGCTCTTCACGGATGAAGCGCGTATCGCCCGGATCGGTGATGACCACGCGACGCAGCATCTGGCGCACGATGACTTCGATGTGCTTGTCGTTGATCTTCACGCCCTGCAGCCGATAGACGTCCTGCACCTCGTCGATGATGTATCGCGCCAGCGCCGGGATACCCTGCAGACGCAGGATGTCGTGCGGATCGGCCGGGCCGTCGACAACGGCCTCGCCCTTGTTGACCACCTGCCCGTCGTGGACCATCAGGTGCTTGTCCTTGGGGATCAGGAAGTCGTGCGAGGCGCCGTCCGGCTCGGTAATGACCAGACGCTGCTTGCCCTTGGTGTCCTTGCCGAAAGAAACGGTACCGGTGAACTCGGCAAGCACGCCGGCGTCCTTCGGAGCACGCGCCTCGAACAGCTCGGCCACACGCGGCAGACCGCCCGTAATGTCGCGGGTCTTGGCCGACTCTTGCGGGATGCGGGCGAGTACGTCACCCACCCCGACCTGCTGACCGTCCTTGACCGTGATGATCGAGCCCACCTGGAACGTGATCGCCACCGCGTGCTCTGAGCCTGCGATGCGCACTTCCTCGCCCTGATCGTCGATCAGCTTGACCTGCGGACGGGTGGCCTTGCTCGCCGCACCGCCGCGTTGCTTGCTGTCGATGACGACCAGCGTCGACAGGCCGGTGACCTCGTCGATCTGCTTGGCAACGGTTGAACCTTCCTCGACGTTCTCGAAGCGCACGGTACCCGCGTACTCGGTGATGATCGGACGCGTGTGCGGATCCCACGCTGCAAGCTGCGCACCGGCCTTGACGATCATGGCGTCGTCGACGAACAGCGTTGCACCGTAAGGCACCTTGTGACGCTCGCGCTCGCGGCCCAGTTCGTCCGCGACGACCACCTCGGCCGAGCGCGCGATGACCAC
>JACESY010000032.1 GCA_013911595.1 Azoarcus sp.
TCGTAGAGGATGCGTTCGTGGGCTGCGTGCATGTCGACGATGATCAGCCCGCGCGTGTTCTGCGCGAGCACGTAGATGCCGTGAAGTTGCGCAATCGCGTAGCCCAGCGGTGCATTCTCGTCGCTGGCAGCGGGCGCCTGCGCGCTGGTTTTCGCAGGCGCCGCCGTCGATACGGGTGCAGGTGCGGCGCCCGTTGCCGACTGCGCTTCGGGCCGCGCGGTCGCGACGAAATCGAGATAGCTGCGCGTGGCCGAATCCATTGCCAGCCGCCCTTGCACCGGTGGCGCCCACCGCGGTGGCGGGGCTTGCGGGGTGCTCGGCGCGGCGTCGCGATCGGCGGCGAGCGCCGCGCCCGATTCTGCCAGCGCGCGGCTGATCGCGTGAAAGACGAACTGATGCACGGCGCGCGCTTCGCGAAAGCGCACCTCGATCTTGGCCGGGTGAACGTTGACGTCGACGCCGGACGGGTCGAGTTCGAGAAACAGCACGTAGGCAGGGTGACGCTGGCCGTGCAGTACGTCGGCGTAGGCCTGGCGAGCGGCATGCGCGAGCAGCTTGTCGCGCACGAAACGGCCGTTGACGAAGAAGTACTGGGCGTCGCGGTTGGCGCGCGAGTAGGCCGGCACGCAGGCGAAGCCGCTCAGGCGCAGCACGCCGGCGTCGGCCTCGACCTGACGGGCGTGTTCGAGGAAGTCGTCGCCCATCAGCGCGCCGATGCGCCGTGCCGGGTCGGTCGGCGGCAGGCGATGCGACACGCGGGCGTTGTGTGCGAACTGGAAGGCGACATCCGGTCGGGCCAGCGCCGCGCGGCGGAACATCTCGTCGCAATGGGCCAGTTCGGTGGGTTCGGTCTTGAGAAATTTGCGCCGTGCCGGCGTGTTGAAGTACAGGTCGGCGACCTCGACCACAGTGCCGGCGTCGAGCGCGGCGGGAGCGACGCTGCGATCGGCCCCGTCGATGCGCCAGGCATGCGCGCTGCCGGTGGCCCGGCTGGTGATGGTGGTGCGCGCCACCGCGGAGATCGCCGCCAGTGCCTCGCCGCGAAAGCCCATGGTGCCGACGCGTTCGAGGTCGTCGAGACTGGCGATCTTGCTGGTGGCGTGGCGATCCAGCGCCAGCGCCAGATCGGTCTTGTCCATGCCGCAGCCATCGTCGCCGATGCGGATGCGGCGTACGCCGCCCTGTTCGAGCTGGATCTCGATGGCGCGTGCGCCCGCGTCGAGCGCATTTTCGAGCAGTTCCTTGACGACCGAGGCGGGTCGCTCGACGACCTCGCCGGCGGCGATCTGGTTGATCAGGAGGTCCGGAAGCTGGCGGATGGCGGGCATCGGGCGGCGGGTCTCGCAAAACCTCCGATTATACGCAGCGCGCGCGCGGCCCCCGGTGGCGGGGCAGCGTTCCGGTATCATGGGCGCGCCTTTCCGCAAGTGCTGTGCAGCGCATGAATCCGAATCCCCCGACGGTCCCTTCCCGACGCGCCGCGCTGGCCCTGCTGGCCGGCGTGCTGCTGCTCGGTGGCTGCACGGTGCGCGGCACCTCGCCGGGCGCACAGCAGAAGACGCGCCTGCACGAGCAGCTCATCAAGACCGATTTCGACCACTACGCCGAGGCCACGCAGCGGCGTCTGTTCGTGAGCCTGCGCCGACTCGCCCGCAAGCTGTATCTGCGCAACCCGCGTGAGTGGCGCAAGAGCGCCGACTCCCTCGACGAGGCGCTTGGCGTGATCTTCAGCTTCGATCATGGCTGGCGCTTCGAGGAACTGGGCGAGCGGCGCGACATTGCCGCGCTGATGCTCGCCTTCGCGCCGGATTTCGCGGGCGATCGCGTCAAGGCGTTCATTGTCGGGCTGTCGAGCATGGTGCAGACCGCCTTCGGCAATCAGGTGGGCTTCTACATGCTCAATGAACTTGAGCCGCAGGCGTTCTACAATGCGTCGCGCAACGTCGAGATCGCGGCCTGGAAGCTCGCGACCGCGCGTGGGCCGGACGGCATGCCGCTGTTGTTGTCCAATGAAATGGGCGAGATCACCAATCTGAGCTTCGAGCGCGAATTCGGGCGCATCATCGGCATTCTCGAGACCCTGACCGACGTGGTCGAGATCAAGACGGAGCGCACGGTCGTGCGCATCGTGCAGAACCTGGCAACCGCGGTATTCCTGCCCATTCCATGAACTCTTCGTCCGATTCGATACCGGCCGTGGTGCTGATTTCCGGCCGTGGCAGCAATCTCGACGCGATCGTGCGCGCGGCCATCCCCGGGCTCGACATCCGGGCCGTGATCTCGAACCGTCCGGATGCAGGCGGGCTCGCCCTGGCGCGCGACCACGGGCTGCACGCAGAGGTCGTGGACGCGAGCGGCTTTGCCACGCGGGAGGCCTTCGACGCGGCGCTGGACCGCACCGTGGACGCCTTTTCGCCGCGTCTGGTCGTGCTCGCCGGATTCATGCGGATTCTCTCCGCCGACTTCGTGCTCAAGCACGCCGGGCGCATGCTCAACATCCACCCGTCGCTGCTGCCCGCATTCACGGGGCTGGCGACGCATCGCCGCGCGATCGAGGCCGGTGTGCGCCTGCACGGCGCCACGGTGCATTTCGTTACGCCCGAACTCGACGTCGGGCCGATTGTCATACAGGCGGCCGTGCCGGTGCTGCCCGACGACGACGAGGCCTCCCTCGCTGCGCGCGTGCTCGAGCAGGAGCACCGCATCTATCCACAGGCCGTGCGCTGGTTCGTCGCAGGTCGGCTGTCGCTGTGCGACGGTCGGGCCTGCCTCAACGGCGCAGCCGTCCCCAAGGGCGGATTCATCTGCCCGCAACCCGAATGACTTCAGGAGTTTTCATCGTGACGCGATTCCTTCGCCTCGCCCTTGCCGCCTTCGTCGTGAGCTTGCCATGCGTGGGTCCTGCGCTGGCCGCGCCGTGGCCCGCCGACGGTCGCATCGTCTATGAAGTCCTGCGTGGCGAGGACGGCATGAAACTGGGCGAGGGCGTGCATCAGTGGCATCACGAAGATGGCCGCTACGAGATGAGCGTCGAGCTCGAGACCACGGGGCTTGCCGCGGTGTTCGTCGATTTCCGCTATGTGCAGCGCAGCCATGGCCAGGTCACGGCCGACGGGCTGCGCCCCGAGCTGTTCACGGTGGATCAGCGCGGGCGCGAACGCGAGAGCGCGAACTTCGACTGGGATGCCGGATCGGTGCTGATCCAGCGCCGCAAGGGCCGCAAGGAGAGTTTCGCGATCGAGTCGGGTGACCTGGACGTGCTCAGCGTGTGGCATCTGGCCAGCCTGCGCGACGGGCGTCTGCCCGAGCGACTGACGCTGGTGACCAATCGCAAGGCCGCCGAGACCGATCTGAGCGTGATCGGCGATGAGACCGTGGAACTTCCGGTGGGGCGCGTCGACACCGTGCATGTGCGTCTCAAGGCGCGCTCGGGCAAGCTCTCCATCGACCTGTGGCTGTCGAAGGCGCACGGGCTGGCTCCGCTGCGCGTGCTGATGCAGGACGACAAGGGCCAGGTCCTGGATCAGCGGGCGATCGAGGTGCGCGTCGATGGTGCGCCCGTGCTCGCCGTGCGGGGTTCAACATGAGTGCCAAACGAAAGCCCGTTCCCGTAGCCCGTGGCCGAACGGGCAGGGCGCGTGAGGCCGCGGGCACGCAGGTCGTGCGCGGACCGCTGGCTCATGCCGGTGCCGTGCTCGGCGAAGTGCTGAGTTTCGAGTACCCGGCCGATGCGGTGCTCTCGCGCTATTTTCGCGAGCATCGCGAACTGGGGCATCGCGACCGCGGCATCGTCGCCGAGAGCGTCTACGGCATCCTGCGCCGCCTGCGCTGGCTGCGCGCGACGGTCGGCGAGGATGCCAGCCCGCGCCAGCTCCTGCTGGCCTGGCTGGCGCGTTGCGAAGGCTGGTCTGCGCGCCGTTTCGAAGGCCTGGCCTCGGAGACCGAGCTGGCCTGGATCGCTGGGCTGCGCGCGCTCGAGCCCGCAGATCTCACGCTCGGCGTGCGTACCGACCTGCCCGACTGGCTGGTCGAGCGTCTGAGCGCGTCGATGCACGAAGAACAACTGGTTGCGCTGGCCGAAGGGCTGAATCGGCCGGCACCGCTGGACTTGCGGGTGAACCGGGTGCGCAGCTCGCGTGATGCGCTGCTGGCGGAGTTGAACGAATCGGGCGTTGTCGCCACGGCGTGCCCGTATTCACCGCATGGGCTGCGCCTGGCGGACAAGCCGGCCTTGCAAAAGCATGCGCGTTTTCTCGACGGATCGTTCGAGGTACAGGACGAGGGCAGCCAGTTGCTGGGCTTTCTGGTGCAGCCGCGCCGTGGCGAGCTGATCGTCGATTTCTGCGCCGGCGCGGGCGGCAAGACGCTGCATCTGGGCTCGATGATGCGTTCGACCGGACGGCTGTATGCCTTCGACGTGTCCGAACGCAGGCTGGCCCAGCTCAAGCCGCGCGCAGCGCGCGCCGGCCTGTCGAACGTACACCCGGCGGTGATCGCCCACGAGCGCGAGGCGCGCGTCAAGCGTCTGGCCGGCAAGGCCGACCGCGTGCTGGTCGACGTGCCGTGCAGCGGCCTGGGTACGCTGCGGCGCAATCCGGACCTCAAGTGGCGCCAGTCTCCCGAGTCGGTGGTCGAGATGGTCGAGCGCCAGGCGGCCATCCTCGCCGCGGCGGCCACGCTGGTGCGCCCGGGCGGGCGCCTTGTGTATGCCACCTGCAGCCTGCTTGCCGAGGAGAACGACGGCGTGGTCGACGCCTTCGTCAGGGCGCATCCGCAGTTTCGCGCGCTCGACGCGGGCGAGCTGCTGCGCCGCCAGGGGATCGAACTCGATGCCGGTGAGCGTCTGCGCCTGCTGCCCCATCTGCACGACACCGATGGCTTCTTCGCTGCGGTGTTCGAGCGGAGCGATGATGCGTAGGCGTCTTGCGGTGGTGCTGGCGCTGGCCGTGTTCGCCGCGCCGGCCAGCGCCAGCAAGGTCGTGCCTGCTGCCGGCAGCATCGAGGTGGCGTTCTCGCCGGCTGATGACCCCGAGGCGTTGATCATCGACGTGATCGATGCGGCCCACACTTCGCTGCTGGTGCACGCCTATGTGTTCACGAGCCGCAACATCGCCCGTGCGCTGGTGCGTGCGCACCAGCGCGACGTACGTGTGGAGGTGCTCGCCGATGCGAAGATGAATGCGCGTGACAAGGGCAATGCCATTCCGCTGCTGCTCGAAGCCGGCATTCCCGTGGCCTTCGAGACGGCGTTCGCCGCCGCACACAACAAGGTATTGATCGTCGATGCCGACGGGCCTGGCTGCGCGTTGCTGACGGGCTCTTACAATTTCACCTGGTCGGCACGCAACCGAAACGCCGAAAACGTACTCCTAGCTAAAGACAACTGCGAACTCGCGCGGACTTATCGCGCGAACTGGTTGCGCCACCGTGAGCAGGCCATCGCGGTGACCCGCTTGCCCTTCACTCCGAGCCCCTGACAGGGTCACGCCCTCTCGCCGCTCATCCCCTGGCCTTAGATTCGCGCGCGTTCATCGCGTATAGTCAACACACTGTAATCCAAGAGGTTTCACCACGCATGTATAGCGGTTTGTTCGATCTTCCCTGGTGGGGCTATGTGCTCGTCGCGCTTGCGCTGACGCACGTCACCATCGTGGCCGTCACGGTCTATCTGCATCGCCACCAGGCGCATCGCGCCCTCGAGTTGCACCCGATTCCGAGCCACTTCTTCCGCTTCTGGCTATGGCTCACCACCGGTATGGTCACCAAGGAATGGGCGGCCATCCATCGCAAGCACCACGCCAAGTGCGAGACCGAGGATGATCCGCACAGCCCCCAGGTCAAGGGCATCCGCAAGGTGCTGTGGGAAGGGGCCGAGCTGTATCGTGAAGAGGCCAAGAACGAGGAGACGCTCGCGCGCTATGGCCACGGCACGCCCGACGACTGGCTCGAACGCAACGTCTATCGGCACTCCGTGCTCGGCGTGTCGGTCATGCTGGTCACCAACCTGATCCTGTTCGGGCCGCTCGGCCTGACCATCTGGGCGGTACAGATGCTGTGGATTCCGTTGTGGGCAGCCGGCGTCGTCAATGGCCTGGGTCACTACTGGGGCTACCGCAATTTCGACTGCGCCGACGCTGCGACCAATCTCGTCCCCTGGGGGATCCTGATCGGTGGCGAGGAACTGCACAACAACCACCACAGCTTCGCCACATCGGCAAAGCTCTCGGCCAAGTGGTACGAGTTTGACATCGGCTGGATGTACATCCGCATCCTCGAGATGCTGGGGCTTGCCAAGGCGCGTCGCGTGATTCCCACGCCGCGCTTCACCGAAGCCAAGAGCGTCGTCGATCTGGACACCCTGCAGGCGGTCATTACCCACCGCTACGATGTCATGACCCACTACGTGCGCTCGCTGCGCCGCGTGTGCAGCGAAGAGATCGACGATCTGGCGCGCGCGAGTGGCCGAAAGCTCGACGTCAAGGCGCTGCGCCGGCTGGTGCTCTCGGGCGAGAACCGCAAGCTTGACGAGAGCGAACGTCGCCAGTTGGAAGTCGTGCTGGAGAACAGCCAGGCGCTCGCCACGGTCAAGTCGATGCGCGAGGAATTGAGTTCGATCTGGGCACGATCGACGGCCTCAAGCGAACAACTGCTACATCAGTTGCAGGACTGGATCGCGCGGGCCGAACAGAGCGGCATCGAGCAGTTGCAGGAATTTTCCATGCGCCTGCGCCGCTACGCGATGTAATCTGACCGGCAGACAAAAAAGCCCGCGAAGTTCGCGGGCTTTTTTACGTCACTGGCTTGCTCAGGACATCTCGTCGCGCAGTGCGTCGGCCCAGCAATTGGGCGTTTCGTAGAGACGCACCCGTTGCAGACACAGGCTGTTGCCGAAGACGTCGCGATACTGCGGTTCGAGAATACGGAAAGCCTCGATGGCGAGATTCTCGGCCGTGGGCACACTGTCGAGCAGCACCGTCTTGTGCCCGGGCAGGGTCGCGAGAAAACTTACGACGGCGGAGTCCTTGCGCCAGGCGAGAAAGGCGTGATCCCAGACGTCGACGACGTGGCGCCGGGCGATCGCCTTGATTTCAGCGAAGTCCATCACCATGCCGTTGGAAGTTTCGCCGTCAGCGCGCATGACCTCGCCTGACAGCGTCACCTCGAGCACGTAGCGATGGCCGTGCAGGTGCCGACACTGGCTTGAATGATCCGGAATCCGGTGCCCGGCGTCGAATTCGAGCTTGCGGGTGATGCGCATTGATTTCGATCCGATGGGTCAGGCGCGCGAGTATAGCACCGTGATCCCGGCCGCCTGCGCGGTGACGGGAGAATGCAAAAAGGGGCGCCACCGAAGTGGCGCCCCTGAAGTATTTCGGCCAACCCGTTTCAGCGCGAACCCTTCTCCTTGCGGCGCGCGCGCGCTTCCTTCTTGAGGTTCTTGAAGGCCTCGGGGTCGGATGTCTTGAGGTACTCGGCGACCTCGACATCTTCCTTGCGGATCTTGCTGATATCGATCTGTTCGATATGAACCAGACGCAACAGGGCCTGCACCGGGCGGGGAATGTTGCGACCGCTCTCGTAGCGCGAACCGCCGCTCTGGGTGACGCCGATCTTCGACCAGAACTGCGACTGGTTCATGCCGAGCTTGCGGCGGATTTCTCGCACGTCAATCTTGTCGGTAGTCTTCATCGTGATTCCTCGGATGAATTGTCCTGTCATGCGGGTTGCACATGCAGCCCGGCCAATTTACGACTTTCGTCATAGCGTGATGACAGTATAGTTGAGCATTCGTTTCACATACAAGTGAAAACTGATGTGTCAGTTACCATGCGATGCGAATTCGTCACACAGTCGCAACTCAGAGCCAGTGAACTGCAAATTGTTCCGCCAAACGGGTAAAATAATGGACTTTTGTACCCAGTCAGGTTGAGCGCGACAATGGCACTGATAGTTCAGAAATATGGCGGTACCTCGGTCGGAAGCCCGGAGAGGATCAAGAACGTCGCCAGGCGCATCGCGAAATTCCACCAGCGTGGGGATCAGGTCGTTGTGGCGGTATCGGCGATGAGCGGGGAGACCAACCGGCTGATCGGGCTCGCCAACGACGTCTCGTCCAGCCCCACGCCGCGCGAACTCGACGTCGTGGTGTCGACGGGCGAGCAGGTCACCATCGGCCTGCTGTGCATGGCCTTGCATGAACTCGGTGTTCCGGCCAGGAGCTACACGGGCGGTCAGGTCCGCATCCTCACCGATTCCGCCCATACCAAGGCGCGCATCCTCGACATCAGCGATGCGCCGATACGCAAGGATCTGGATGCAGGGTCGGTGGTGGTCGTCGCCGGCTTCCAGGGCATGGACGAGCACGGCAACATCACGACGCTGGGGCGCGGCGGTTCCGACACCACCGGCGTGGCGCTTGCCGCCGCTCTGAAGGCCGACGAATGCCAGATCTACACCGATGTCGACGGCGTATATACGACCGACCCGCGGGTCGTGCCCAAGGCGCGCAAGCTCGACAAGGTCACCTTCGAGGAGATGCTCGAGCTGGCCAGCCAGGGCTCGAAAATCCTGCAGATCCGCGCGGTCGAGTTCGCCGGCAAGTACAAGGTCAAGCTGCGTGTCCTGTCCAGCTTCGAGGAGGAAGGCCCGGGCACGCTCATCACCGTTGAGGAAGACAGTCAAATGGAACAACCCGTCATCACCGGTATCGCGTTCAGCCGCGACGAAGCCAAGATCACCGTGGTCGGCGCGCCGGACGTGCCCGGCATCGCCTACAAGATTCTCGGCCCGATCGCCGATGCCAACATCGACGTCGACATGATCGTGCAGAACGTCGGCCACGCCGGCGCGACGGACTTCTCGTTCACGATCGCGCGCGGCGACCTGGCCAAGGCCGTCAACGTGCTCGAGGCGAACAAGGACAAGTTCAACGCCAAGGAGATCGAGGTCGATGACACCATGGCCAAGATCTCGGTGGTCGGCGTGGGCATGCGCTCGCATCCGGGCGTGGCCTCGAAGGTTTTTGAGACGCTCGCCAACGATCGCATCAACATCCAGATGATCTCGACCTCGGAGATCAAGATCGCGGTCGTCATCGAGGAAAAATACCTCGAACTGGCTGCCCGCGTCCTGCATAAGGCCTTCGGTCTCGACCAGGCGTGAATGCGGTTTGACCGGTGGGCGCCAAGTCGCTATGATCGCGCCCTTGTCTGGAGACGTGGCCGAGAGGTCGAAGGCACTCCCCTGCTAAGGGAGCAGACGGGCAAAACCTGTCTCGAGGGTTCGAATCCCTCCGTCTCCGCCAGACAAACGAAACGCGCCACTCGGCGCGTTTTTTGTTTTCAGTTCCCTTCGATGCTGCGGCTGGTGCCGGTCATTTCCAGCCGGGCGGTGAGTTCGTTGACCGACAGGCGGTAGCGTATGTGTACGCGGATCGTCGAGCCGTCGGCGCAGGGTTGGTCGAGGGTGCAGCGGCCTTCGGTGTCGCCGGCGCGCAGACGTGCAGGGGCCTCGTCCAGGCAGCGCTCCACCTGTTCGAGCTGTTCAGGCACGATGGCCGCGTCCAGTTGGGAGGAGAGGACCTGTTCGGGGTCAATGCCGCGCTGTCGGGAAACGGATGGGCTGACCCAGGTGAAGCGACGATCGGTCACGTCCAGCGTCCATACGACGTCTTCGACATGTTCGGCCAGCAGATCGAACTGGCGACGGGATTCGGCGAGTTCGATCTCGCCGGCTTCGAGCTGGACGCGCGCCTGGGTCAGGCGGCGGCGCGTTTGCATCATCGCCAGCAGGGCGAGCAGCGCCAGCAAGAGTGCGCCCGCTGCGATCCAGGTCATGCGCGAGGCGGCCGGTGGCGCACTGCTGCGGACCGGCGTCGGATCGTAGAGAAAGCCGTCGTCGAGATCGGCGCCGGTCGGGAGCATGCCGAGCTCGGCGTAGACCCCGGCGATGTGGCGCCAGCGTTCGGCACTCATGTGGCCGAGCGGCACTTCGCCCGGATCCATCAACCGTGCCTGCTCGGTGGCCTCGAAACGCAAGTGTTCGGCGCTCATCGTGCTCGGATAGCGCTCGACGATCAGCTCGACCATCTCCTCCGGGTGGGCCAGGGCGTATTGCCAGCCGCGCAGACTCGCCTCGCGGAACGCGGCCACGCGTTCGGGATGCTTGCGCAGTTCGCTCTCGGACGTGAACAGCGTGTCGCCATAGAAATCGATGCCGGCGCTTTGCGGAGAATAGGTCAGGGTATTGAAACCGCGCTCACGGAAATAGAACAGTTCGTTGGTCGAGTACGCGGAGTAGGCGTCGACCTGGCCGTCGACGAGATCTTGCGGGTCGAAGCTGTGGGGGACAAATTCAATGTCGTCGTGAACGCCTTCACGGCGCAGCAGCGCGCGCAGTTCCTCCGCACCGGACTCGAGCATCACGCGCAGCCCGGCCAGGCCGGCGATGGTTTGTGCCGGGCTGTCGAGCGGTACCACCAGCACATAGGGTGAATGCTGATGCGTCGAGGCCAGTGCGACGACCGGCAGGCCGCGCGCGCGTTCGAGCAGCAGACTGCTGGAACTGACGCCGTAGTGTGCGTCGCCGCGCGTGACGATCTCGGCGACGCTGACGTCCTGCTCGGCCTCGCGGATCGTCACCTCCAGGCCGGCTTCGGCATAGAAACCCTTCTCGCGCGCGGCATAGTAGCCGGCGAACTGGAAGGCATGCGTCCATTGCAGTTGCAGCGTCACTGCCTGTTGTGCAACGGTCTGCGCGGGGAGCAGGCACAGCGTGACGAGCACGCAGAGGAACAGTCGCGTCATGGCGGGATCCGCGAGGCCGATAATGCAAACATGATAATCCGGTTCCGGCCGCAGGGGAGAGGGCCATGAGGCGCGATCATCTTGCGTTCGCGCACGCGGCGGGGCATCAGCGTTGCGCCTGGGGCTTTCCGCCGAGCCATTGCGGATAGCGCAAGCCCCGGCGCAGGATGATCAGTCGCGCGGCGATCATTGCGGCGATGGCGAACAGCATCGCCGCGTACACCGGCCAGGGCGATTGTTCGAAGTGGTTGGCCAGCACCAGCGCGCCGACCAGCAGCAGGCCGCCGAAGATTGCGACCTCCTCGTAGATCACGCCCTTGAGCGTGGCAGGTTCGCGGTTGATGACGATCTCGCGCAGCACGCCGCCGCCCGCGCAGGTCATTGCCGCGCAGAACGGAGCCCAGTACCAGGGCATGTCGTGGGCGATGGCGATGGTCGCGCCGCTGGCTGCGAGCACCGAGAAGCCGATCACGTCGGTCCAGTGCTTGGCGCGTGTGAAGCTGCGCGTGTGATGGATGTCCGGGCGGATCGCCGTGAGTACGGTGGCGGCGACCACGACCAGGAGGATGCCGGCAGGATAGGCCGGATCGGTGATGTAGAACAGCGGCTGGCGCTCGCCGCCGATGAGCAGGTCGCGCAGCGTGCCGCCACCCAGGCCGGAGAGAAAGGCCAGGATCAGTCGCCCGTAGAAGTCGTAGCCGCGATTGACCGCCTCAAGCGCGCCCGAAAGCGCGAAGGTCATCACGCCGAGCAGCACCAGCCACTGGAACAGCGCCATGTCGAGAATGCTGCGCGCGTAGTGCTGGGTGGCGGTGCTGAGCAACCGGTCACGACCGTCGAGCGCCTGCAGCGCGTTCCACACTGCATGGGTCCATAGCCCGTCGGGCGGCGGTGCGCCGTCGCCATGGTCGATGTGCTCGCGGGCGATTTCGAAAGCCGCCAGATCGAACTGGCCGAAGCGATTGTCGTCGGGTACCAGCGCGAGTGCGGTTTCGAGCATGTGGCGCTGCTGTTCGCGCTCCAGTCCGGAGCCGATGCGCATGACCGTCTCGACGGCGAGCGTGGGCGCGCTGCGTGCCTCTTGCCAGCCCAGGCGGGCGGCACGAACAAACCGCGCCAGCGCGTCGACGAAGGCCGGGTCATCGAGGCGCCGGCCGTCGACATAAAGCCCGTCCTCGATGTGCGGCAGGCCGAAGCTCCCGGGATTGATGACCAGCAGGTCTTCCTCGGGGATGTCGGCATCGAGGAGTCGCCAGTACTCGTTGTAGGTCATCACGGTGGCGCAGGGCACGACGCCGTCGATCAGGTCTGTGCCGTCAGGGCGTTGCGTGACCAGCTCGACGTCGCCCGGCGCGAATCCGAGCCGACGAATCATTTCGGCCACCACGGCCTCGTCGCCGATGTTCCACACGCCGACCCGTCGCCCGATCATGTCCTGCGCGCTCAGCACGCCTGCGCTCATGCGGCAGACGACGGCCAGCGCCGAACCGGAGAAGATCTGCGCCACGTTGGTGACGGGGCGATCGGGCGTGCTGCGTTCCCACGCGTTGTCCAGCCAGGCGATCGCGATGTCGGCCTTGCCGGCCTGCAGGCGTTCGACCGGATCGATGCCGGGCCCGCCTTCAACAAACTGTACGTCCAGTCCCTCGACTTCGAAGTGGCGCCGCGCATGGGCGACGTAGAAGCCGGTGAACTGGCTCTGGTGGTGCCATTGCAACTGCACGCGCAGATGCTGGCGCTCCGCGGCCGCGGCGTCGACTGACAGCAGCAGGCACAATAACGGGATGCAGCCCAGCCAGTGCGTGATATGGCGCAGCGCTCCGGTCATCAGTGTTTCGTCCTCTAGGGCCTGCTCACATTTGCCATGGCGGGGTGCGCTCGCGCACGATGGTGCGTCACGAGTCTCTCAACGGCTCGCGTACGCGTCAATGCGCAATTGCCGACGGACTCAGCTGGAGGTTACAGGGATGGTCAGGGTGCGCGTACTGCGCAGCAATTCGGCAAAGGCATGCGGGGGCAGGGCCGGGCTGAAGTAGAAGCCCTGGATCTCGTCGCAGCTCTGGCGGTGCAGGAACTGCAATTGGGCGAGGTTCTCTACGCCCTCGGCGACGACGCGCAGCCCCATGCGGTGGGCCAGGGCGATGACCGAACTGGCGATGGTCGCTGCGCTGGGGTCCGATTCGAGGCTGCTGATGAAGCTGCGGTCGATCTTAAGCAGGTCGACGGGGAATCGGTTCAGGTAGGCCAGGCTGGAGTAGCCCGTGCCGAAGTCGTCGATGGCCAGACGCACGCCCAGCGATTTGAGCAGATGCAGCGCCACGGCGGCCTCCTCTGGGCTTTCCATGACGGTGGTCTCGGTTAGCTCGATCTCCAGATCCTCGGGCTCCAACCCGGTGCGCGCGAGTACCTCGGAGATCTGGTCGGGCAGTCCGCGCTGTTGCAGTTGCAGCGGAGAGACGTTGACCGAGACCGGAATGCGCGGCAGCCCTGCTTTCTGCCAGCGGCGATTCTGCTCGCATGCCTCGTTCAGCACCCACTGGCCAAGGGGATGGATCAGGCCGCTTTCCTCGGAGATGCGGATGAAGCGGTCGGGAGGGATGTATTCAAGCGTTTCCGGATGGCGCCAGCGCGCGAGGGCCTCGGCGCCAATGATGCGCCCCGTTCTTAGGTCGATGCGCGGCTGATAGTGCAGTTCCAGCCGGTTCGTCTCCAGCGCCATGCGCAGCGCGGACTCGAGCGCCAGGCGCGCCTGCGCGTCGGCATTGAGCGCCGGCGTGTAGAACATCAGCGGCGTGCTGCCTTCATGCTCGGCCTGATGCAAGGCCATGCTCGCCGAAGTCAGCAACTGGTCGAGGGTCTCGCCGTCGTCGGGCAGAATCGAGATGCCCGCGTGCAGCGTCGGTTGCAGCACGTGTTCGTCTACGCAAAGGGGTTTGCGCAGATCCTGCAGGATGGCGGTGGTGCGCTCGGAGACCTCGGCCGCGTCGCCGATGTTGTCGAGGATGAGCGCGAACTCACTCCCGGACAGGCGCGAGACGGTGTCCGTCTCACGCGTGGCGTGCGTCAGCCGGGTCGCGATCTCGCACAGCAGGCGGTCGCCGATCTCATGCCCGAGACTGTCGTTCAGCCGCTTGAAATGACGCACGCCGAGCGCGATCAGTGCGAGTCGCGAGCCGCGCTTGCGCGCCGTCGCGCGCGCCTCGCTGAAGCGCTGGTTGAGCAGCGCGCGGTTGGGCAGGCGCGTGAGCGGGTCATAGGATGAGATGAAGTCCAGTCGTGCCTCGATGCGCTTGCGATCCGAGATGTCGTGCTGGATGCTGATGAAGTGGATGATCTTTCCGGCTTTGTCGCGGATCGGGCTGATCGACACCGCCTCCCAGTACAGTTCTCCGTCCTTGCGGCGATTGAGCAGCTCGCCCTTCCAGGCCTTGCCCGATTGCAGCGTCTCCCAAAGGCCCTGATAGTGCGTCGGCGGGGTATAGCCGGACTTGAGAATGCCGACATGGCGGCCGCGCACCTCGTCGACTTGGTAGCCGCTGGTCAGCGTGAACTGCGGGTTGGTGTATTCGACGATGCCGCGCTCGTCGGTGATGATGACCGAACTGACACTGTGTTCGATCGCCGTGCTCAGCTTGCGCATCTCGGCCAGGGTCGTTTCGCGCTCGCGCTCGGCGCTGGCGAGCGATTCGCGCATGTGTTCGAAGCCGCGTGCGAGCCGCCCGAACTCATCGTCGCCGCCCGCGACGATGTGCGGCGACAGATCGCCCGCGGAAATCGCCGCAACGGCGCGCTCGAGTTCGCCCAGCGGACGCAGCACGCGACGGCGGATAAGCGCTACGGCAACACCGAAAGCGGTGATCAGGGCGGCAAGTGCGAGCAGCGACAGCGTCAGCGCGCGGCTGGCCTCGGCACGCAGGCGTTCGGCGCGTCGATCGATCTCTTCGCCGAGCGTGTCCGACAACGCCAGCACGGCGTCAATGCCGCGCGTGGCTTGCGCAAACCACTCGCCGTCGCTCACCGGGTAGGGCTGGCCGCGTTCGCTGGCGGTGACCACGCTGTCGCGCAGATCCTCGTAATGGACGAACAGGCCGGTCCAGAAGCGGTCGATCGCGGCCTCGATCTGCGGTGTGCGTTCGAAATCGTCGAGCAAGCCGTCGGCGCGTTTCCAGGTGTGCAGGATGTTGGCGCGGTAGTGTTCGAGTTCGCGCAGTTCGGTCGGGCCGAGTTGCGCTTCGCGCGAGAGCGCCGCAGCGATGATGGCGCGCTCCTGCCCGAGGTGCTCGGCAAGCGTGAACAGCGCGTCGCGGATCAGCGGCTGCACGCTCGCGCTGCCACCACCGGGCGCCGGTGAAGCGGTGATGCTGATGGTCTGGTGAAGCACATCGATGAAGTTGCTGACCAGTGCGACCCAGCGTTGCGGCGCAATGTCCAGATCCACGTCGATGCCGGCCAGACTCGCGTCGACGGCGTCGCGATAGGCCTGCAGTTCGGAATGCAGGGCGCGAATGCCCGCCAGTTGCGACACCAGCGGATGATCTGGCGAGAGGCGGGCGGTGTTTGGCGTCTCGGCCACGAGCGCGGCGATGTGCGCATCGGCCTCGCTGCGGAGCACATCGATGGTCTGGGTGGTGGGCGCGGCATCATCCGCTCGCCGATCCGGACGCGAGAGCGCAATGGTCGTGATGCCGCGCTCGCGCGCCAGTGCGCCGCTGGCGCGCTGGACGAGGCCGGATACATGGTTGCTGTGCTCGAGCCAGTCGATCGCCGCAAGACGCTCACGCGTGTTGACGACTTCACGCGCGCCGATGCCCAGCGCGAGCAGCGTGAGCACGGCGATCATCGACAGAAGCAGGTGGCGGATCGACATCGGGTTGAGGTACCTCCGATCGCATACGTAGTTCTACGTATCCATTAGAAGCCAAGAGCGCTTGCGCAGGGAGGGCAAGTGATTGATTCTTGACCCCGGTCAACCCATGGAAGATGTAAGGATGTGGCTCAATTCATGAGCCTGACGGAACGCAGAATCCTCCTGTCCGATGAGTCAGGAGAGCGAAATGAAGCGTACGCAAGGTCCGGCGGGAATGGCGGTGGTTGCCGCCGGCATCCTCTGTATTCCATTGGCATTGCAGTTGTCGGCGGCCATTCCGCCGGGGCCGGCCGAGGCGGTTTGGCCGCTGTTCGTGCTCAGCGTGTGGGCCGGGCTGTTCGCCGCCGGAATGCTCGCGGCGGCGATCACTGTTGGCTGCGTCCGCCTGCTGCGACTTCAGCGGCGCAGCGCCTCGGCGTGGTGTCGCAGGTGTTCGTCGATGAAGCTCGCGATGAAGTAGTAGCTGTGATCGTAACCTGGGTGCAAGCGCAGCGTCAGCGGGTGACGCACGTGCTCGCAGGCCTGTGCCAGGCGTTGCGGTCGCAACTGGTCGTCCAGGAAGGGGTCGGCCTCGCCCTGATCGACCAGCAGCGGCAGGCGCTCGGGCGCCTCGGCGATCAGTGCGCAGGCGTCCCATTCGCGCCACGCGGCTTCGTCATCGCCCAGGTAGCCGGTGAAGGCCTTGCGCCCCCAGGGGCAGTCGGTCGGGTTGACGATGGGCGCGAAGGCTGACACCGAGCGGTAGCGACCCGGGTTCTTCAGCGCGATCACGAGCGCGCCGTGCCCGCCCATCGAGTGTCCTGAAATCGCGCGTGCGTCGCTGACCGGAAAGTTGGCTTCGACCAGCGTCGGCAGCTCGGACACCACGTAGTCGTACATGCGGTAGTGCGTATCGTAGGGCGGGCGCGTGGCGTTGACGTAGAAGCCCGCACCATGACCGAAGTCGAAGCTGCCCTCTGGGTCGTCTGGCACGTCCGTTCCGCGCGGGCTGGTGTCGGGCGCGACGATGGCCATGCCCAGTTCGGCTGCTGCACGCAGCGCGCCAGCCTTTTGCATGAAGTTCTCGTCGGTGCAGGTCAGCCCCGACAGCCAGTACAGCACCGGTACCGGTCCGGCCTCGGCCTGCGGTGGCAGGTAGATCGCGAACACCATGTCGCAACCGAGCGTCGTCGAATGGTGGCGGACGCGCTTGTGCCAGCCGCCGAAGCTCTTGTTGGCGGTGACGGTTTCGAGAGAAAGGCTCATTTGGGCAATTCCGTGTGCGTGGTCGTGTAAAGGCCGGCCGCCGGAGCGGCCGGCCGGTTGGGGCAATACGCGCTCAGAAATGAATGACCGAACGGATGCTCTTGCCTTCGTGCATCAGGTCGAAGGCGTGATTGATGTCTTCCAGCCCCATGGTGTGGGTAATGAAGGTGTCGAGCGGGATCTCGCCCTTTTGTGCCTGCTCGACGTAACGCGGCAACTCGGTGCGCCCGCGCACGCCGCCGAAGGCCGAGCCGCGCCATACGCGCCCGGTGACGAGCTGGAACGGGCGCGTCGAGATCTCCTCGCCGGCGCCGGCCACGCCGATGATCACCGACTCGCCCCAGCCCTTGTGGCAGCACTCGAGCGCCGCGCGCATCACCTGGGTATTGCCGATGCACTCGAACGAATAGTCCACGCCGCCGTCGGTCATGTCGACGATGACCTGTTGGATGGGCGCATCGAAGTCGTTCGGATTGACGCAGTCGGTCGCGCCGAGCTGTCGTGCGATCTCAAACTTGTCCGCGTTGATGTCGATGGCGATGACGCGTGAAGCCTTGGCCATCACCGCGCCGATGATCGCCGCAAGACCGATGCCGCCCAGCCCGAAGACGGCCACGGTCGCGCCCGGCTCGACCTTGGCCGTGTTGAGCACTGCGCCGATACCGGTGGTCACGCCGCAGCCGAGCAGGCACACCTTCTCCAGCGGCGCTTCCTTGTTGATCTTCGCCAGCGCGATCTCGGGCAGCACGGTGTATTCGGAGAAGGTCGAGGTGCCCATGTAGTGGTGGATGGGCTTGCCGTCGAGCGAGAAGCGGCTGGTGCCGTCGGGCATCAGCCCCTTGCCCTGGGTGGCGCGAATCGCCTGGCACAGATTGGTCTTGCCCGAGGTGCAGAACTTGCACGTGCGGCATTCCGGCGTGTAGAGCGGGATCACGTGGTCGCCAACGGCCACGGAGCTGACGCCCGGGCCGATTGCCTCGACAATGCCGCCGCCCTCATGGCCGAGCACAGAGGGGAAGATGCCCTCCGGATCGGCACCCGAGAGCGTGAACGCGTCGGTGTGGCATACGCCGCTGGCGACGATGCGTACCAGTACCTCGCCCTGCTTGGGCGCGGCGACGTCGATCTCGGTGATTTCCAGCGGTTTTCCGGCTTCCCAGGCGACTGCGGCACGGGATTTGATCATCGGTGTTTCTCCTGAAAGCGAAACGGGCGGCGCGTGCGCCGCCCGGCATTGGGAACCCTAGCAGCTTCAGCCGTTGCTCGGAAAGGCGAACTGCGCCTTCTCGACGCCCCGCACGGCCCAGCGTTGTGTCATGGTCTTGCGTCGCGTGTAGAAGCGCACCGCATCCGGTCCGTAAGCATAGAGGTCACCGAACAGCGATCGCTTCCAGCCGCCGAAGCTCTGGCAGGCGACAGGCACCGGCAGTGGCACGTTGATGCCCACCATGCCGACCTGCACCGCGTCGCTGAAATGGCGCGCCACCGCGCCGTCGCGGGTGAACACGCAGGTGCCGTTGCCGAATTCGTGGGCGTTGATGAGTGCGATCGCCTCGGCCAGATCCTGCACGCGCACGATGGCCAGCACCGGGCCGAAGATTTCGTCGCGATACACGCGCATGTCGGCCTTCACGTGGTCGAGCAGGGTGCCACCGAGGAAGAAGCCGTCCTCATGACCGGCGAGCTTGAAATTTCGCCCGTCGACGACCAGCTCCGCACCTTCCTCGGCACCCAGATCGATGTAGCTTCGCACCTTGTCGCGGTGGGGGCCGGTGACCAGCGGGCCCATGTCCAGCCCGCGTTCGGTGCCGTTGCCGATGCGAAGATTCTCGATCTTGGGCTTGAGTCGGCGCACCAGTTCGTCGCCGACCGCCTCTCCCACGGCGACCACCACCGAGATCGCCATGCAGCGTTCGCCGCAGGAGCCGTAGGCCGCGCCCATGATGGCGTTGACCGCATTGTCCAGATCGGCGTCGGGCATCACCACGGCGTGATTCTTGGCGCCGCCGAGCGCCTGCACGCGCTTTCCGTGGGCCGTGCCGGTGGTGTAGATGTACTCGGCGACCGGCGTCGAGCCGACAAAGCTCACGGCCTTGACGCGCGGGTCGGTGAGCAGCTTGTCGACGGCTTCCTTGTCGCCGTTGACGACGTTGAACACACCCGCCGGCAGGCCGGCTTCGGTGAGCAGTTCGGCCAGTATCAGCGAGGCCGAGGGCACCTTCTCGGACGGTTTGAGGATGAAGGTGTTGCCGCAGGCCAGCGCCATCGGGAACATCCACATCGGCACCATCGCAGGGAAGTTGAACGGCGTGATGCCGGCGACTACACCCAGCGGCGGAAACTCGGACCACGAGTCGATGTCCGGGCCGACGTCGCGACTGTATTCGCCCTTGAGAAACTCCGGTGCGCCACAGGCGTATTCGACCACTTCGATACCGCGCGCCAGTTCGCCGTGTGCATCCTCCCAGACCTTGCCGTGCTCGGCCACGATCGCGGCCACGACCCGGTCGGCGTGGCGTTCGAGCAGCTCCTTGTACTTGAACAGGATGCGCGCGCGCTTGAGCGGCTGCGTCGCGCGCCACCCCGGAAAGGCCGAATGTGCAGCCGATATGGCGGCTTCGACGGTCGCGGTCGAAGCCAGACTTACCTGGCGGGCTTCGGTGCCGGTCGCCGGGTTGAATACGGGCTGCGTGCGGGCGTCATCCGCGACGCGCTGACCATCGATGTAGTGTCCGAGCGTTTCCATCCTGGTTTGCCTCGATTGATTGATCTTCGCCGGGGTAGTCCCGCGGCGACTTGGTTCAGGGACCCTGTTCCTGCGGAGAGGGCCAGGACCGCAGCACGGCCGCGATCAACGTCGCCAGCGGAATCGCGAAGAACACACCCCACAAGCCCCAGATGCCGCCAAAGATCAGCACCGCGGCGATGATCGCGACCGGGTGCAGGTTGACCACTTCCGAAAACAGCAACGGCACGAGCACGTTGCCGTCGAGGAACTGCACCACGGCATAGGCGGCGATCACGTACCAGAAGTGCGGCGCCAGACCGAACTCGAAGTAGGCCACGGCCGCAACCGGGATCGTGACGACCGCCGCGCCGACGTAGGGCACGATGACCGACAGGCCGACGAGCAGCGACAGTAGCATCGCGTAGGGCATGCCGAGAATCGCGAATACCACGTACGTGACCACCCAGACGATCAGGATCTCGATGAACTTGCCGCGCACGTAATTGCCGATGCCGGCCTCGACGTCGGCCCACACGTGATTGACCAGACTGCGCTCATGCGGCAGGAACTGCAGGAACCAGGCCACCATGTGGCGCTTGTCCTTGAGCATGAAGAAAACCAGCAGGGGCACCAGGATCAGGTACACGAGGAAGGTGATCAGTTGCACCGCCGAGGTCAGCGAGAGCACGACGACACGCTGTCCGAAGGCGGCGACGTTGTTGCGGATCGACGCGAGCAGTTCGAGCACCTGCTGATCAGAGAAGATCTGCGGATAACGTTCGGGCAGATGCAGCGCGAGATCCTGCAGCCCGGCCGCGATCGCGGGCAGTTCGCGCGCGAGTTGGCCGACCTGGCCGGCGAGCAGCGGGATAAGCAACAGCATGGTGACGATGAACAGCGACAGGAACAGGCTGAACACCAGAATCACGGCCGGCGAGCGTCGCGAGCCGTGACGTTCCAGAAAGGACACGGCGCCTTCGAGCAGGTAGGCGATGATCACGCTGGCGATCAGCGGCGCGAGCAGGCGTGCGGCGAAGATCGCGATGAGCACGCCGATCACCAGGACCAGCGCGAGGATCACGACCTGCGGATCAGAAAAATGTCGGTTGAACCAGCGGTGCAGGTAGTCGAACATCGGCGGCTCGCTCGCTTCTGGCGCGACGGGGGCGGTGCCCTCGCGTCCCGTCGGGGTTCAGTCTGCGCGGCTCACCACAACTGCCACCACGGCGTGTCGGCGTCGGGTCCGCCGCGGTAGTAGACGCTGTCGGGGAAGTTCTCGTCGAGTACGCGCTTCGCGTCTTGCGCCAGGTCTTCCATGCCCATTGCGTCGTAGCTGCGCGCCATGATGTAGAGCGCCTCTTCGATTGCCGGCGTGTCCGGGTAGTTCTTGATGGCTTCCTTGGACCGGTTGACCGCTGCGACGTAGGCGCCACGCTCGTGGTAGTAGCGCGCAACGTGCACCTCGTGCTCGGCCAGCGAGTTGACCAGATAGCGCATGCGCTGGATCGCGTCCGGCGTGTAGCGGCTTTCCGGGAAGCGCGTGATCAGCTCGCGGAAGGTGTCGTAGGACTGTTGTGCGCCCTTGGGGTCGCGCTCGGACAGATCCTGATTGGAAATCCAGCCCAGCAGGCCCAGGTTCTCGTTGAAGGTCACCAGACCCTTCAGATAGAACGCGTAGTCGACATAGGGGTGGTTGGGGTGCAGCCGGATGAAGCGGTCGGCGGCGGCGAGCGCCAGTTCGGGCTCGTTGGACTTGTAATAGGCGTAGGCGATCTCGAGCTGAGCCTGCTGGGCGAAACGCCCGTACGGATAACGCGACTCGAGCTTTTCGAGCAGCGTGATCGCGCGCTCGTAACCTCCACCGTCCATCGCCGCGCGCGCCTCGGAATGGATGCGCTGGGCACTCCAGTCGATGGTCTCGTCGACCTCCTCGGGCAGCAGCCCGCAGCCTGCGGCCAGCATGACGGTGATAAGGGCTAAACTGCGCAGCAATGGAATCAGTCTCGACATCGAACGAACTCGCGTGAACATATCCGCCGATTATAGCCCAGAGCCCCATGCCGTCTTGCGCCGGGACTCAGAGATTCCGGCCGAAATGGGTGGTCAGAGGCTCGATCGGGTGCTTGCGCAACTATTCCCTGACCATTCGCGCACGCGATTGCAGGGCTGGTTGCGCGACGGCTACGTACTCGTCGATGGCGCGAGACGCGAAGCCAAGCACAAGCTGCGCGGCGGCGAGCGCCTGAGCGTGGTCGAGCCCGAGCCGGAGTCGCTCACGGCCGAACTGCCCGAGGATATCCCGCTTGACGTGATCTTCGAGGACGCGCACATCCTCGTCCTCGACAAGCCTCCCGGACTGGTCGTGCATCCGGGGAGCGGCAACCGCAGCGGCACGCTGCTCAACGCGCTCCTGCATCACGCGCCGCAACTCGAGCGCGTGCCGCGCGCCGGCATCGTCCATCGACTGGACAAGGAAACCGGCGGCTTGATGGTGGTTGCCAAGACCCCGGCTGTGCAGACCGCGCTGGTGCGCCGGCTGCAGGCACGCGACGTGGGCCGGCACTATCTGGCGCTGGTGCATGGCGTGCTCAACACGCCGGGCCGTGTCGATGCGCCGATCGGACGTCATCCGACCCATCGCACCAAGATGGCCGTGGTCGAGGGCGGGCGCGAGGCGCGCACGCATTACGCCGTGCGTGAGCGCTTGCGCGGTGCGACGTTGGTCGAATGTCGTCTGGAGACCGGGCGCACGCATCAGATTCGGGTGCACATGGCGAGCATTGGTCATCCGCTCGTCGGCGATCCGGTCTACGGTCGGCGGCGCAGCGGCGATTCACTGCTCGACGCCTTCTCCCGCCAGGCGCTGCATGCCTTCCGGCTCGCGCTGGACCATCCGGCCAGCGGCGAATCCATGCAGTGGGAGGTCGGTCTGCCCCAGGATTTCGCGCAACTGCTCGATGCCTTGCGCCGGGAGGCGGGCGCGTGAGGCCGGCCGACTGGATCGTGCCCGACTGGCCGGCGCCCGCGATGGTGCGTGCGCTGGTGACCACGCGCAGCGGCGGCGTCAGTGCCGGACCCTATGCAGGACTCAATCTCGGCACCCATGTCGGCGACGATCCGGCACTCGTGGAGTGCAACCGTCTGCTGCTGCACGCGCACCTGCCGTCCGAGCCGGCGTGGCTGGAGCAGGTGCATGGCACGGCAGTCGCCGATGCCGACACGGCAATGCCCGGCGCACAGGCGGATGCTTCCGTGGCGC
>JACESY010000033.1 GCA_013911595.1 Azoarcus sp.
CGGGAGCGGTGGCGGGCTGGGCGGGCGTGTCCGGCGGCGACGGAATCGGAAACGGTGGTTCGGACGGCAGTATCCGCGGGTTGATCGCTGCCCAGGCCTCGTCCGAGTACTCCGTACGGCCACCACGCGGTGATGCAATGAGCGGCACCTGCGCAGCAGGCTGGCCTGGCTCACTCGCCTCGCTCTCGACGCCCGGCGTCTCGATCGGGCGCACCGTAACGGCTTCCGCGCCGGTGCCGACATCGGGCGGAGCCACACGCAAGCGCTGCCCAACGCGAATCTGATGCGGATTGTCGAGCCCGTTCCACTGCACCAGGTCGCTTACGCTCTGACCATAGGTGCGGCCGATTCCAAGCAAGGTGTCGCCCTGGCGCACGACGTGATGTTGCCCGTCGGCCTGCGCGCCCCCCGTGGAAGCCTCCGTGCCGCGCGACGAGTCGCCGAACGGCGCGGGCAGTTGCGACAGGCACCCGCTCAGCAACAAGGCCGAAGCCAGTGGCAAGAGCAGCCGTGCCGTATTTGCGCGATCGATCGAGTTCTTCATTCCAGTCCACTCAGCAATGGTACGAAACGGACCGCTTCGTACCGACTTTCCCTGAATACGTCTCCGATCCGCTCGGTCATCACCAGCCGCTGTTCGCCGCCAGCCCCAACCGGGATCATCATGCGCCCGCCCGGCGCAAGCTGGTCGCGCAGGGCCTGCGGCAACTCACGAGCACCCGCCGCAACGATGATGGTGTCGAATGGAGCCGCCTGCGGCAAGCCCTGCGAGCCATCCCCGTGCTTGAGGCGCACATTCGGATAGCGGAACGGTCGCAGATTCTCCTTGGCCTGCTCGAGCAGCCCGCGAATTCGCTCGATACCGAACACCTCGGCCGCCAGATGCGAAAGCACCGCCGCCTGATAGCCGCATCCTGCACCGACCTCAAGCGTGCGCCCGAGTTCGCGCCCGGCACGCAACAACTCGATCATGCGCGCAACCACATAGGGCTGGGAGATGGTCTGCTGGAAACCGATCGGCAGCGGCGTATCGTCATAGGCGTTATAGGCAAGTGCGGCATCGATGAAATGCTGCCGCGGAACACGCAGCATCGCGTCGAGCACACGCTCGTCGCGAATACCCTGGGCGCGCAGTCGCTCGACCATGCGAAGCGCAGCCCGACCACCCGCGTGTGCCGTTTCACGCACCCCCATCTCAGAGCCTGTGAATAAATCTGCTGCGCGGACCGATTGCTGCGTTGCTCACTCGCTCACTCCTCGCCTATCCATCTGATATGTCTCGTCGTTCGCTCGCTCGCGCCTTGCACTCGGCCCTGCTCGCTACGATTTCTTCACAGGCTCTCAGACATCGAGCCACTCCGCGACGGCATTGATCTGACCGTTGTGGGTCAGATCGACGCGCAGCGGCGTGACCGAAACATAACCTTCCTCGACGGCTTGAAAATCCGTCCCTTCACCCGCGTCGGCTGCCTGCCCGGCCGGCCCGATCCAGTACACCGTCTCACCGCGCGGCGTCGTGCCGCGAATGACCGGCTCGGCCTTGTGGCGCTTGCCCAGGCGAGTCACGCGCACGCCACGGATGTCGTCAGTACTGCGGTCCGGGATATTGACATTGAGCAGCACGGGCTCGCGGAACGGATCGCGAATGAAGCGCGCTACCAGATCGCGCGCAACCTCGGCGGCCGCCGTGAAGTCGGTCGCCGACTTGCTCGCGAGCGAGAACGCAATGGCCGGCACTCCAAGCAGGAAACCCTCGGTCGCCGCGGCGACCGTACCCGAGTAGATCGTGTCGTCGCCCATGTTGGCGCCGTGATTGATGCCCGACACGACCATATCGGGCAGATGATCGAACATGCCCGTGACGGCCAGATGAACGCAATCGGTGGGCGTGCCGTTGACGAAATTGAAACCGTTGGCGGCCTGTCTGAGCGCGAGCGGACGATCAAGGGTGAGCGAATTGCTCGAACCGCTGCGATCACGCTCCGGAGCGACCACGGTGATGTCGCCCAGGTCGCGCAGCGCATCGGCCAAGGCCGCCAGACCGGGTGCGAAATAGCCGTCGTCGTTGCTTAGAAGTATGCGCATCGGATAGGAAGCCGGCGGGATCGCGGGCAACGCCGCGAGGGGTTGTTAGCTCGCCGATTCTAGCACATGGCTTGCGGACACCCGGGCACGCCATGCGGCCGGTCACGCCATGCCGATTGCCTTGTCTGAGGGGAAGACGATGTAATAACTTCGTTACCACATTTAAAGGAGTAGCCGTCATGCGAACCACCATCCGGAGAATCGGCAACTCCCGCGGCGTCCTGATTCCGGCGGCCCTGCTTGCGCAGACTCGTATCGTCGATGAAGTCGAGATCACGCTCGATGGCAACCGCATCGTCATCGAACCAGGCAAGCCACTGCGTGAGGGCTGGTACTCGGGCTACGACCTGAAACTGGACGCGGACGCCTGGGAAGACCTGCCGCCGGCGGCCGACAGCGGTGAGTGGGAATGGTCAAGAACCGCCCCGCGGTCCGCCGCGGCGATGTGTACCGGGTCATCCTGGAGCCAACCATCGGCACCGAGATCCGCAAGACCCGCCCCGCCCTGGTCGTATCCGCCGATGACATGAACCACACCTTGCCCCAAGTGATTGTCGCGCCCATCACCGGCAATGGCCAACCACTGGGATGTCGGCCGGAAATCATGCTCGAAGGCCGCTCGGCGCGCATCCTTCTCGACCAGATTCGCTGCATCGCCAAGTCGAGACTGCGGCCGCATCGACCACCTCCCCGAAAAGCTCTGGCACGAAACACTGCTGTGCATGCTCGCCTGATCCGGCAGGTCAACGCAAAAACGGGCGCCGAAGCGCCCGTTTCAATCGAATCGTCAGGAAAGACGATTAGAAGAAGTGACGAACACCCACGGCGAAACCGTCGGTATTGTTGCCGGGATCTGCATTGACGGCGAAGTTACGCAAGGAGCCTTTATCATTGTTGATGCGCGTATAGCCCGCGTAGGCCGTCGTACGCTTGGACAGATCGTGGAAGTACACAATCGACCACATATCGGCATCAAGATCGCTGTCTTCGTGGTTCAACTGACCGTAGCCGAGGGAGACTTTACCGGCTTGGCTGACCGGAATCGCACCGCTGACGCTCCAGACGTCATTTTCCATCGAACCGACGTCGACCGTCTGCCACGACGCGGAGACCTTGGCGACGCCGAAGTCGTAGGCACCGCTGAGCATCCATTCTTTCTGGTCGGAGCTACCACCGCCGTCGATGCGATGGTAGATGACGTTCGCTTCGATCGGGCCGTTTTTGTAAAGCGCGCCCAGACCCAACTTGTCGTCTTCACTGCGATCATTGTCCTGATTTTTCTCGCCTAGAGCATAAATGGCCTGGAACTCCAAGCCACCGTAGGACTTAGACCGGTAGTTGATCGAGTTGTTCCAGCGAGCAGCACCAGCAAGGCGGATGGTTGCACCAGCCCCACCGGCGAGCACCGCCTGCGGAGTAAAGGTACCGGAGAGCAGGAAGTTGCCGGCATCCCTGACGGATGCATCGTAACCTGGCGAATACTGACGACCGAGACCGACGAAGCCGAAGCCACCTTCCAGGCCGAGATACGACCTACGAGGGGTCAAAGCAGTACCAGTATCGGCAGCAATCCCGTACTCGAGGTTGAACTTGGCCTTCAACCCGTTGCCCAAATCCTCGGTGCCCTTGAAGCCGATGCGCGAGGCACGGAGGGTGCCGCTTTCAACACCGCGGAACTTGTTGTCACCCTGCTTGGCATACACCATGCCGACGTCAACGATACCGTAGATGGTGACATTCGACTGCGCCATCACCGGCGCAGACATCAGGCCGGCAACCGCCAGAGCAATGAGTTTCTTTTGCATGAATTTCTCCTCTAGTTTTAAGCTGAAACCAGCAGCGCCTGCTGGCCCGACTTACCTCTCAATCGAGAAGCTGGGGTGATTGTGCAAAAACGCTGCCCGTAGCCGCAAGCTCGGCGTAACAAAAAGAAAGATGAGGCCGCGGATTGTGTTGCGTGCCCGCAACAAGCGCTCGAACCAAGGTCACGGGTAAACCCCGACGACCCTTCGCGCACCGTTCCTGCACCCAGTATGCGTCGACGCGGATCGCCCGCAGTCAGTCGCACCGAAGCGCCCCACCGGGCTTGCATGGGGGCATTTCGCGACGTGTCGGCGACGACCTTATTACATCCTGCCCGGATGCATTACGCGTCGGGCCAACCCGCCCCCTCGAAGCGAGACGGCCCGATGCTCACCGCAGCCTTCGGTGCGCGATGCGGCCCGACATGTCGCGGTACGGCAACACCCCCAGGGGGTAGGACTGCGAGTCATCCGCAATAAAATGCTTGTGTTCGCGCAACCCCGGCCTCATACTGCGTTGGCGGGTTTTCAAAGTACGTCAGCTCTTCGTAGTACCTCAGCGGTATCGGCAAGTGCTCTTGACCTTGATTCTCGTATTTTCGGGCTCACGCCCACGTTTCATTCAATCATTGCAAGGATGCACATCATGGCAACCGGTACCGTAAAGTGGTTCAACGACGCTAAGGGCTTCGGCTTCATCACCCCCGCGGACGGCGGCGAAGACGTCTTCGCTCACTTCTCCGCGATTCAGGGTGGCGGCTTCAAGTCGCTGGCCGAGAACGACAAGGTTTCGTTCGACATCGTGTCTGGCCCGAAGGGCAAGCAAGCCGCGAACATCCAGCGCATCGACTGAACGTCTGCCGCTGAATGAAAAAAGCCCAGGTCATCCTGGGCTTTTTTACGTCCACTCATTACGTTCGCTCACGCCTCAAATGCAGCACGTCCAACACCAACGCAATTAAGAGCAGGCCCTAGTCGGCCAGATCCAGTCCCATCTGCCAGAAATCGGCCTCCAGTCGCGAGGCTGCATCGAAGATTTCCACCAATTCGTCGAAGCGTGCGGCATCAACCCGAGCGAGCCTGGCGTCGACCCACTCGCGCTCGTCCAGCGCGACCTGCTGAAACTCGTCACCGGCGTACATCTCGATCCACGCCGCATAAGGGTTGCCGTCGAGCCGCGTGAAAGGTAAGCGTCCGGCAACTACCGTCTTGACGCTCAGAGCTTGATTCGGGACAGACGCCGGTTGGCGTCAACAAGGTCGAATTCGGCCGGATCGAACTGCCCACCAATCCAGGCGACGTACTGCTCGTGTTCCGGGTGCCCGGGATCGGTGATGGCTTCCAGGAAGTCGGCATAGCCGGGTGAGCCACCGACATCTTCGGGCGGACAGGCATGTTCGCCGTCGAGACAGACCGGATGCGGTAGCTGATCGGGTGGCAGGACTTTCTCGACGATGATCTGGTGTTCCCAGTCGTCGCCGAAGTCGTAGGTGTAGGTAAAGCGTTTGTGTCGCCCAAGGCAGCGAGCAAGCCGCATACGCGCCTCGGGGCGCACGCTGCCCAACTCATCCCATTCCGGATCGGGTACGCCATAGCGCTGCCCGCCGATCTCGAACTCATGCAGGTGATAGTCCTGCCAGCCCATCACGGCCTGGATGGTGCGATGTAGCCGCGCCAGCGTGATGTTCTCGGGTACGAGCACGCGCCGGTAGATGACGGGCGTGATCCACTTGAGTTCGATGCGCAGCAGCAGTGAGCGCACGTCCCCGATGCGAACGACGTCGGCACCCATCGGCTCAGGCAGCCTCGCGCCAGACTGGCTGCAAGGCATGCGCCACGTTCCAGGGGAGCAACTCGTCGATGCGGTTGATCGGGTGCTCGCCGATACGGCCGAGCACGTGACGCAGGTACGCCTCGGGGTCGAGACCGTTGAGCCGCGCCGAGCCGATCAACGAGTACATTGCCGCCGCACGATCGCCGCCCGCGCGCGAACCGACGAACAGGTAATTCTTGCGCCCCAGGGCCACGGCGCGCAGCGCCCGCTCGGCCGCGTTGTTGTCGATCTCGATGCGGCCGTCTTCGACATAGCGCGTGAGTGCACGCCAGCGCACGAGCGCATAGCGGATCGCCTCGGCCAGTGCCGATTTCTGCGACAGCTGCCGCAAGGTGGTCTCGAGCCACGTGTGCAAGTGCCCAAGCACGGGTTGCGCACGCTCGATGCGCACCCTGCGCCGCCGCTCGGGCGGGTCGCCACGGATGGCGGCTTCGATGGTGTAGAGCGCGCCGATGCGCGTGAGCGCCTCGGCCGCCAGTGGGCTCGCTTGTGCCTGCGCGATATCGTAGAACTTGCGCCGTACATGGGCCCAGCAGGCCGCCTCCTGAATCGTCCCATCCCGATAGAGCCGATCGAATCCGGCATAACCGTCGGCCTGCAGCACGCCCCGGAATCGTCTCAGGTGGGTCTGCGGGTGTTCGCCACGACGATTGTCCGAGAAGGCAAACCACACGGCCGGCGGTGTCGTGCCGGCGCTGGGGCGCTCATCGCGTACATAGGTCCACAGGCGCGCCGTCTGGGTCTTGCCTTGGCCGGGTGCGAGCATCGGCACCGGCGTATCGTCGGCGTGCAGCTTCTCGGCTTCGAGCACGTGGCGACGAACGGCTTGCACCAGCGGCGCGAGCAGGCGCGCCGACTCGCCCACCCAGTCGGCCAGTGTAGAGCGCGCAAGCTCGACGCCTTCGCGCGCATACATGTCCGACTGCCGGTAGAGCGGGATGTGGTCACAGTACTTGGCCACCAGCACGTGGGCCAGCTGACCTGCCCTGGGATTTTCGGCCCACGTAAAACTTGAGAGGATGGCTTCCTTGATGCGAGGAAGTCATGAGAAAGAGTCGATTTACGGAAGCGCAGATGGTTTCGATCCTGCGCGAAGCGGACAAGGCGCCGGTTGCCGAGGTTGCGAAGGCGCACGGGGTGAGTGAGCAGACGATCTACACGTGGCGCAAGCGCTTCGGCGCGATGGATGCGGACGAGGTCAAGCGGCTGCGCCAGCTCGAGCAGGAGAACGCGCGGCTCAAGAAGATTGTGGCCGAGCGGGATCTGGAGATCGAGGTGATGAAGGAGATCGCTGCAAAAAAGTGGTGAGCGCACCGGCGCGTCGTCAGCAGGTCGCGTTCGCCACTGGGCGCGGTCTGTCGATACGTCGATCGTGTGCGCTGCTGAAGGTGTCGCGCTCGGCGCTGCGCTACGAATCGAAGCGCGAGCGAACGGACGCCCCTGTGATCGGCGCAATGCGCCAGTTATCGGCACAGTACCCGCGATACGGCTACCGACGCATCCAGGTATTTCTGGAGCGGCAGGGCCATCGCATGAGCGCGGATCGAGCTTGGCGGCTTTGGCGCAAGAGTGGTCTGCAGGTGCCACGGAAACGTCCGCGCCGACGGATCGCGGCCGCGCGACCACGGATCAAGGCGCCAACCGGAGCTGGACAGGTGTGGGCTTACGATTTCGTGTTCGACGCTTGCGCCAACGGCCAGCAGTTGAAGTGCCTGACCGTGATCGATGAGTACACCCGCGAGAGTCTGGCCATCGATGTAGCCGGATCCATCCGCTCGGCAAGAGTCATGGAAGTGCTCTCCCAGCTCATCAGCGTGCATGGTGCGCCGACGGTGCTGCGCTCGGACAACGGCCCGGAGTTCGTTTCCCCGTAAGCTTCCCCACGCGATAGACACCCGATAAGTAGAACTTTCTGGCATGTTTTATCCGTCAGGAGGTTCCCGATGAAGAAGTCACGATTCACCGAAAGCCAGATCGTCTCGATCCTGAAGCAGGCCGACGCGGGCCTGCCGGTCAAGGACATCTGCCGACAAGCGGGCATCAGCTCGGCCACGTACTACCAGTGGAAGTCCAAGTACGGAGGCATGGAGGCGTCGGATCTGAAGCGGGTCAAGGAGCTGGAAGCAGAGAACGCCCGGCTCAAGCGCCTGTATGCGGAGCTGGCGCTGGACAACGCGGCGATGAAGGATCTGATCGCAAAAAAGCTGTAGGACCGGCTCAGAAGCGCGAGGCGGTGCGGTACCTGGTCGAGGTGCACCGACGGCCTCTGTGCCGGTCCTGCGAGTGCGTCGGTCTGTCGCGGGCGGCTTGGTACCGTCCGCCGCTGGACTGGACAGTGCGCGATGCGGAACTGATTGCGGCCTTGGCACGCTTGGTCGAAGCCCGGCCCAGCCGTGGTTTCTGGAAGTGCACGAAGCTGCTGCGTCGAGAACGGCCGCACTGGAATCACAAGCGGATCTATCGGGTGTACAAGGCCATGCGACTGAACCTTCGACGCGCCGCCAAGCGGCGTCTGCCCAAACGAGAGCGGGTACCGCTATACGTGCCACGTTTGCCCGACAGCGTGTGGTCGGCCGATTTCATGTCCGATGCGCTGGCCTGCGGACGGCGCTTCCGGACCTTCAACGTCACCGACGACTTCAATCGCGAAGTGCTGCACATTGAGGTCGATACATCGATTACCTCTTTACGGCTGGTACGCATCTTCGAGCAGCTCAAGCAGGATCACGGCCGCCTGCCACAGGTACTGCGTACCGACAACGGACCGGAGTTCCTGGGTGAAGCCTTCGTCCAGTGGTCCAAGGCAAACGGCATGGCCATCCAGTACATTCAGCCCGGAAAGCCCAATCAAAATGCGTACATCGAGCGATTCAACCGCACCTTCCGCGATGAGATTCTGGATCTGTACTTGTTTGCTCGCCTGGACGATGTCCGCGAGGCCGCATGGTGGTGGATGATTGAGTACAACGAGCAACGCCCGCATGACTCACTGGAGGACATGACGCCCAGCGAGTACCACCAACGATACGCTGGAAGTTCTACTTTTGAAGTGTCTGCTTGACGGGGAAGCTTACGCAGGCTGCGCAAGATCGCCCGCGCCAAGGCTACGCACGAAGTCGTGCCGACAGTACGCCTCCCAGGAATTACGGCAGCGTTGCTTGAGGACGTCGAAGCGGTGCGTCATCTCACAAATCCTCGGTCGACGCGGAACTCGGTTTCGTCAAGCGGCTTACAAAGCGCCGCCCCGGGTGCATGTCGACAGGCACCCAGTTCACGAGCGTTCGTGTTCGCTGTCGTGGCACCCGTACAAAGCTGCACCGTCATGCGCATGACGAGGATGCTCGAACTCGAGGGTGGAATGGCCGATGCCGAATCGCTCCTCAAGCGCGGACTTGATCTGCGCCTTGATTGCCTCGATACGGGTCCAGCCCTGCTCGGACAACACCACATGCGCATCCAGGGTGAAAATTCGCTCGTGCACCTGCCAGAGGTGCACATGGTGCAGGTCGGCCACGCCATCGATCGCTCGCACGGCCTCGAGCACATCTTCACTCTCGACCCCAGGGGGACTGCCCAGCATGAGGGTACGCATGGGCGTTCCGATCTCGGTGAACGATAGATACAGAATGTAGATCGCGATGCCGATGGTAATTGCCGGATCGACCCACCACATGTCGTAGAGAATGATGAGCGTACCGGAGACGATCACCGCAACCGAAGCCAGCGCGTCGGAAAGATTGTGCAGGAAAAGCGCGCGGATGTTCACGCTGCCCTTCTGCATGGAATACGTAAGTAACGCCGTCAGCGCGTCCACGATCAGCGCCACGCCCGCGATGGCGACTACCATCCAACCAGCGACCTCCGGCGGATCTATGAGCCGCATACCCCCTTCGTAGACCAGGTAGAGCCCGATCACGATCAGCGTGGTGTAGTTTATCAGAGCAGCCACCACCTCGATCCGGCCGTAGCCGAAGGTCATTCCCGAATCCGCCGAACGACGTGCGATCTTGCGCGCAGCAAAAGCGATGAGCAGCGCGGCCACGTCCGAGAAATTGTGCAGGGCATCGGCAATCAGCGCGAGGCTACCCGCAAGAATGCCCCCGACGATCTGTGCGACGGTGAGGATGCCGTTCGCCCAGATTGCTACCGCAACGCGGCGGTCTCCGCTTTCTGGGTCGAGATGAGCGTGGTCGTGATGTGAATGGGCCATCAGGAGGCTCCTTTTGACAACGAGCTATTGGCCGAACCGTCGAAGAGTCGGCGCCAGAATCTATGCGGACTCCGATCGTTACGCGCAGATCGGGATGCATCGCATGGACACGGCGGATGATCAATGGCAATCAAAGCACGGTCGCTGCACGAGCAGAAGGGACAGGCGTCCGGTATTGATGAATACCGGACGTACAACGCGGCGACAACCAGTTTGCCACGGGCGCAAAGGCTGACAATAGCGTTGATATTGTCAGGCGCGCGGGCATCAGGCCACGTCTTTGAGCTTTGCTTTCGAAAAAATCCCGAACAGCACGGGAAGCACAAAGAGCGTCAGAAAAGTGGACGTCACCAGCCCCCCGACGATGACACTCGCTAACGGCTTCTGTATTTCCGCACCAACACCATTAGACAGCAGCATCGGGATCAACCCCAACGCCGAGGTCATAGCCGTCATCAGTACCGGTCTGAGTCGCGACGTCGCTCCGTCGAATACGGCATCGGAAACTATCAACCCATCAGCGATGCGCTGATTGATGCTTTCAACCATCACGACACCATTAAGTACAGCCACCCCGAACAGCGTAATGAAACCGATTGAACTCGGCACCGAGAGATATTGTCCGGACACCCATAAGGAAAACACTCCCCCGATTACGGCCAACGGCACGTTGACCAGGATCAGCAAAGCCTGCCCCACAGAATTGAAGGCGAAGTAGAGCAACAGGGCGATTAGGCCTATGGAAACAGGAACGACCAGTGACAGCCGTTTTTGAGCACGCTCCTGATTTTCGAATTGCCCTCCGATCTCGACCGAGTAACCTGTTGGCAATTCGACCTGCTCTCGAATTACCTGACGGATGTCCGCCACGACGCTACCCATGTCGCGCCCTTCCACGTTCGATTGAACAACGACGCGGCGCTGTACGTCATCACGACGCACCTGAGGAGGACCAGAGGCAATCGTGACCTCGGCGACGTCTCCAAGCCGCACCAAGGCGCCGGACGGAGCTCTTAATCGGAGGTCCGAGATTGTTTCACGATCATCGCGAAAACGTTCATCGAGACGTACGTAGATATCGTAACGTTCATTACCCTTGATGATCTGGCCGGCGCGAGCCCCGCCCAATCCGTCCCGCACCAGCGTCATCACATCACCGACGGCGAGACCATAACGAGACAACGATCTACGATCGGGCGTAACGACGAGTTGCGATTCACCTACGATCTGTTCCATCGCCACATCGCGTGCGCCTTTAACGGTCTTGACGACAGCCTCGATCTCCGCGCCCTTCTCGGCGAGCACCTTCAAGTCAGGCCCGAACAGCTTGATGGCGAGCTGAGCTTTTACACCCGAAAGCAATTCGTCCACCCGGGTCGCAATCGGCTGTGAGAAATTCAATAGCAACCCCGGATGCTGCTCCAGCCTCTGCTCCATCAGTGACTGCAATTCATAGCGGTTGGATGCACTGATCCACTGTTCTGCCGGCTTGATACCTATATAGATCTCGATGTTGTTGACCGGCTCCGGGTCGCCGCCCAGTTCCGCGCGACCAATGCGTGACAAGGCATAGGTCACCTCCGGAAACTCCATCAACATCCTTTCGAGCCTGGGGGCCACTTCCAGCGCCGTATCCAGGCTCGAAGACGGCGCAAGAGTAACCCTCAGATTGATCGTTCCCTCTTCCAGTTCGGGCACGAACTCGGTGCCAAGCCGGGGAACCACCAGCGCGGCCGCGGCCACCAGCAAGACGGCGACTGCGACGACCGCCTTGCCGTTGCGCATCGCCCATTTCAGACCCTTCCGGTAGACCGAATCGAGCGGCTTCAAAACCCAACTCTCACGCTGGCGAATCCCGCTGCGGAAGATATAACTGGCCAAGGCCGGAACGATCACTAGAGCCACCAATAGCGCAGACAGCATCGCGAGGATAATGCTGATGGCCATCGGCTGAAACAGTTTGGCCTCGACTCCTTGGAAACTGAACAACGGCATGAAGACCACGAGAATAATGGCGGTCGCAAAGAAGATTGGCCGGGCAACTTCCCGTCCGGCTTCCTGAATCCGCAGCGCGATGCCATTACGATCATGGACGACATCCAGCGGATCCTCGTCCCGCCCGTCTACCAGTTGTTTGCGTTCCGCATCATGCTCCGCGTCCGGGTGGGTCAGATGCTTGAACATGTTCTCTACCATGACCACCGAACCGTCGACCAACATGCCGATCGCGACAGCAATACCGCCCAACGACATCAGGTTGGCTGACAAGCCGTACCAGGCCATGACCATCAAGGCGATACCAACGGATATCGGAATTGATATCAGAACAAGAAAGGTGGCCCGCAAGTTCATTAGAAACAAGGCCAGAATCACAGCAATGAATACGAAGGCAAGCAACAGCGCATTGACAACCGTCCGTACCGCCTGAGTGATCAAGTCCGCCTGATCGTAGAATGCCTCGAAGCGCACGCCTTCGGGCAGCGCCTGACTGATTCGTTCGACACGCGCGTTGATCGCGTCAATGGTCGATTTAGTGTTCGCGCCCATACGCTTTAGTACGATCCCGGCCACGACTTCCCCGAGTTCCTCGACTTTGCCTTCGGCATCTTTCCGGGTCATGGTCACTGCACCCTGGCGAATCTCGCTACCGACATCGACGCGCGCCACATCCGCAACGGTCACTGCCACACCGTCGACGGTTCTCAGGGGGATCTGACGGATTTGTTCCAGACCCTGTTCGCCGTGATCCAGCCATCCGGTGCCCCGAATCACCAATTGCTCCTGACCCCGATTCATGTACCAGCCGCCGACGTTGGCGTTGTTGCGTTCCAGCGCCGTCATTACATCATCCTGACTCAGGTCGAACGCCAAAAGCCGAGACGGATTCAAGTTGACCTGGTACTGGCGGACATCTCCTCCAAAGGACAGCACATCAGTGACACCTTCGGCCGGAATGAGCAGCAGTTTTACCACCCAATCATTGAGGCTGCGCAAGGCCATCGCGTCATAGCCCGAACCCGGATCGGCCATCAGAAGATACTGATAGACTTGGCCGAGACCAGAGGTATTGGGCCCCATTTCCGGCGTTCCGATACCCTGGGGAATCAGTTCCTTCGCCGCCTGCAGGCGTTCAAACACCAGCTGACGTGCAAAGTAGACGTCAGTCCCGTCTTTGAACACCACGGTAATACCGGAAAGACCGGTTTTTGAGATGGAGCGCACCTCTTCGACGTCGGGCAGCGCGTACATGACTGCTTCGATCGGATAGGTAATCAGCTGCTCTACTTCTTCTGCCGCGAGCCCGGGGGCTTCCGTATTCACCGCAACCTGTACATTGGTCACGTCTGGAAATGCGTCCAGATTGAGCCGAGGGATGACCGAGACGGCAACCCCCATCAATGTGAATAGCGCAATCACTACAAGCAAGCGGTTTCTGGCGGCCCAATCTATGACTCGATTAAACATGGGGACTCCAACTGTTCAGTGGTTATGCGGATCGAAGCCGCCCTTGGCGATTTGCGAAGCAACAAAAAATGCCCCTTGCATGACGACCTGCTTCCCCGGCTCGATACCCACTATTTCACGCACCGACCCCAGGGCGCGCCCGAGTTCGACTTCGACCGGCTCGAATTTTCCGGGTGCGTTTTCAACGAAGACAGTCCAATCTCCGTCTGCCCCGCGCATCAGCGCGGATTCGGGCACCGCGAGCACGGCAGTGTCGGTGCGAAAGCGAAAGAAAACCTCGGCGAATTGGCCCGGATGCAGGCGATGCCCAAGGTTATCGACCAGCAGGCGCACCGTGCGAGTGCGCGTGATCGGGTCGATCGTATGGGCCTCCTGGCTCACCCGCGCTTCCGCCCGCGCTGCACCCGCGCGGACTTCCGCCAAGGTTCCCGCGCCGAGAGTCAGGGTCATGTCGGCTGGTAGGTGAGCTTCGACCCAGAGTTGCTTTTCGTCCGCCAGCATGATGAGCGGCGCACCGGGCTCGATACGCTGTCCCTGCTCGAACTCGTCGGCAAGAACTGCGCCATCGATTTCGGCTCGCAAGGTATATTCACCAAGGTTATTGCTGCTCCGTTTCCGCTCGGCTTCGAACGCCGACTTTTCCACCCCATAGGCCAACAGCGTAGCCTCTGCGGCCTCGATATCGGACTGGGCACTTACGTATCGCTGCTCTCCGACGGTCTTCCTCCCAAGCGCCCTCACCCTTTGCCATTCCGACCAAGCTTTTTGATACTCGGCCTGGGTGCGAGCCACGCTCTCGCTGAACAGAGTGACCAACGGCTGTCCCTGTTTGACATGGTCGCCCAAGGCGACATGACGGCGCAGCACCACGGAGGCCACCCTTGGCGACACGCGGTAACTGGTGTAGCCATTCGACAGGATCTCGCCCGGCGCATAGAGTTGATACTCGACTACCCGGGCCACGAGGGGTTCGACTTTGATGTCGGCGAGCGCCATTTGAGTGGTATTCAATGCGGTCGCAGCGGATTCCTCTTCATCGTGACCGTGACCGTCCTCTCCGCTCACGTCACGCTCGTGTTTCGCGTCTTTGTCATGGTCATACGCGGAATCGGATAGGTGGTCGCCATGGGCATCGCCTTCCGTGTGTTCTTCCACGCGATCATGATCACGAGCTTCGAGCTCTTTGTCCTGCATCGCCTTAGCATTTTCCGCGTGAGAATGCGCGTCCTCTTTTTCCGCCCATGCGTAACCCACAACGGTCGGAACGAGCGCGGCGATCAGGACGCCAATATAGATGTTCTTCATGTCGAAATTCCTAGCGTAGATTCGAACGGTCCAGCAACTGAACCAGTTCTCCGGATTGGAGCAGGACGTCGGCAAGGGCGAGCCGGGCCTGCTTTTCCAGAGCGATGCCCGCCGACAAACTATCCGCTCGCTGATTCAGGGCCTGCAGGTACTCGGTCGTTGAAAGGTCACCGCCGTTCCACTGCTGCCTGAGTAGATCAGAACTTTTCTCTATGCGTCCCTGCACGAGTTCTTGCCAGCGATCATATTGTTCTGCATAACGCCACCAGGCAGCGTGCGCGGCCCGCCAACTGAAACGTTGCTTGCGATATACATCTTGGAAGCGAGCCTCCGCTTCCAAAGCCATTTGCGAGGCAGCTCGCGTTTCGGCGCTGAAGTTGTTGCGTACGTTGAGCGGAATGGAGACAGCCACCCCCACGACGTGCTCGCCTCCATCGCGACCTGCATTGACGCCAAAAGTTGGCTTCGCCTTGGTGGAAAGTCGCACCACATCGGCTTCTCGCGTCAGGGTCTGCCAACGGGCCTGCGCGCCAGCCACCGCCGGGTGCTGCAACAGGTCCTGATCCGTAGTTGGCGCGGGCGCAGACGGCCAGAAACCGGCTGGAACGCCACCTTTCTCGGGAGTCCACTCCGGCAACAGTTCAGCCAAGCGAATTTCCGCTTTTCGTATCGCCGCCTCGGCTTCGGCGACTTGCGCCAGCCGTTCCGACAATGACAGGAACGTCAGTTCGGCATCTACGCTACCCAGATCGCCCAAACGCTGACGTTTATCCACTTGCTCAAGGAGCTTGTCGAGAAAATTCTTTTGTTCCTTGGTAATGCTCGCGGCCTGACTGGCTGCTTCCCACTCCACCAACGCAGAGATCGCCTCGGCGGACTTCTCCAGCAACTGCTGCCGATAAAGCGCTTCGGCGGCACCCCGCATGAACATCGCCTTTTGTGTTTGCGCCCCCCGCTGGTCCCACCAGTCAATGGTCTGCCGGACTCCTACCCGGTAGTTGCTGGCACCCGCATTGCGCTCCAGGTCGGTCGAAAGCTCCGGGTTGAAGAGCGGCTGCTCGGCCGCATCGGCACTGGCCTGGGTACCCAGCAGTTGCTCCCGGGCGGCTACTATTTGAGGGTGCTGTTCAATCTGGGAGTTAAACCAGACCGACCAACTCGACACATCCGCGTGGGCCAGCACGGAAAAAAAGCAGATGCATGCACCGAACAAAGCGCGCCCGAATTTGTGAAATCGACTCATGGTGATTCTCCTTCGTTTGGGCACCTCGAATAAGCCGAGGTTTCGGTAAATCCCGCCGCACAGCCATGAAAGCGAGGGGATGTTTCTCGTTCGCTTGGGCACAACTCACCGCTTTTCGCGGCGTCGTCGTCCCACTCGTGCGAGGATTCAGCTTGGGATATGGAAATATCTACTCCTCGCGCGCGTCAGCCAGCCTAGGCTTCGAGGCTCGTGGCTTTTGAGGAAATCGGCGAGGAGCGCGGACGGAGGACGTCGGCCCGCAAGGGATGCGCGTAAATTTTGAACGCGATCTTTGGCCTCGCCGTTAGGCGACGAGGCTGGCCCATTTGGGCCGTTCGATACGGGAAGGGGGAGACAGGGTGACAGGCAATTGCAGGTCCGCTACGGCCTGTCCGACAGACGCGTAAAGATCAAGATCGAATGCGACGACTACTAGTGTCTTGGCGTGCAATTTGCACGTTGCGCAGTCCGGATGTTTGGACGACGGCGATTTCGGCTCGTCGCGATCATCATCGCGGTGGCTATGGTCGTGGTGCCCGAAGTGCGATGCATCGGCACCCTGTTCGTGCTCGCAATAATCGCCTGCAACCGCCCAAACGGACTGAAGCGGCAACAAAGCAAACAGCAGGATGGCGATCCATCTATTCATAAGTGTGATTATAGCATTCGCGCTCGTGCGCAAACAAACATGGGCGTTGCGCGGATTGCCGGCGCGAGGCGGCGGGCGTGTGCTCGAAGCCCGGGATCGACAGGGCATTCATTTCGGTTCTTGCGGGCCGCAGCAGTTCTCCTTCCCTGTTTGCGCGCTTCGCCCGGAAGAGGCCTGCGGGACGCAGGAGGCGGGAGCTTCTGCGGTGCCGCCATCGATGCCGGCGTCGGTAACAGTGTTGGCGCGCCATTCCTGCAGGGACTCACGAATGATCTGTACCGCAGAATGCAGGAACAGCGCCGCGATCAGGAGGCCAACGAGGAGGTCCGGCCACAGACTTCCGGTGAGCGCGACCAGACCGGCTGCGGCGATCACGCTGCTGTTGGCGATCAGATCGTTGCGCGAACACAGCCACGTCGAGCGCATATTCAGATCATCGGCGCGGTGGCGATACAGCATGGCGGCGCAGAGGCCGTTGGCTAGCAGCGCCAGCGCGCCGACGGCGGCCATCCAGTCGGCGGCAGGGACTTCCTGCAGCATCAGTTTGCGCACCGCGTCGGCCACCACCACCACGCCGAAAAGCAGCATGAAGCCGCCCTTGAACATTGCTGCGCCAGCGCGTGCACGCGCTCCGCGGTGGAGCACGAACAGCGTCAGCGCATACACCGAGGCGTCGCCGAACATGTCGAGCGAATCCCCCAGCAACGCCGTCGAACGGGCAATCCAGCCAGCGGCGAATTCCACCACGAACATGGCTGCATTGATGGCCAGCACGATGTAGAGTACGCGGCTCTGGCTGGCACGCAATTGCGCCAGTTCGCCAGCCTTGTTCTCGCAGCAACTATCCATGATCTTTTCCTGCCGAATCGAACACAGCGGCTAGCATGAAGCTTGTAGCGACTATAAGGTCAAGTCCCATGAGCACGCGGACTTTCACCGTGGGGCAACTCGCGCAGGCCACGGGCACGCGTGCGGTGACCATCCGCTATTACGAACGCATCGGTCTGTTGCCGTCCGCCGCGCGCAATGCCTCTGGCTACCGGGTGTATACGGCGCAAGAGCGCGATCGCCTGCGCTTCGTCCGACGCAGCCGCGCGCTGGGCTTCAGCCTTGAAGACATCCGCGATTTGCTCGAACTGGCCGATCATCGCCGGTCCTCGTGCGCCGCGGTAGACGCGAAGATCACCCAGAAATTGGAACAGGTGCGCCAGAGCATATGCGACATGCAAGGCCTGGAACAGGAACTCGAACGCCTGTCGTCCTGCTGTCAGGGCGGCGTGATCGAGGAATGCCGCATCATCGAGTCGCTTGGATACGAGCCGGGCGACGGGCACCGCCGCTGATCAGGGAAACCTGCCGCAATCGCGTCACGGTTCAAAAGCGGCCACATGCCGATGGTGAATCACGCCGGAAGCCCCTCGTCCCGAGCGCGCAACTGAAAGGCGTTTTCGAGCCGCGCGAGCCGGGGCTTGTGGCCCGAAGCCACGTAGGCCTGAGCCTACGAGAGTTGCTTCAAGGGAAACTCGCGCAGCACTTCCGGGCGGCGGGCAACGGAAACCAGCCAAGGCGAGCGGTTTGTAATGATGGCCATGAGTACCTCATCGTCAGTTGAAGAGGACTCGTGTAAGCAACGGTTTTTATGGCGGGCGCACTGCGGTGTTGATTTTCGTGTCGCGCTCGTGTCGCGCCAAAACGAATTAGCGCGACACTGGGACGCAGTCCCAAGAGCGCGAGATAACGCAAACCCTTGATTAAAATCAAAAAATCCACTTCATGAGTGGCTTTTTTGCGGGAATTGGTGGTCGGGGAAAGAGGATTCGAACCTCCGGCCCCTGCGTCCCGAACGCAGTGCTCTACCAGGCTGAGCTATTCCCCGACGCTTTGAAACCTGCTTTGAAACCCTTTGCAGCGCTAGAAATCTCGCTCAACTGCAAAGGCTGACAATTTTAGCAGCGCATCCTTGAAAACGGAAGGGGGCAAGTGCAACAAGGCTCCAGAAGCGAGTACGGACTCGGAACGCGCGAACGCCCGGGACGCTTCCAGCGCACCAGTGTCGCCGATGATGCTCAGGATGTCTCCGAAGGCGTCACGTTCGCCGTTCTCGATCGCCGCGCGCACGCGAGCGGTCTGCGCATTCGTTCCGCGCTGCATCGCCAGGATCAGCGGCAACGTCGGCTTGCCTTCGGCCAGGTCGTCTCCAAGGTGTTTCCCGGTAGCCGCCTCCTCCGAGGAATAGTCGAGCACGTCGTCGATGATCTGGAAGGCCGTGCCCAGATGCATGCCGAAACTCGCCATTTCGCGCTCGGACGCATCGTCGACTTCGCCCAGGATCGCGCCCAGACGCGCCGCAGCCTCGAACAGCTTGGCGGTCTTGTAGCGGATCACGCGCAGATAGCCGTCGAGTTCGACGTCGGCGTTGCGCACGTTGAGCAGTTGCAGGACCTCACCTTCGGCGATCACGTTGGTGGCGTCGGCGAGCACCTGCATGACGCGCATGTCGCCGACCCCGACCATCATCTGGAAGGCGCGGGAATACAGGAAGTCGCCTACAAGTACCGAGGCGGCGTTGCCGAACACGGCATTGGCAGTGTCGCGGCCGCGACGCAAGTCCGACTCATCGACGACATCGTCGTGCAGCAGCGTCGCAGTGTGTATGAACTCGACCACGGCCGCGAGCTCGACTTGATCGCGACCGCGATAACCACAGGCTGCGGCGCACATCAGCACCAGGGCCGGACGCAGTCGTTTGCCCCCGCTGCCGACGATGTACTCGGCGACCTGGCGCACCAGGACCACATCCGAATGCAGGCGCTGGCGAATGACATCGTCGACCGCCTGCATGTCGGCGCCGATCGGCGCAAGGAGTTGCTGGATCGTCAAGATGGGGGGCCTGCTGGAAAAGGCGAGATGGTAGGGGCCGGCTCCGTGACGCGTCAAGAACGCGATCCGCGTCCGGCGTCGCACGGAGAATTTGAATAATCGGTCTTCAAGATTGCCGCACTTCGGTCGTTAAGCGGTAGACGAACCACCAAAGCCGCATCCATGCTTCTGCGAACCCGACTGCTCGTCTTACTGTGTGCGCCGCTGCTGGCCAGCTGCGACATGCTGTACGACGTGCTCGACATCCCCGACCCCGAGCGGCGCGCAGCGGCGGCCGAGGCCGAGGGCCGAGCCATCGGCGGCGGTTGCCGGCATTCGGGACGCGCCCTCGAGGACTGTTACTCGCTCAATCCGCAGGTATCGAAGTCGGCCATCTTCGCCGGCTGGCGCGAGATGAACGACTACATGACGGAGAACAACCTGTCCGAGGTCCCGACGCGCATGGATCGCAATAGCGCGCAGGCACCGGCCTCGCGATCCCTGCCGTCAGCGAACGGCGCGGCGGGCTCAGACTCCCCGCTGCCAATCACGCGCCCCTGAATCTGACACGGCGTCACGGCGCCGGATTGGTGTGGCGAGCGTGGATTTCGTCGATTTCTGCCAGCACATCCAGGTGCAGTATCACCTCTCGCGCCGCGAGATTCTCTTCCAGTTGTTCCAGTGTCGTCGCACCGATGACCGTGCTCGTAACGAAGCTCTGCCCGCATACAAACGCCAGCGCCAGCGTGGCCGGGCTCATGCCGTGTCGACGCGCCAGATCGGCATAGGCTTCGACCGCCGGTCGCACGCCCGGTGTCGCGTAGCGCTTTCCGAACGCAGGAAAGCGCGTCAACCGGGCACCGGCGGGCGGAACGCCCAGGTACTTGCCGCTCAAATGCCCGAAACCGAGCGGCGAGTATGCGAGCAGGCCGACGTGCTCACGATGGCACATCTCCGCAAGCCCGTACTCGAACACGCGCGAGAGCAGGCTATAGACGTTCTGGATCGACACGATGCGCGGCAGACCCAGTGCATCGGCCTGACGCAGAAACTCCATGACGCCCCAGGGATGCTCGTTGGACAGCCCGATGTAGCGGATGCGCCCCTCCTCGACCAGCCGCGCCAGCACCTCGAGTTGGGCGCGCACCGGCACGCATTCGCGCTCGGCCGAAGGGTCGTACCGCCATTCGCCGAACATCGGCTGATTCCGCTCCGGCCAGTGAATCTGGTAGAGGTCGATGTAGTCCGTGCCCAGACGCTCCAGACTGGCTTCGACCGCGGCGCGAAGATTGGCCTCGTCGAGCGCCAGCGGCCCGCCACGGATCCAGTCCATGCCACGCGCGGGGCCGGCCACCTTGGTCGCGACGACGAGGCGGTCGCGGCGCTGGCGTGCAAGCCAGCGTCCGACGATGCGCTCGGACTCGCCCTGCGTGGCGGCGCGCGCGGGCACCGGATACATCTCGGCGGTGTCGATGAAGTTGATTCCCGCGTCCAGCGCGCGATCGAGCTGATCGAAGGCCTGCGCGGCGTCGTTCTGTTCTCCGAAGGTCATCGTTCCGAGACACAGGCTCGAGACTTCCGGCCCACGCTCGCCGAGTCGGCGGTACTCCATGAATGCACTCCCGTGAACTGGCGTTGGGCGGATGCGACAGTGGTCCGGGCGCGGCCGGCCACGTATCATCCGCGCACCCGCAAGATGATACAGGCGCTCCGATGACCCGCGAAGACACCCCAACCCCGCCCGAAGACGCCCACGCCTGGGGTCTGATCGCGCTGTGCCGGGCTGGTTTCGAGCGCGAACTCGCCGGCGAGCTCGACGCCTTCGGTCGCGACTTGGGGCTGAACGGCTACGTGCGGGCCCACGAGGGCACGGGCTTCGCCGTGTTCGAGGCCGTCGAGGCCATCGATTTCGCCGATCTGGCGCAATACTGCGACTGGCACGCACTGGTGTTTGCGCGCACGCTGATGCCATGGTTCGCGCGCGTTGACGATCTGCCTGACGATGACCGCGCCAGCCCCATCGTCGAAGCTGCGCGCGGCGCGGCGCAACGCTTCTCGACGGTCGCCATCGAGCACCCGGATTCGGACGCCGCGCGACCGCTGTCCGGCTTCTGCCGGCGCTTTGCCGCACCGCTTGCCAAGAAACTGTCGGCGCGCGGCGCGATGCGTACCAGCCGCAGCAACCTCGCCGCCCTGCACGTGATCTTCACCGACGAGAAGACCGCATGGCTCGCCGCGGCACGAGCCGATCGCGAGGCGCCGTGGCCAATGGGCATTGCGCGTCTGCGCATGCCGCGCGAGGCCGGCAGTCGCTCCACGCTCAAGCTCGCGGAAGCGATTCTCGGGATGCTCACCGAAGAAGAACGCACGGTCGCGATGCGTGCCGGCATGCGCGCCGTTGACCTGGGCGCCGCACCCGGCGGCTGGAGCTGGCAACTGGCCTGGCGCGGGTTGCACGTCACGGCGGTCGACAACGGACCGATGGCCGAATCGGTGATGGCCACCAGCATGGTCGAACATGTGCGCGCCGACGGCTTCACGTGGCGCCCCCGGCGCGCGGTGGACTGGCTGGTATGCGACATGGTCGAGCAGCCTTCACGCATCGCGTCGCTGATGGCCGAATGGATCGGCACCGCGCGCGCAAGGCATGCAATCTTCAACCTCAAGCTTCCGATGAAGCGCCGGCTCGACGCCGTGACGCAATGTCGCAACCTGATCGAAAAGCGGCTGGCGAGTGTCGGCCCCTTCGACCTGCGCATCAAGCACCTGTATCACGACCGCGAGGAAGTCACCGCCTATCTCACGCTGCGCCGCTGACGCCAAGCCGGAAGGGCTTGACAGCAAAAGGAAAGCGCACGTCGCGTGTATAATCGCGACTTTGGTTGCACCGGGCGACGCTCGTTTTCCGGTGCCGGGCAACCCGCCCACGCGAATCGGCCCGAACGCGGCCGCCAGGAACTGAACCGACCATGAGCTTTGCCGACCTCGGGCTGATTCCCGAGCTTCAACGAGCCGTTTCTGAGACCGGATACACCGAGCCCACGCCGATCCAGGAACAAGCGATCCCGGTCGTGCTGAGCGGCCTCGACATGATGGGTGCGGCGCAGACCG
>JACESY010000034.1 GCA_013911595.1 Azoarcus sp.
CCTGCTCGCGCGTCCCGCGGCCACGCTGAGCCTGGAGGCGCAGGAGCGCCACGAGGCGATCGAGCGCGTCTCCAAGAAGGGCTGAGGCCCACGAGGCAGACGTGACGGACGAGCGACGAATCCCGGTCGTCGTCCTCACCGGCTTTCTCGGCGCCGGCAAGACCACGCTGCTCAACCACCTGCTCGGCACGCCGGCACTGGTCGGCACCGCCGTGCTGATTAACGAGTTCGGTCAGGTCGCCGTAGATCACCATCTCGTCGAGAAGATCGACGAGACCCTGCTCGTACTCGACGGCGGCTGCATCTGTTGCAGCGTCCAGGGCGATCTGGTGCGCACGCTCAAGCAGTTGTTCAAGCGCGCCGCGCGGCGCGAGATCGGCCCGGTAGATCGTGTTCTGATCGAGACCACCGGTCTGGCCGACCCGGCGCCGGTGGTCTACACCTTGATGGAAGAGCCCTTCATCGCCGCGCGTTTTCGCTGCGACGGGGTGATCACCGCGGTCGACGTCACCCATGCCCAATCCCAGCTCGACGAGCACCGCGAGGCCATGCGCCAGGTCGCGATGGCCGACCGGCTGCTACTCACCAAGTGCGACCTGGCCGATGCGCCGCAGCGCGAGCGTATCGGCCATCGGCTCGCTCACCTGAATCCGGCCGCGCCGCAGATCGAGGTCTTCGACGGCCATCCGCCGCCCGGCGCGCTAGACGGTTGCGGGCTCTACGATCCGGCCGGAAAGCTCCCCGACGTCGTGGCCTGGCTCGGTGAGGAAGCCGCCCGGCGCCAGGCCGCACTGGCACAGACGCAGACGCGCTACGCACGTGGCCCCGCACCGATCGCGCATGCGCCGCACGACGCCGATGTGGCGAGCTTCGTGCTGGCCTTCGACGCGCCGCTCGACTGGCTGGCCTTTTCCGAGGCGATGGAACTGCTGCTGGCCGCGCGCGGCGAACGCGTGTTGCGCGTCAAGGGCCTGCTGAACGTCGCCGGCGATGCCCTCCCGCGCGTCGTGCAGTGCGTTCAGCATGCGGTCTACCCGCCGTCCTCGTTGCCCGCCTGGCCGGCCGACGGCGCGTATGCCGACCGGCGCAGCCGCATCGTGTTCATCGTGCGCGGCGTTCCGCGCGACGAGGTCGCGAACCTGTTCGCCGGGCTGCTCGGACAGCGATCGGCCGAGGCCTGAAGCGGGTCAGTCGACGCCCAGTTGGCCGCGCAGGCGGGCGAGCTTGTCCGGGTTGCGTACGACGTAGATGTGCGCGATACGCTCGCCCTCGATCGCCAGTGAGGTCGTCTGCAATACGCCTCCGGTCTCCAGGGTCACGAAGGCCGGCAGGCCGTCCAGCGTGCCCCGCCACAGTACCGGCGGCAGGGCATGACCGGTCTTGCGTGCGAGTCCGCACAGCAGTCGCACGACCTTGTCGCAACCCAGGATGGGCCGCAGCGCGGCGCGTACCTTGCCGCCACCGTCGGAGTGGAATACCGCGTCCGCTGCGAGCAAATCCTGCAGGCGCGCGTGGTCGCCGCTGCGCGACGCGGTGAAGAAGGCTTCGGCAATCTCGGCCGCGCGCTGGCGCGGCACCTCGAAGCGCGGGCGGTCTGCGCGCACGTGCGCACGTGCGCGATGCGCAAGCTGGCGGCAGGCGGCCGCGTCACGACCGATCGCCGCGGCAACCTCGTCGAAGGGCGCGCCGAACACGTCGTGCAACAGAAACGCCGCGCGTTCCAGTGGCGACAGGCGTTCGAGTGCGATCATCAGCGCGGGCATCGCGTCCGACGTGTCGTCGTCATCGGGGTCGAATACCGGTTCCGGCAACCACGGGCCGATGTAGTCGGCGCGCGCGACCCGTGCCGACTTGAGTACGTCGAGACTCAGCCGCGTGACGATGCGCACGAGATAGCCCTCCGGTTCGCGGATCTGCTCGCGGTCCGTTGCAGCCCAGCGCAGCCACGCGTCCTGCACCACATCCTCGGCCTCGGCCATGGAGCCGAGCATGCGGTAGGCGATGCGCAGCAGGCGTGGGCGCAGGGGGGTAAACCGGGCTGCGGCGTCGTCCATTTCAATCGACCGGATGGACCGAACGGAAGCCGATTGCGAAGCGGTTCCATGCATTGATCGTGCCGATCAGCAGGGTCAGCTGGACGCACTCTGCCGGCGTAAAGCACGCCTCCAGCGCCGCCCAGGCAGAATCCGGCGCATGCGTGTCGGCCACGCGCGTGAGCGCCTCGGTCCATTCCAGCGCCGCGCGCTCGCGTTCCGAGTACAGCGGCGATTCGCGCCAGGCATCGAGCAGGTACAGTCGCGCCTCGCTCTCTCCGCGCGCGCGGGCGTCGCGTGTGTGCATGTGGATGCAGTAGGCGCAGCCGTTGATCTGCGAGGCGCGCGTCTTTACTAGGTCGATCAGGGAATGCTCCAGTCCGCAGTTGCGTACGTGTTCTTCGAGCGCAAGCATCGCACGCATCGAGGCGGCGTCGGTGGAGAAGGGGTCGAGTCTGGGGTGCATGGCAAGCTCCGTGGGTGATTTGCAGGGATTACGAAGCAAGGACGAGCGGGTGCGCGCCGATGTGACATCCGTTCCCCGGACAGCGCTCATGCGTAGAATCGTAGGCCTTGCCTCCGATGTGCCCACTGCGACTGCCGATGCCCGTACCCGACACTTTCGTCCTGATTGACCTCGAAACCACCGGCGCCAATCCGGTGACCGACCGCATCACCGAGATCGCGATGATCCGCGTGGAGCATGGCGAGATCGTCGAGCGCTGGGAGACGCTGGTCAATCCCCAGCGCGGCATTCCGCGCTTCATCCAGGAGATTATCGGCATCACCGACGACATGGTGCGTGACGCGCCGGTGTTTGCGGACCTGGCGTCGCGCGTGCGCGCGCTGCTCGCCGACGCGGTATTCGTCGCGCACAACGCGCGCTTCGACTACGGCTTCATCCGCAACGAGTTCCAGCGCATTGGCGAGGACTTCGAGGCGCCGGTGATGTGCACGGTGAAGTTCTCGCGCGCGCTCTATCCGGAGCACCACCGCCATGGGCTGGATGCGTTGATCGCGCGTCACGGCTTCGAGTGCGACGCGCGTCACCGCGCGATGGGTGACGCCGACGTGTTGTGGCAGTTCCTGCAGCTGGCCGAGGCGCGCTTCATCCCCGAGACGCTGGAGCACGCCTGGGGGCGCGCGATGAAGTTCCCCAAACGCCCGCCTGCGCTGCCCGAGGGCATGCTCGAAGGCCTGCCCGACGCGCAGGGCGTGTACATCTACTTCGGCGAAGGTGACGAGACGCTGTTCGTCGGCCGCGCGACCAGCCTGCGCGCGCGCGTCATGGAACAGTTCGCCGCCATCGAGCGCAAGGGCAAGGATGGTGATCTGGTGCGCGCGGTGCGCCGCCTGGACTGGGTGGAGACGCCCGGAGAACTGGCTGCGATGCTGCTCGAGCGCGAACTCGCGCTTGACCATCGGCCGCGCCACAATCGTTTGCCTGCGGCCGCCGACGAAGCATGCGCACTGTCGGTCGAGCTGCGCCGACGCAGCCCGCCGCTGATCCGGACAGTGCCCATCGACGGCACCGATCCGACGATCTGGCAGGGGCTGTACGGCGCCTTTCGCGGGCGCAAGGAGGCTGACGCGGTGCTGCGCGAGCTGGCCGCGAACTATGCGCTGTGCCCGCGTCGACTGGGTCTGGAGGCCGGCGCAGGAGAATGTTCGGCGCGCCGTGCCAATCGTTGCGCCGGCGTGTGCGTGCGGCGTGAAACGCCGGAGGAACACGACGAGCGCCTGCTCGGTGCGCTCGCCCCGATCGGACCCGGGGCGTGGCCGTGGGGCGGCCCGGTGGTCGTCGCCGAGCGCTCGGAACATACTGGCGACGAGGGTTTCCAGGTCTTCGACCGTTGGTGCCATCTGGGCAGCGCCGACTCGCGCGAGGCGCTCTCGTCGTTGCTCGGCGATCTGCCGCCGCCTGCCTTCTCGCTCGACGTGTGGCGGTTGTTCACGCGCTGGCGCGCGCAGCCCGGCAGTGAGGCATGCATCGAGCAAGCCGGGGCCGCCAGGCGCGACGGAACGATGACGACGGCACGCGTTCCCAAAGTGGACTAGAACGGGTCATGGGTATCGCGCGCGATGCCAGCCGTGCTTTTTCTGTCCCGACGGAGACGCATATGAGACGCATCTATTTCCTGGTGCCGGACCAGCCGACCGCGGAGGCGATCGTCGACGAATTGCTGCTCGATCGTGTCGAGGCCCGTCACATTCACGTGCTCGCGCGGCGCGACACGCCGCTGGGCGATCTGCCCGAAGCCAACGTGCTGCAGAAGTCCGACTTTTTTCCGGCCATCCAGCGGGGGCTGGCCAGTGGGGGTGCGGCCGGCACGCTCGCCGGTCTGCTCGGCGTCGCGCTGGTGCCTGGTTCGCTGGTCGTCGCCGGCGGCGCGGTGCTGGCCTCGGCCCTGTTCGGCGCCGGGCTTGGTGCCTGGATCAGCGGCATGGTGGGTCTGAGCATCGGCAACAGCCAGGTCACCGAGTACGCGGAGGCGATCGAAGCGGGGCAGTTGCTGATGATGGTCGACGTACCCAAGACGCGCATCGAAGAGATCGGCGAACTGGTGCGCCGCCATCACCCGGAGGTCGAATTCGAGGGCGCCGAGCCGCTGATGCCGGCCTTCCCCTGATTACGCCGTCGCGGCCGGGCGTCGAGACGTCGCACCGAGGGTTTCAGCGTCGCGAAGTCAAAATCGACGCGGCGGCGTGGCAGCGTGCGTGTATCGCGCGCCGAGTACACCCCGCTGCCAGTTGCCCTGATGGAACAGGCCGGTGGGCAGGATCCCGACGAAGAAGGTCTCGCCGGCCTTGAGGCCGTCGATGCTCACGGGGTCGAGCAGATGCGGGGCGAGCGGCGCAGGGTAGGCAGGCCCATCCCCGCATGTGAAACGCCGTGCGGGCGATATGCTATCGTCGGCGCAGACACCGCCGCGCGTCAGTGGCGACATTTTCAGCAGGGTGATGCGCAAGGCTGCCGATGGACACCGCGGCCGTTCTTCATCGTCCCGTCAGCGGAGAATCCGAGATGCAGCAGACCCATCCCTCGCCGGCTCTTTCCGACCAGATCGTGCTCATCACCGGTGGCGCGCGCGGACTGGGCGAGCACATCGCGCGTGCCTTTCTGCGCGAAGGTGCGCGCGTGGTCATCAACTATCTGACCAGCGAGAAGCGCGCGGTTGCGATGGTCGATGAATTCCCCGAACACGCCTTCGCCGCACAGGCCGACGTATGCGACCCGGCCATGGTGCAGGCCATGTTCGACCGCGCGCAGACGCATTTCGGCGCGCCGGTCACCACCGTGGTGAACAACGCCCTGCCGGATTTCAGCTTCAACGGAGATGCGCGCGAGAAGGCGCATGAACTGCGCTGGGAGAGCGTCGCGCAGCAGTTGGAAGGCACGGTGCGCGGCGCACTCAACACCACGCAGATCGCGCTGCCGGGCATGCGCCAGGCCGGCTTCGGGCGCATCGTCAACATCGGTACCAATCTCTTCCAGAGTCCGGTCGTGCCGTATCACGACTACACCGCGGCCAAGGCCGCACTGCTGTCGCTCACACGCACGCTGTCGCAGGATCTGGGCCCCGAGGGCATCACGGTCAACATGGTTTCGGGCGGCCTGCTGCGCACCACCGACGCATCCGCCGCGACGCCCGAGGCAGTGTTTGACCTGGTCGCCGCGCATACGCCGCTGCGCCGGGTGACCACGCCGGCCGAGTTCGCCGATGCGATCCTGTTCTTCGCCTCGCCGTGGGCGCGCGCGGTGACGGGGCAGAATCTGGTGGTGGATGGCGGCCTCGTGAAAGACTGATCGCAATGCACCTCAACGCGTTTCTCTTCGCCTGCGGCCACCATCGCGCCGCCTGGCGGCATCCGCAATCGACGGTCGAACGACTCGGCGACATCACGTATTGGGAAGATCTGGCGCGCATCGCCGAGCGCGGCAAGCTCGACGCGATCTTCTTCGCCGACGGACACACCCCGCAGAACGTCGCCGACGGTCCGCGCTGGTTCTTCGAACCGCTCACGCTGCTCGCCGCGCTGTCGCGTGCGACCACGCACATCGGCCTGATCAGCACGGTGTCGAGCACCTTCTTCACGCCGTTTCACGCCGCGCGCATGCTCGCCTCGCTCGACCACATGTCGCACGGGCGCATCGGCTGGAACGTGGTCACATCGATGTTCGACGCCGAAGCGCGCAATCATGGCTTCGAGGCCATGCCCGACCACGACTGGCGCTATGCCCGCGCCGAGGAATTCATCGACGCCACGCTCGCCCTGTGGGATTCGTGGGCCGACGACGCGATTCTCGCCGATCGCGCCGGCGCATATGCCGCTCCCGAGTGCGTGGTGCCGGTCAATCACCGCGGCGAGCATTTCTCGGTCGATGGTCCGCTCACCGTGCCGCGCATGCCGCAGGGTCATCCCGTGCTGTTCCAGGCCGGCGCGTCCGAGCAGGGACGCGAGCTGGCCGCGCATCGCGCCGAGGCCATCTACGCCGTGGCCTGGGATCTGGAAGTCGCGCAGGACTACCGTCGTGACATCCTGCGCCGCGTGCGCGATGCCGGCCGCAGTGAGGCGGTGCCGGTGATGCCGGGCCTGGTCTCCTACGTCGCCTCGAGCGAGGACGAGGCGCGCGCCAAACAGCGCGAACTCGACGAGCTGCTGCCGGCCGCGACCTCGCTGCGCCAGCTCGCAAGCTTCATCGGCCAGGACTGCTCCGACTGGGACCTCGACGCCCCGGTGCCCGAGTTGCCACCGCTGGCGTCTTTCACCGGCCCCAAGGGGCGTTACGCGACCATTCTGCGCATCGTCGAATCCGAACGTCCGACGCTGCGCGGCCTGCTCGGTCGGCTCGCGGCCGGTGGCGGACACTGCACCATGGTCGGCACGCCACCGGCCATCGCCGATCGCATGGAGCACTGGGTTCGCGAGGGTGGCGCGGATGGCTTCAACCTGATGCCGCCCTCGCTGCCCGGCTCGCTCGAGGATTTCGTCGATCACGTCGTGCCCGAGTTGCAGCGCCGCGGCCTGTTCCGGCGCGAGTACGAGTCCACCACGCTGCGCGGCCACCTCGGGCTGGCGCGCCCGGAGTGCCGCCGTGGCCCGGCCTGACCGTCCCGTACTCAACATCGTTGGTTGCGGTCGCGCCGCGCGCACGCTGGCGAAACTGTGGGCGGGAGCTGGCCCGTGTGTGATCGGCAGCGTACTGACGCGCTCACCTGCCAGCGCGCAGGATGCAGTGAGTTTCATCGAACAGGGGCGCGCGGTGGCTGGCTTTGACGAGATGCGCCCGGCTGCGTTGTGGATGCTCGGTGTGCCCGACCGCGACATTGCCACGGCCGCGGCCGTACTTGCGGCCAGCGGGTGTGTGCGCGCCGGCGACGGAGTGTTTCACCTGTCCGGCTTCACGCCGTCGGCGGCGCTCGCGCCATTGGCCGAGGTCGGCGCGCGCATCGCCAGCGTGCACCCGGTGATGAGCTTTGCCGACCCGGCGCTGGCGGCAGGCCGCTTTGCGGGCACGCCCTGCGGCGTCGAAGGCGAGACCACGCTGGCCGCGGAACTTGCCACACTGTTCGCGGCGATCGGTGCCCAGTGTTTCGCGCTGGATGGCTCGAAGAAGCCGCTGTATCACGCGGGTTCGGTATTCGCGTCGAACTTTCTCGTCGTGATCCTCGACGCCGCGCGCCGCGCCTATGTCGACGCCGGCGTGCCGCCGGAAACCGCCGACGCGATGCTCGCCGCGATCTCGCGCGGCGCGTTGGAGAACGTGCTCGCACTGGGCGGTCCGAACGCGCTGACCGGCCCGGCCGCACGCGGCGACCGCGAGGTGGTCGCCCTCCAGCAAGGCGTGGTGTCGGCCTGGGACGCGGACGCTGGCCGGGCCTACCGGGAATTGAGCACACTGGCCTTCGCGCTGGCGGCGCGACGCGACGCCGCGGAGCCCGGTACTCAGTGACGATTCTGAAGACCCGTGTGCTGCGGCTGGTCGTCACCCTGCGTCGCTACAAGGGGCTGCTGGCACTGTTCGGCTTCTTCTCGGGCGTGGCCAGCTTCATGCTGGTCGACCGCCAGGAGGATTTCGCGCGCGTGATCGCGCTGATCATGCTCGTGAGCTGGCCGTGGCTGTTGCTGGAGAACGTGCTGCGACGCTGGCTCGACGTGCGCTTTCATTTCCGTCTGCCCGCGCCCGTGCTGCGCTACGCGACGCAGATGATTCACCAGGAAAGCCTTTTCTTCGTCCTGCCCTTTTTGTTCATCGCGACGACCTGGACCAGCGGCCAGGCCGTATTTACCGGGCTCATCATCTGTGCGGCGCTGATCTCGCTGATCGATCCGGTCTACTACAAGTGGCTCGCGCCGCGCCGCTGGCTATTCCTGGGCTTTCATACGCTGGCCCTGTTTGTCGTGCTGCTCACGGCCCTGCCCATCCTGCTCAACGTGCCGACGCACGAAACCTATCTGTACGCCCTGTTCGCCGCCGTGCTGCTGTCCTTCCCCAGCCTCGCCGCGGTGATCCGTGCACGCACGCACTGGCGCGGGCTGTTGCTCGCGGTCCTGGTGGTGGCGCTGGGTGCCTTCGGCTGGGTGGGGCGGTTCTGGGTGCCGCCGTCGACACTGCGACTGACCGACATTCAGTTCGCACTGGAAATGGATCGCGAGCGTCGCGCGCCCAGCGCACCGGTGTTCGAAGTGTCGGCCGAGCGACTGCATGGCGAGGGCCTTTTCGCCTACACCGCGATCCATGCGCCGTTGGGCCTGCAGGAGCGCATCTTCCACGTGTGGATGCTCGACGGAGTCGAAGTCGACCGCATTCCGCTGGAGATCCAGGGCGGGCGCGAACGCGGCTACCGTGCCTGGACGCACAAGCTCAATTTCCCCGAGGATTCCGGGGGGCGCTGGCGCGTCGAGGTCGTCACCGAGTCCGGCCAGATGATCGGAAGGGGCCGTTTCCGCACGGTCGCGGAGACTCCGGCGCCGGACTGATCGGGGCTTCCGCGGGTCGCACGGGCTGGTCGGCGGGCATGGGGATTGCTTTTCCAGAAGTATCCCGTTGCCAGTCCGGTGCGAGCGGCCTCGGCCGTCGCCCGGCCGCCCGATGAACGAAGATTCCGCGATCCACGCTCCACAAGCGCCTGCAGCCGACGCCGTGCAGCGCGTCGTCAAGGTCCGTCGCGACTACAACACCTGGGTCGCGAACGAGACCATGGAAGACTACGCGCTGCGCTTTACGCCGCGCAGCTTCCGCCGCTGGTCTGCGCTGCGGGTGGGCAACACGGCGTTCGGCTCGGCCTCCTTTCTGGTACTCGAAGCGGTCGGCGCGACGATGCTGGTGGGCTACGGCTTCATCAACAGTTTCTGGGCCATCCTCGCGATCGGCCTGATCATCTTCGTCACTGGTCTGCCGATCAGCCTGTATGCCGCGCGCCATGGCGTGGACATGGATCTGCTCACGCGCGGCTCGGGATTCGGCTACATCGGCTCGACCATCTCGTCGCTGGTCTATGCCTGCTTCACCTTCATCCTGTTCGCGCTCGAAGCAGCCATCATGGCCTATGCGCTGGAACTGGCCTTCCACATCCCGCCGGCGTGGGGCTATCTGATCTGTGCGCTGGTGGTGATTCCGCTGGTCACGCACGGCATCACCGTGATCAGCCGCATCCAGACCTTCACACAGCCGATCTGGCTGTTCCTGCTGGCACTGCCCTTTGTCTATGTGTTGAACCAGGACGCCACGGTACTGCAGGAGCTTTGGCACTATCCCGGTGCATCGGGCGAAGCGGGCGGATTCAACTGGCACCTTTTTGGTGCGGCAATGACGGTAGGGATCGCGCTGATCACCCAGATGGGGGAGCAGGCTGACTATCTGCGCTTCATGCCGGAGCGTACCGAGTCCAACAAGGGGCGCTGGCTCACCGGCGTGGTGCTTGGCGGGCCGGGCTGGGTCGTGATGGGTGTGGTAAAGATGCTCGGCGGCGCGCTGCTGGCGTGGATGCTGCTCGAACAGGGGGTGGCGGTTGAAAAGGCGGTGGATCCGAACCAGATGTATCTGCTGGGCTTCGGTCTGGTGTTCGATTCGGTCGCGTGGGCGGTCGGGGTGACCGCGCTGTTCGTGATCGTCTCGCAGCTCAAGATCAACGTTACCAACGCCTACGCCGGCTCGCTGGCGTGGTCGAACTTCTTCTCGCGGCTGACGCACAGCCACCCGGGCCGCGTGGTGTGGGTGGTGTTCAACGTGCTGATCGCGCTGCTGCTCATGGAGATGAACGTCTTCGGCGCGCTCGGTCAGGTGCTGGGGCTGTACTCCAACGTGGCGATCTCGTGGATCGTCGCGGTGGTGGCCGATCTGGTGATCAACAAGCCGATGGGCTGGTCGCCCAAGGGCATCGAGTTCAAGCGCAGTCACCTGTACGACATCAACCCGGTTGGTGTGGGTGCGATGGGGGTGGCATCGATACTGTCGGTGGCGACTTTCGTGGGTCTGTTCGGCGACGACATCCAGCCCTTCGCGCCCTTCGTCGCGATGATTGCGGCGCTGGTGGTGTCGCCGCTGATCGCGTGGTGGACGCAGGGCCGCTACTACCTCGCCCGAGCGCCCGAGCCTCCGGTCGAGGGTCAGCGCGAGTGCACCATCTGCAAGCAGTACTTCGAGGTCGAGGACACCAGTTTCTGTCCGGCCTACCGCGGCACCATCTGCTCGCTGTGCTGCACGCTGGACGCGCGCTGTGGCGACCTGTGCAAGCCGCATGCGCGCATCTCGGCGCAATGGGCGGCGCTGTTGCAGCGCTGCCTGCCGGCGCGGTTGCGGCCCTACCTGGACGCCGGGCTGGGCCACTATCTGTTGCTGACCGGCGGAGTCGTGTCTTTCCTCGCGCTGCTGCTGGGGCTGATCTATGTGCATGAGGCGCAGGCGCTGGGGCCGGAAGCGGCTGGGACACTCGACAGCGTGTTCCTCAAGGTCTTCGTCGCGCTGTTGATCGTTGCCGGCACCGGCGCGTGGTGGATGGTGCTCACGCACAAGAGCCGGCATGTCGCGCAGCAGGAATCCAACCGCCAGACGCAATTGCTGGTGCGCGAGATCGAGTCGCACAAGCGCACCGACGAGCAGTTGCAGAACGCCCGCCGCGTCGCCGAGCAGGCCAACTCGGCCAAAAGCCGCTATCTCACCGCGATCAGCCACGAACTGCGCACGCCGCTCAACAGCATCCTCGGTTATGCGCAGATTCTCGACGCCGACGAGGCGATCCCGCCCAATCGCCGCCCGGCCGTCGGTGTCATCCGCAAGGGCGGCGAGCACCTGCTGTCGCTGATCGAGGGCACCCTCGACATCGCCCGCATCGAGGGTGGCAAGCTCACGCTGGACGTGCGCCCGCTGGCCTTTCCGGCCTTCATGCGCCAGATCGTCGGCATGTTCGAACTGCAGGCGCGCGACAAGGGTCTGCGCTTCACCTACGAGCCGGCCGAATCACTGCCCGAAGTCGTGCGCGCCGACGAAAAGCGTCTGCGCCAGATCCTCATCAACATCATCGGCAATGCCGTGAAGTTCACCGCGCGCGGCACGGTGTGCGTGCGTCTGTCCTGGCGTCACGAGATGGCCACCATCGAGGTCGAGGATTCCGGCCCTGGCATCGAGCCCGAAGAGCGCGCGCGCATCTTCGAACCTTTCGAGCGCGGCCGCTCGGCGCGCGCCGGCGCGACCGCCGGCACCGGCCTGGGGCTGACCATCAGCCGCATGCTCACCGACCTGATGGGCGGCCAGATGAGCGTCGACAGCACGCCCGGTCAGGGTAGTACCTTCCGCGTGCGTCTGTTCCTGCCGCAGTTGCACGGCAAGCAGGCCGAACAGGCCCTGCCGCGTGTGCGCCGCATCGGCTACAAGGGCGTGCGTCGGCGTGTCCTCGTCGTCGACAACGAGCGCGTCGATCGCGAGCTGCTGGTCTCGGTGCTCGAGCCGCTGGGTTTTGAGGTCGCCCAGGCGATTTCCGGCGAGGAGTGCCTGGAGCGCATCGGCGACGTGCGCCCGCATCTGGTGTTCATGGATCTGGCGATGGGCGGCATCGACGGCTGGGAGACGCTGCGCCGTCTGCGCGCCGGGCCACACGCGGACGTGCCGGCCGCAATCCTGTCGGCCAATGCCTTCGACCGCAACCTCGACAACGATGTCGGCATCGGCCCCGAGGACTTCATGCTAAAGCCCATCCGCGTCGATGACCTGCTCGGATGGATCGGCCGTCGGCTGGATCTCGAATGGGTGTGCGCCGAGGCGAGTCCCGAACCCCCGCCGGCGCCGATGCAGGCCGCAGCCGAGCCGATGAAATTGCCCCCTGCCGCGGCGCGGCGCGAACTCGATGCGGTGATCGAGCTGGGCTATCCGCGCGGCATCCTCGCGCGACTGGTCGAGATCGAAAACGCCCATCCCGAATGCGGCGAATTCGTTCGCATCGCGCGCGAGATGACGCGGGCCTTCCGTTTCGATGCGCTGCGCGACATGCTGCGCGGTGATATCGCGACCACGGAGGACGATGATGATCGCTGACAGCGGGCAGGGCATCGTGCTGATCGTCGACGACGTGCCCGACAACCTCGCGTTGCTGCACGACGCGCTCGATGAGTCCGGCTACACCGTACTCGTCGCCACCAGCGGCGAAGCAGCCATCGCGCGTGCGCGCCAGAGCCTGCCCGACGTCGTGCTGCTCGACGCGATGATGCCGGGCATGGACGGCTTCGAAGTCGCCCGCCGGCTCAAGGCCGACTTCGCCACCCGCGCGATCCCGCTGATCTTCATGACCGGCCTGACCGAAACCGAAAACGTCGTCGCAGCTTTTGCTGCCGGCGGCGCCGACTACGTCACCAAGCCCATCCGCCCGGCCGAAGTGCTGGCGCGCATCGCTGCCCACGTGCACAACGCCCGCGAAATGCGCCAGGCGCGCACCGCGCTCGACGCCTTCGGTCAGGCCACTGTCGCCGTGCGCGCCCGCGACGGCAAGCTCGTCTGGCAGACCCCGCTCGCACGCAAGTTGCTGCGCGAATGGTTCGACCCGGAAAACGAGGATTGCCCCACGCGCCTGGCCGACTGGCTCGCCGCCGCCCGCCGCGCCCGCGGCGAGCGGCGCGAAGTCCCTCCGCTGATCGCCGCCGACGGCGAAAAGCGCCTGCTCGGGTCCTTCCACGACCAGAGCGACGACGACGGCGATGGTGAATGGCTGGTCGTGCTGCGCGAGGAAGACGACGCCAGCGCCGTGGAAACCCTGATGACCGCCTTTGGACTGACCGCGCGCGAAGCCGAAGTCCTGCAATGGGTCATCCGCGGCAAGACCAACCGCGACATCGGCGACATCCTCGGCACCAGCCCGCGCACCGTGCACAAACATCTGGAACACGTCTTCGAGAAGCTCGGCGTGGAGACGCGCACCGCGGCGGCGGGGATGGCGATGCAGCGGTTGCAGGGGTAGTAGGACTGTGAGGCATGGGACAATCGGTCGGGTCCGCAAACTTCTCCGAGAATTTTCGATGCGAACGCCCTGCCTTGTCGCTCTTGTCCTTTCGCTCGCAGCCGCGCCCGGCATCGCCTCGCCGCCCGACGGTTTCGTCGACGTTCCCGAGATGATTCCCGATGCGCGCTACGACATCCGCTACCTCGGCTCCGAGAATTTCATCGGTCGCCCGGTGACGGGCTACGAGCGCGCCACCTGCATCCTCAGCGAGCCGGCGGCCAAAGCGCTGACGCGGGTGCAGCGCGAGGCGATGCTCAATGGCCTCACGCTTAAAATCTTCGACTGCTTCCGGCCGCAGCGCGCGGTGGATGATTTCGTGCGCTGGGGCCGCGACCTCGCCGATCTGAAGATGAAGGCCGCCTACTACCCGCGCGTGCCCAAGGACGAGCTGTTCGAGCGCGGTTACATCGCCGAGAAGTCCGGCCACAGTCGTGGCAGCACGGTGGACCTGACGCTGGTGGTGACCGACCCGGCGCGCGCAACACAGGTGTTGCAGGGGCCGATCACGGTCGGCGCGGAGGTCGACATGGGCTCGCCCTTCGACCTGTTCGATCCGCGCTCGCACACGGAGAACCCCGACATGTCCGCCCACGTGCGCCACAACCGCGCGTGGTTCGCCGCGCTGATGGACCGCCACGGTTTCAGCAATCTGCCCGAGGAATGGTGGCACTACACGCTGCGCGACGAGCCGTATCCGGATCGATTCTTCGACTTCCCGGTCGAGTAAGGGCTGTCGTGGCGAACGGGAGTGCGATCCCGCCGCAGATGATCGCGGCCTACGAGGCGGCCGAGTATCGCGTCGAGGTCGATCCGACCATTCATCTTCGCATCGGCCAGGCCAACGAGGCGCTGGCGCGCCTGATGACCGACAAGAGCATGACCACGGCGGCCTTCCTGACCGCATGCAACCCGCATGGGCAGATGCTGGCTGCGGCCGACAACGCGACCCGCACGGCTGCGCTGGGCGCGGAACTGGAACGCTTCGCGCCGCTCGTGCTGCCGGCTTGTGGCGTCGATCCGGCCGGCCGCTGGCCGGACGAGCCGGGATTTCTCGCGCTTGGCTGCCCGCCCGCCATCATCGAGGCGCTGGGTCGGCGCCATCGCCAGAACGCGGTCGTGCTGTGTGGCGAGGATGCGGTGCCGCGGCTGGTGCTGCTGCGCTAGGTGTCGCTGTCGGACTGCACCGACGCGGTAGACAGTAGCGCATCGAAATACTCGACGGTGCGGCGCAGACCCTCACGCAGTTCGACAGTCGGCGTCCAGCCCAGCGCTTCCCGCGCGAGCGTGATATCCGGTTGGCGCTGACGCGGGTCGTCCTGCGGCAGCGGTGTGTGGATGAGGCGGGAGCCCGAGCCGGTGATGTCGAGAACGAGCGTGGCCAGGTCCAGCATGGTCAGTTCCGCAGGGTTGCCGAGGTTCATCGGGCCGGTGAAGTCGTCGGGCGTGGCCATCAGACCGATCAGGCCATCGACCAGATCGTCCACATAGCAGAACGAGCGCGTCTGCAGGCCGTCGCCGTAAAGCGTGATCGGCTCGCCACGCAGCGCCTGCACGATGAAATTGCACACCACGCGCCCGTCGTCGGGATGCATGCGCGGGCCGTAGGTGTTGAAGATGCGCGCGACCTTGATGGGTAGCGCGTGCTGGCGGCGGTAGTCGAAGAACAGCGTCTCGGCGCAGCGTTTGCCCTCGTCGTAGCAACTGCGCGGGCCGATCGGGTTGGCGTGGCCCCAGTAGTCCTCGCGCTGCGGATGGACCTGCGGATCTCCATAGACCTCGCTGGTCGATGCCTGCAGGATCGGCGTCTTGAGGCGCTTGGCCAGGCCCAGCATGTTGATCGCGCCGAGTACGCTGGTCTTGGTGGTCTGCACCGGATCGCGCTGGTAATGCACCGGCGCGGCCGGACAGGCGAGATTCCAGATCGCGTCGACCTCGACATACAGCGGGAAGGTGATGTCGTGGCGCAGCAGCTCGAAGCCGGGGCGGTCGAGAAGATGGGCGATGTTGCGTCGCGCGCCGGTGTAGAAGTTGTCCACGCACAGCACTTCCTCGCCGGCGTCGAGCAGGCGTTCGCACAGGTGCGAGCCGATGAAGCCGGCGCCCCCCGTAACGAGGTTGCGGCGGGGCGAATGCGGCGAATGCATGGGGGTGGCCTCCCGGTTCGTGACAGGCAGATGACCTACCGTTGTCGATGCTGGTCGAACTGTACCGGCTCGGCGCGGTCTGTTGCGCATCACGTATTGCGGCAGCGCGTCCGAAACCGATTTGGGCGGGGCGCTGCACTGCGGCAAAATACCCGATTGCTTTGCCGGTCCCAGAGGCTGTCTTGTTCCGATTCTTCGAAAAACGCGTCGACCCCTATCCCGATCACCCGCAGGAGCCACCACCGAAAGGCTTTTTCGCCTTCATCTGGGCCGGGACGCAGGGCATCCGCCCGTTCATCTTCGGCCTGGCGCTGCTGACCGCGTCGATCGGCGCGTTCGAGGCCGTGCTGTTCGCGATGCTCGGGCGAGTCGTGGACTGGCTGGCATCAGTCGAGCCGGCGAACCTGTGGGTCGAGGAAGGCGGCACCTTGTTGTTGCTGGCCGGGGTGATGGTCGCCAGCGTCGTGCTCGTGGCGCTGCAGACCACGGTCAAGCATCAGGCGCTGGCGGGCAATTTCCCGATGCGCCTGCGCTGGAACTTCCACCGGCTGATGCTCGACCAGAGCATGAGCTTCTACCAGGACGAGTTCGCCGGGCGCGTGTCGGCCAAGGTCATGCAGACCGCGCTGGCGGTGCGCGACACGGTGCTGATCCTGACCGACATCCTGGTGTTCGTGACGATCTACTTCGTCACGATGATCTTCGTCGTCGGCGGTTTCGACCTGTGGATGGTCGTGCCCTTCCTGATCTGGCTGTCGCTGTATCTGGTGGCGTTGTGGGTGTTCGTGCCCAAGCTCGGCAAGGTCTCGCGCGCCCAGGCCGATGCGCGCTCGCTGATGACCGGGCGCATCACCGACGCCTATACCAACATCGCCACGGTCAAGCTGTTCTCCCACGCGGGTCGGGAGGCGTCCTACGCGCGCGGCGCGATGCGCGAGTTCATGAGCACCGTGCACGCGCAGATGCGTCTGGTCTCGGGCATCGAGATCGTCAATCACGCCCTGTCGATGTTCCTCATCATGGGCACCACCGGGGTAGCGCTGTGGCTGTGGACCAAGGGCGATGTCGGCGTCGGCGCGCTGGCCGCGGCGGCTGCCATGGCGCTGCGCCTGAACGGCATGTCGCACTGGATCATGTGGGAGATGGCGCAACTGTTCGAGCAGGTGGGCACGGTGCAGGACGGCATCAACACCTTGTCGTTGCCGCGCCGCGTGATCGACCGGCCGGATGCGCCGCCGCTGGAGGTGCCGCGCGGCGAGATCCGCTTCGATCACGTGCGCTTTTCCTACGGCGCCGGCCCCGATGCGCCCCAAGTCATCGACGACCTGACGTTGACCATCCGCCCCGGCGAGAAGATCGGCCTGGTGGGGCGCTCGGGTGCGGGCAAGTCGACCATCGTCAACCTGCTGCTGCGTTTTCACGATGTGGAGTCGGGGCGCATCCTGATCGACGGCCAGGACATCGCCGAGGTCGCGCAGATCTCGCTGCGCGAGCACATCGGCATGGTCACGCAGGACACCTCGTTGCTGCACCGTTCGGTGCGCGACAACATCCTCTATGGCCGTCCCGACGCCAGCGAGGACGACATGCTCGCCGCTGCCAAACGCGCCGAGGCGCACGACTTCATCCTCGGCCTGACCGACCCCAAGGGCCGTTGCGGCTACGACGCACACGTGGGCGAGCGCGGCGTGAAGCTCTCCGGTGGCCAGCGTCAGCGCATCGCGATTGCCCGCGTGATGCTCAAGGACGCGCCCATCCTGCTGCTCGATGAAGCCACCAGCGCGCTCGACTCCGAAGTCGAGGCCGCCATCCAGAGCAGTCTCTACCGCCTGATGGAAGGCAAGACCGTGGTCGCCATCGCCCACCGCCTGTCCACCATCGCCGCGATGGACCGGCTGATCGTGCTCGACCACGGCCGCATCGTCGAGGAGGGCGATCACCGCAGCCTGCTCGAGCACGGTGGCATCTACGCGCGCCTGTGGGCGCACCAGAGCGGCGGCTTCCTGGTCGACGACGAGGACGACGACTCACCGGTCGAGCGCTCCTCCGTACCGGCCTGAGCGCGCGCATTCATCCGTACTTTCGATTGAGCCCCGGAAACCCGCAGCTGTAGCGGATTTCCGGGCATACGCCATGTTGCGTATTCCCGCTGCATGAGGGCGGCCCTACCCTGAACTCGCACTGCTTCACGCGATTTCCACCAACACGTTCAGGGAGTCTGTCATGCAAAACCGTCGCAACTTCATCAAGTCGCTCGTACTTTCCGCTTCGATCGCCGCCATCGGCGTGCCCATCGGCGCGGCCGCCGCCGACACCATCAAGGTCGGCATCCTGCATTCGCTCTCCGGCACGATGGCGATCTCCGAGACCGCGCTCAAGAACGTCGCGCTGATGACCATCGAGGAGATCAACGCCAACGGCGGCGTGATGGGCAAGCAGCTCGAGCCGGTGGTCGTCGACCCGGCCTCCGACTGGCCGCTGTTCGCCGAGCGCGCGCGCCAGCTCATCACCCAGGACGAGGTCGCGGTGGTGTTCGGCTGCTGGACTTCGGTCAGCCGCAAGTCGGTGCTGCCGGTGTTCAAGGAGCTCAACGGCCTGCTGTTCTACCCGGTGCAGTACGAGGGTGAGGAACTCGAGAAGAACGTCTTCTACACCGGTGCCGCGCCCAACCAGCAGGCAATTCCGGCCACCGAATACCTGATGAGCGAAGAAGGCGGTGGCGCCAAGCGCTTCGTGCTGCTCGGCACCGACTACGTCTATCCGCGCACCACCAACAAGATCCTGCGCGCCTTCCTCAACAGCAAGGGCATTCCCGACTCCGACATCATGGAGGAGTACACGCCCTTCGGTCACTCCGACTATCAGACCATCATCGCCAACATCAAGAAGTTCGCCGCCGGTGGCAAGACCGCGGTGATCTCGACGATCAACGGCGACTCCAACGTGCCGTTCTACCGCGAACTGGGCAACGCCGGTCTGGCGGCCACCGACGTGCCGGTGGTGGCCTTCTCGGTCGGCGAGGAAGAACTGCGTGGCGTCGATACCAAGCCGCTGCTCGGCCACCTGGCCGCGTGGAACTACTTCATGTCGGTCGAGAACCCCGCCAACGAGGCCTTCGTCAGCAAGTACCGCGCGTGGGCCAAGGCCAACGACGTGCCCAACGCAGACACCGTGGTCACCAACGACCCGATGGAAGCGACCTACGTCGGCATCAACATGTGGAAGCAGGCCGTCGAGAAGGCCGGCACCACCGACGTCGACGCCGTCATCGAGGCCATGGGCGGCCAGACCTTCGACGCCCCGTCGGGCTTCACGCTGAAGATGGACGAGACCAACCATCACCTGCACAAGCCGGTGCTGATCGGCGAAGTGCGTGACGACCGCCAGTTCGACATCGTGTGGGAGACCGACTCCCCGATCCGCGCGCAGCCGTGGAGCCCGTACATCGAGGGCAACGAGTCCAAGCTCGACAAGTAAGCCCGTCCCGGGCCGGAAGCGACGCGGCATTCGTCGCGCCCCGCTTCCGGCCTTTCACCGTTTCCGAGGGTGATCGATCATGTTCCGCAGCCTGTTGCGCCTTCTCGTCCTGGTCCTCGCGTTTGCCGCCGGCAGCGCGCACGCCGTGTTTCCGCCGGAAGTGCTGTCCGGCCTCGGCTCCAGGAGCTTTGGCGAACGCATCGACGCGATCGAGGCGCTGGCGATCACCGGCCCGGCTGGCGCCGAGGTAATCGGCGCGATCGAAGCCGGCAACTTCGGCTCGGTGGACGAGCGGCCGGTGATTCTGCGTGGGGACGCGGTGGTCGACGTCGAGAGCGGCGAGACGCTCGAAGCGACGCCTGCCGACGTGACGAAACTGCGCCTGAATAACCGCGTGCGCCGCGCGATCTCGACCGCCAAGGCGGGCCTCGCGCTCGAGACAGGCGACGACGCGCAACGACTCGCGGCCGCCGAAACCCTGGTCAATAACGCGTCCGAACGTCTGCTGCCGCTGTTCGACCGCGTCATCGAAAACGAAAGCCTCGCCTCCGTGCGCGAACTCGTCGTGCTCGCGCGTGCCCGTGTGCTGCTCGGCTCGGACGATGCGGCCGATCGCCGTGCCGCTGCCGAAGCTTTGGGCGAATCGTCGTCGCGTTCCGTGCTCACGCTGCTCGCGCCGCTGGTCGAGCGCCAGCCGGGCGAGTCCGGCGCGCCGGGGCCATGGAACGAGCCCGACGAGAGTGTGCGCGCCGCTGCGGCCGATTCCATCACCGCGATCGAGCGCCGCGTGGCCTTCGCCAACAACGTCGCGATCGTGTTCTCCGGCGTGTCGCTGGGCTCCATCCTGCTGCTCGCGGCACTCGGCCTGGCCATCACCTTCGGCGTGATGGGCGTCATCAACATGGCGCACGGCGAGTTGCTGATGGTCGGCGCCTACGCCACCTATCTGGTGCAGAACGTCTTTCGCACGCAGTTTCCCGAATACTTCGATTTCTACGTGCTGGCTGCCGTGCCGGTGGCCTTCTTCGTCGCCGCGGCAGTCGGCATCGTCATGGAGCGCAGCGTGCTGCGCTACCTGTACGGCCGGCCGCTCGAATCCCTGCTCGCCACCTGGGGCCTGTCGCTGGTGCTGATCCAGGCCGCGCGCGTGACCTTCGGCCCGCAGAACCTGGAGCTGTCCAACCCGTCGTGGATGTCGGGCAGCATCGAGATCTTCGCCGGCATGTCGCTGCCGTTGAACCGCATCGTCATCGTCGGCTTCTCGGGCTTCGTGCTGCTGCTGATCTGGCTGATGATGCAGCGCACGCGGCTGGGCATGTTCGTGCGCGCGGTCACGCAGAACCGCCCGATGGCCGGCTGCGTGGGCGTGCCCACCGCGCGCGTCGACACCATGGCGTTTGCCATCGGCGCCGGGGTGGCCGGCCTGGGCGGGCTGGCGCTGTCGCAGATCGCCAACGTCGGCCCGGCCATGGGGCAGGGCTACATCGTCGATTCCTTCATGGTCGTCGTGCTCGGCGGCGTCGGCCAGCTTGCCGGTGCGGTGTCGGCCGCCTTCGGTCTGGGCATCTTCACCAAGTTCCTCGAAGGCTGGACGGGCGCGGTCGTCGCCAAGATCCTCGTGCTGGTCTTCATCATCATGTTCATCCAGAAACGTCCTCAAGGCATCTTTGCCCTGAAGGGTCGTTTCGCCGACAACTAAAGGGCCGGAAGCATGCGCACGCCTCTCACCATCCGACTCTTCAGCAACATGCCGGCCTCGGCACGCATTGCGCTCGCGCTGTTCGCGCTGGCGGCCTTCGTGTGGGTGCCGGTGGCGCACCTCGCCCTGCCGGCCGAGCATGCGCTGTATCTGTCCGGCTACTGGGTCAGCCTGCTGGGCAAGATCCTGTGCTACATGATCGTCGCCGTGGCGATGGACCTGATCTGGGGCTACGCCGGCATTCTCAGCCTGGGCCACGGCATGTTCTTCGCGCTCGGCGGCTACGCCTTCGGCATGTATCTGATGCGCCAGATCGGGCGCGACGGCAGCTACGGCTCGGACCTGCCGGACTTCATGGTCTTCCTCGCCTGGAAGGAACTGCCCTGGTATTGGGCCGGGTCGGATTCCTTCCTGTGGACGGTCTTCCTGGCGATGGCGGTGCCCGGCGTGGTGGCCTTTATCTTCGGCTGGTTCGCGTTCCGCTCGCGCATCAAGGGCGTGTATTTCTCGATCATCACGCAGGCGCTGACCTACGCCGCGATGCTTCTGTTCTTCCGCAACGAGACGGGCTTCGGCGGCAACAACGGCTTCACCGACTTCAAGCGCATCCTGGGCCACTCCATCACCTCGCCCGAGATGCGCGTGACGCTGTTCGCGCTCTCGGCGCTGCTGCTGATCTTCTGCCTGCTGCTCGGCCGCTATCTGGTCACCTCGCGCTTTGGCCGCGTGCTGGCGGCGATCCGCGATGCCGAGAGCCGCGTCATGTTCATCGGTTACAACCCGCTGCACTACAAGCTCTTCATCTGGACGCTGTCCGCCGTGCTGTGCGGCCTGGCCGGCGCGCTGTACGTGCCGCAGGTGGGCATCATCAACCCGTCCGAGATGAGCCCCGCGAACTCCATCGAGATCGCCGTGTGGGTGGCCGTGGGCGGGCGCGGCTCGCTGATCGGCGCGGTGGTCGGCGCGGGTGTGGTGAATCTGGCCAAGACCTGGTTCACCGTGACCGTGCCCGAATACTGGCCCTTCATGCTCGGCTTCCTGTTCATCGCGGTGACGCTGTTC
>JACESY010000035.1 GCA_013911595.1 Azoarcus sp.
GTTTTACTCTACAGCTTGAGGCTTAAAGCTTACAGCTACGGCTGACGCGAAGCGTCAGCCGTAATGGCAGATGTAGTGAAACGGCTCGTCGGCAACCTCGATGTCGAAGCCGGAATTCTCCGGGATGCTGAACATCTCGCCGGGCGAACATGTTTTCCACTCCGACGTGCCCTTGAGCAGGTAGCGACAGCCGCCCGCGACGCACTCCATGACTTCCGGCTGGGACGTACCGAAGGTCAGCTTTGCCGGCAACACCACGCCAACCGACTTGTGCACGCCATCGGCGGTGATGAAGTCGTGGCTGACGCACTTGCCGTCGAAATACACGTTGCCGGCGGTCGTCAGTTCCACGCCGGAATACTTTTCGGTAATGCTCATTCGGTTTCCTTCACTCGATACCGAGAAAACGCTGGATCAACGGTTTGGCGACAAAACCCAGAAAGCCCACGCCCAGTGCCAGGAACAGCCACACCGTGCCGTACTTTCCGGCCTTCGACTTCCACGCCAGATTGCCGATGATGAACAGCATGTAGAGGATCAGCGCGGTCAGCAGCACCTTCAGCGAGATCGCCTCGAACTCGGCGACCGTGAGGCCGAAGATGGTCGGCGGAGTCTCCATGACGCGCTACCGCCCGCCTTCCCCTCAGCCCCGGCGAATCTTGGCGTTGGCGGCGATGCGCATGCGCAGCGCGTTCAGGCGGATGAAGCCGTGGGCGTCGCGCTGGTCGTAGGCACCTGCATCGTCCTCGAAGGTGGCGATGGACGGATCGAAGAGCGAATCGGTCTTGGAGTCGCGCCCGGTGACGATCACGTTGCCCTTGTAGAGCTTGACGCGCACCCAGCCGTTGACCACGCCCTGCGTCTGGTCGATCAGCGCCTGCATGGCCAGGCGCTCGGGGCTCCACCAGTAGCCGTTGTAGATGGTGGTGGCGTAGCGTGGCATCAGGTCGTCCTTCAGATGCGCGACTTCGCGGTCCAGCGCGATCGACTCGATGGCGCGATGCGCGCGCAACAGGATGGTGCCGCCCGGCGTCTCGTAGCAGCCGCGGCTCTTCATGCCGACGTAGCGGTTCTCGACCAGGTCCAGCCGGCCGATGCCGTGCTTGCCGCCCAGCTCGTTGAGCTTGGCGAGCAGTTCATGCGCCTTCATGCGCGTGCCGTCGATGGCGACCAGATCGCCGCGCTCGAACTCCAGGTCCACGTACTGGGCCTCGTCGGGCGCAGCCTCCGGCGACACGGTCCAGCGCCACATCTCTTCCTCGGCTTCCGCCGCCGGATCCTCGAGGTGACGGCCTTCGTAGGAGATGTGCAGCAGGTTGGCGTCCATCGAGTACGGCGAACCGCCCTGCTTGTGCTTCATCTCGATCGGGATGCCGGCCTTCTCGGCGTAGTCGAGCAGCTTCTCGCGCGAGAGCAGGTCCCACTCGCGCCACGGCGCGATGACCTTCACGTTGGGCATCAGCGCATAGTAGCCGAGCTCGAAGCGCACCTGGTCGTTGCCCTTGCCGGTGGCGCCGTGCGAGACGGCGTCGGCACCGCTAGCCTGGGCGATCTCGATCTGGCGCTTGGCGATGAGCGGGCGCGCAATCGAGGTGCCGAGCAGGTACTCGCCTTCGTAGATGGTGTTAGCGCGGAACATCGGGAACACGAAGTCGCGCACGAACTCCTCGCGCAGATCGTCGATGAAGATGTTCTCCGGCTTGATGCCGAACTTCAGCGCCTTGGTGCGCGCCGGCTCCAGCTCTTCGCCCTGGCCCAGGTCGGCGGTGAAGGTAACGACCTCGCAGCCGTAGGTGTCCTGCAGCCACTTGAGGATCACCGAGGTATCCAGCCCGCCCGAATACGCGAGCACGACTTTGTTTACATCGCTCATCTGTGTTCCCGATTGGTTCGGCGCACGATGCGCCTTGGTTTAATGCGTCGCCGCTCAGCCTTCGACGCGGCCGAGCAACAGGTATTCCATCAGTGCTTTCTGGGCATGTAGCCGGTTTTGGCTTCGCCGAAACACCGTCACTTTCCCTCTACCTTGCCGAGGAGCAGGTATTCCATGAGTGCTTTCTGCGCATGTAACCGGTTTTCTGCCTCGTCCCACACCACCGAGTGCGGGCCGTCGATCACCTCGGCCGTGACTTCCTCGCCGCGGTGTGCCGGCAGGCAGTGCATGAACAGCGCGTCGGGCTTGGCCACGGCCATCATTTCGGCATCCACGCACCAGTCGGCGAACGCCTTCATGCGTTGCTCGTTTTCGGCCTCGAAGCCCATCGAGGTCCACACGTCGGTGGTCACCAGGTCGGCGCCGCGGCAGGCGTCGATGGGGTCGGCGAACTCCTCGAAGTGATCGGTGCCGTAGAGATTCGCGCGCTCGGGCTCGACCTCGTAGCCCGGCGGCGTCGACACATGCACGTTGAAACCCAGCACCTCGGCCGCCTGCAGCCAGGTGTTGCACATGTTGTTCGAGTCACCGATCCAGGCAACGGTCTTGCCCTGAATGGGGCCGCGGTGTTCGATGTAGGTGAAGATGTCGGCCAGGATCTGGCACGGGTGGTATTCGTTGGTCAGGCCGTTGATCACCGGCACGCGCGAATAGGCGGCGAAACGCTCGATGATTTCCTGTTCGAAAGTGCGGATCATGACCAGATCGCTCATGCGCGAGACTACCTGCGCGGCATCCTCCACCGGCTCGCCGCGACCCAGTTGGGAGTCGCGCGTATTCAGGTAGATGGCCGTGCCGCCGAGCTGGTGCATGCCGGCCTCGAAGGACAATCGCGTGCGCGTGCTGGCCTTCTCGAAGATCATCACCAACGTGCGGTCGAACAGCGGGTGATAGGGCTCGTAGCGCTTGAACTTGTCCTTGATCCAGCGCGCGCGCTCGAACAGGTAGTCGTACTCGTCGCGCGAGAGGTCACGGAACTGCAGGAAATGCTTGAGCGTACTCATCGGTCCGGTCTCAGTTCTGCCGCAGGAAGTCGCGGAGCAGCGGCACCAGCCGCTCGAGCAGCGCATTGGCCTCGTCGCGGCCGAAGGTCAGCGGCGGCAGCAGCCGCACCACGCGCTCGCTGGTGACGTTGATCAGCAACCCGGCTTCCAGCGCCTGCGAGACGAGCACGCCGCACGGCCGGTCCAGCTCGATACCGATCATCAGGCCGCGGCCGCGAATGTCGCGCACCCCGGCCACGCCCGCCATCCCCTGTGCGATGCCACTGCGGATGAGCTCGCCGATCTCCACGGCGTTACCCATCAGGCCTTCGTCGTCGATCGTCGCCAGCGTCTCGAGCGCGGCGGCGCAGGCGAGCGGATTGCCGCCGAAGGTCGAGCCATGGTTGCCCGGCCCGAACAGGCCCTTGGCGCGGCCGGCCGAGAGGCAGGCGCCGATCGGTACGCCCGAACCCAGGCCCTTGGCCAGCGTGATTACGTCCGGCGCGATGCCCGCATGCTGGAAGCCGAACCACTTGCCGGTACGCCCCATGCCGCACTGCACCTCGTCGCACATCAGCAGCCACTCGCGCTCGTCGCACACGGTGCGCAGTTCGCGCTGGAAGGTCTCGTCGGCGATGTTGATGCCGCCCTCGCCCTGGATGATCTCGAGGAACACGGCGACGATGTTCGGATTGTGCTCGGCGACCTTGCGGATCGCGTCGATGTCGCGATAGGGCACTCGCACGAAGCCGGACACCAGCGGTTCGAAACCGGCCTGCGACTTGCGGTTGCCGGTGGCCGAGAGCGTCGCCATGGTGCGCCCGTGGAACGCGCCTTCCATGACGATGATCGTGGGGTTGGCGACCTCGCGCTTGTGGCCGTACATGCGCGCGAGCTTGATCGCTGCCTCGTTGGCCTCGCAGCCGGAATTGCAGAAGAACACCTCGTCCATACCCGACATCGCGGCCAGGCGGTCGGCGAGTTCTTCCTGCAAGGGAATGCGGTAGAGGTTCGAGGTGTGCAGCACGCACGCGGCCTGGCCGGCGATCGCGCGCACCAGTCGCGGATGGTTGTGACCCAGGGTCGACACCGCGATGCCCGACAGCGCGTCGAGATAGCGCTTGCCTGTTTCGTCGAACAGCCACGCGCCCTCGCCATGCGTGAAGGCGACCGGCATCCTGGCGTAGGTGTTCATCACATGCGACATCGCAAAACCCCGATCGGATAGGTCCAGAAACACGCACGGCGGCAGGCGCCGCCGTGGGGATTCAAGCGGCCAATTTTAAGCGAATGCGCCTGCGAAGTACAGAATGCGGGCGACCTGCCGGCTCGCAAGCCCAACAAAAACGGCGACCGAAGTCGCCGTCTCAATGCGCGTGATGCGCGAATCAGGCAGCCATCGACTTGACCGCAGCCGACAGGCGGCTCTTGTGCCGCGAAGCCTTGTTCTTGTGGATGATGTTCTTGTCCGCGATGCTGTCGATGGTGCTCATCGAGGTGCTGAAAACCGTCTGCGCTGCAGCCTTGTCACCATCGGCGACGGCCTTGCGCACGGCCTTGATGGCGGTACGCAGGCGCGAGCGAAGGCTGGCGTTGTGGCCGCGGGCCTTGACGGCCTGGCGGGCGCGCTTGCGGGCTTGTGCCGAGTTGGCCATGTATATTCTTCCGTGTTAATGGGTTCTACGAAACGCGGCATGTTACCGCGCAAGCATTCGATGCGCAAGCCACAGATCGACATCAGTGTAGCGAACGTCGATAACCGTGCGCCATGAGGCGCCGTCGCCGGGATGTCGCACGTGGCTCGACAGCGGACTACCGCGGGCTTCTTCCCCGGTATCATGACGCCTTTTAGCCCGCGCCCGCCGAATGAATCTCCTCCGCGCCCTCGCCACGGTCAGCAGCATGACGCTGCTCTCGCGTGTTCTCGGCTTCGTGCGCGACTTCGTGATTGCCCGCAGCTTCGGTGCGGGCGCGACCACCGACGCCTTCTTCGTCGCCTTTCGCCTGCCCAACATCCTGCGGCGCATGTTCGCCGAGGGCGCATTCTCGCAAGCCTTCGTACCGATCCTCGCCGCCTACCGTCGACAACTCGGCGACGCCGAGGCGCTGACCCTGACCAGCCGCGTGGCCACCGTGCTGGGGCTGGCCGTCACGGTCATCTCGGCCTTCGGCGTGTTCGCCGCTCCGGTGCTGGTCTTCATCTCGGCGCCCGGCTTCGCCGCGGACGCCGACAAGTTCGCGCTGACCGTCGAGATGACGCGCATCACCGCGCCCTACATCCTGTTCATGTCGCTGGTGGCGCTGGCCGGCGGCGTACTCAACACCTGGAGCCGCTTCGCGATCCCGGCCTTCACACCGGTGCTGCTCAATCTGTCGTTCATCGTCATGGCGCTGTTCGCCGCACCCTGGTTCGACCCGCCGGTGCTGGCTCTGGCCTGGGCGGTATTCATCGGCGGCGTGCTGCAGCTCGCGCTGCAGATTCGCCCGCTGGCGAAGATCGGCATGCTGCCGCGCTTCGACCTGAAGTGGTCCGATCCCGGCGTGCAGCGCGTGATAAAGCTCATGCTGCCGGCGATGCTGGCGGTGTCGGTGGCGCAGATCTCGCTGTTCATCAACACCATCTTCGCCTCCTTCCTGCAAAGCGGCAGCGTGTCGTGGCTGTACTACGCCGACCGCCTGATGGAATTCCCCGCCGGCCTGCTAGGCGCGGCGCTCGGCACCATCCTGCTGCCGGGGCTGTCCAGGCTCAACGCCGACGGCAAGACCGAGGAATTCTCGTCCATGCTCGACTGGGGGCTGCGCCTGACCCTGATGCTCACTCTGCCCGCGGCGCTGGCGCTGGCCGTGCTCGCTGCGCCGCTGATCTCCACACTGTTCCAGCACGGCGCGTTCACGCCCGAGGACGTGCTGCACACGCGCACCGCGCTGATCGCCTACAGCGTCGGCCTGACCGGGCTGATCGCCGTCAAGATCCTCGCGCCCGGCTTCTACGCACGCCAGGACGTGCGCACACCGGTCAAGTTCGCGCTGATCACGCTGGCCGCCACGCAGGTGATGAACCTGATCTTCATCGTGCCGCTGCAGCACACCGGGCTTGCGCTGTCGATCGGCCTGGCCGCGCTGCTCAACGCCGGCCTGCTCTACCGGGGGCTGCGTGTTCGCGGCGCCTACACGCCACTGCCCGGCTGGGGCGGCTTCGTCGCGCGACTCGCCGCCGCGCTGCTCGTGCTCGGCGCCGCGCTGTGGTGGGGCATGGGCGAGACCCACACCTGGCTCGCCTACACCGCGCTCGAGCGCATCGCGCACCTCGCTGCACTGGTCGGCGGCGGCGTTGCCGTGTACTTTGCGACCCTGTTCGCGCTGGGCTTTCGCCTGAGCGATTTCCGCAAGCACGTCGCAAACTGAATCGGCCGCAGCGGGCTACCGCCACATGAATCCTGGGAATCAGCAAACCAGCAGAACGATGCACGCGCTCCGAATCGTGATCATCGGCGCGGGCGGACATGGCCTGACTGTCGCCGAGGCGCTGTTCGCGGCCACGCGTGCCGGGAATCCGGTACGCGCCGCCGGATTCCTCGACGACACCCCTGAACTGCGCGGGGCTGCAGTCGCCGGGCTACCCGTGCTCGGCCCGCTGGCGTGCGCGAACAGCGTCGACTGCGACGCCTTCATCGTCGGCATCGGCGACAACCACGCACGCAAACGCATCTTCGACGAACTGCGCGCTGCGGCACTGCCTGTGCACACCGTCATCCACCCCACCGCCGTCATCGCGACGACCGCCCACATCGGAGAAGGCGCGTATATCGGTGCGAACGCACTGATCGGCGCGGCCAGCGTGATCGGGGACAACACCATCGTCAACGGCGCCGGCTGCGTCGGCCACCACAACCGCATCGGCGCCCATGTGCATCTGGGCCCCGGCGTGAACGCGGCCGGCCACGTCGACATCGGCGACGGCTGCGAGATCGGCACCGGCGCCAATTTCCTGCCCGAGGCCGCGGTCGGCGCGTGGAGCAGCGTTGTCGGCGGTGCGTTGGTGGCTGCTCGCTTCGAATCCGAAGTCCTGATCGGCGGCGCGCCGGCCCGCGTGCTGCGCCGTCTCGGCGAGGGCGAGCGGAGCGCGCGCGGATGACGACCCTGCATTCGACCCGTGTATTCCGACGCGTGTGCAGCCTCGCAAGCGAGCGCGGCCACGTCGTGTCCGGCGAGACTGCGAGGCACGAACCCGTCGAGTCGATCCATGGCCCAGACCGCTGCGCGCACATCGTCTGCGCCCGCGAGGCGGCCAACGCGATCCTGACCGACGACGACGCCTTTGCGCCCGCCCCGGTCACTGCGGCCGTGCGACGCTACGGCGAACATGCGGGCCTGGACACGGATGACCTGCTCGGATTCCTGACGCACAACCCGATGCAGACCGACCGGCCCGAGCACGCCGCGCTGCACCGGAGTTTCCTCGCAGCCTATGCCCGGATCCTGCGTCGCGACGCGAAGCATTTTCGCCCGTGCGCACGAGCGCACTTCCGCCACCTGGCCGGACGGCCACCCGCAGCCCTGTCCAGGGACGTCGTGGCCCCGGCGATCGACGCTATGTTGCGCACGGTACTGGCCGAGGAAGGCGTGCCCGACGGACTCTACGACCGCGTCGTCGGCGGTGCCGCCGTCTTCGAATACGTCCTGCACCCGCGCAAGCTCGCCACCAAGGCGGCGCAGGTTCGCGCATTCGTCCGGCACCTGGCGCCTGACGCGGGGGACGAGGTGCGCAACGCGATCCTGCTCAGCTTTGCGCTGCAGGGGCGCGATCCGATCGTCGGCGGGATTGCGGCCTTCCTGTACCACTGGCTGCCAGCGGATACCGAAACCCGGAGCATCACCCTGCAATCGTTGAGCGCGAGCGATCTCTACGCACGTACCGCGCCGGTCAACTACATCGGGCGCATCGCACGGCGCGCCGTCGATGTGGCGGGTCATTCGTTCCAGGCGGGCGACCACGTCCTGCTGATGCTGCCCTGGGCAAACGCCGACGCAATGGCGCGCAAGACGCGCCCGCTGGCCTTCGGCGCGGGCGATCATGCCTGTGCCGGGCAAGCATTGGCACTGGCGCTGACCGACGCCTTTCTCGACGAACTGCGCGAAGCGCATCAACACATCGACTGGTCCGCCGTGCGGCCCGAGTCGCTGGTGACCGGCGTATTCAGACACTACGGAAACCCTTGATGACGCAAGAGTTCAATGCACGATTCGATCAACTAATGCTCGAGCATTTCGAGGCCGACCTGCCTGCTTCCCACCTGAATACGGTTTTGTCGGACCTCAAGCTCGATTCCCTCGGATTGCTCGATTTCGTGATGGCGCTGGAGCAGACCTTCGACGTCGAGATCGATGTCGAGATCGTCAGCGAAGACATGACGCTGGGAGAAATCCGCGAAGTGCTGCGCACCCTGAGCGAGAACTCACCTGCCGCGGATCAGGGCTGAGTGCAAGCCCGCGCACGCGACTCAACCCGCCTCCGACTCCATCCGCGACAGTTCCGAGGCCAACGCATCGATCGCACGCGCGCGCCCATCCGCATCTTCCGCCTCGCCCAACAGTTCGGACCATTCGGGGTGGGCGCGTGCGCGTTCGAGCGGCTTGGTGAACGCGCCCTCGCGCCATTGTTCTACGCGGGCATCGCGGCGCAGCGGCGCGGTGGCGGCGTGGCCGCGCGATTCCAGCGCGGCCACCAACGCCAGTTCGCGCAGCGCCAGCAGGCGCAGGATGGCGTCGTCGACGGCGAGCGTGCGTCGCCCGGTGACGGCGCCTAGCAGGCGGTCGCCGTAGTGCATCACGGCCCGTGCGCCACCGCCGGCGAGCGCGCCGATGGCGGCCGCCGCGCCCAGCGTCAGACCGCCGAACATCAGGTCCACGCCGACGCCCGCGGCCGCGCCGGCCGCCGCGCCGGTACCCAGCTTGATGCCGACCGCGCGCAGCGCCTCGGGGCTGAACACGTCCTCTTCCCAACGCCCTTCGACCAGCGGCAGTTCGTCGGCATCGACGTCGTCGCTGCGAAAGCGATACAGCGCGAGCAAGGCGTCGACACATTGCTGCTCGCGTGCGCGTACGGCGTCGGACAAGGCCTCGACGGCAGGCCGTGCCTGCTCGTCGTCGGCGGGCGCACTGACGCGTACTGCGGACACATCCACGAGCAGCGCGGCGACCAGTCGCAGTGCATCGGCACGACGCTCGGCCGCCTCGCGCTCGCGGCAGGCGATCAGCCGGTCGAGCGAGGGGCGGTAGTCATCGAGCAAGGTGGCGAGCTTCTCGTACAGGCGTCGTTCGCCGTCGCGCTCGGGCGCAACGGTGTCGAAGCGCACCACGGCGTGCAGTCCCAGGCGCGAAAGCGCCTCGCGCCAGGCCGACTCGTCCGCCTCCGCGCTGCGCACGAAATTGAGTACCGGCAGCAACGGCACGGCACACGCGGCGAGGATGGTCAGTTCATCGCGGTGCTTGGCGAGCACCGGGTCGCGCGCGTCGACGACATAGAAGCCGGCGTCGCTGGCGAGCATCTGGCGCAGCACCTTGGCCTCTTGCTCGAAGCGTCTTGCGGCCGGCTCGCCGGCCAGGAAGCGCTCGATGCGCGCCGGCCCGTCCAGGCGTTCGCCCTGCGGCGCGTCGATGGCCTCGAGCACTTCGAGCAGCGCGATCGGGTCTTCCATGCCGGGCGTGTCGAACAGTTCGACCAGTACCTCGCCGTCGGCGAGCAGGCGCACACCCTCAACGTGGCGCGTGGTGCTTGGCCGGCTCGAGACTTCGCCGAAACCCGTGTCGCGCGCGAGCGTGCGCAGCAGCGAGGTCTTGCCCGTATTGGTGTGCCCGACCACGGCAATACGCACCGGACGTCGTGGATCAGCCATGCTCCCCTCCCGTGACCCAGGCGCCGGCCTGCAAGGCGCCGCCGAACACGGCCGCGTCGGCAAATCCGATCTGGCCAAGCGACTCGTGCCAGCGCTGCACGCGCTCGGCATCAGCGGCGTCGACGCCGACCAGCCAGACGCGCGTCTCGCCCGCCCGTCGCGACAGATCGGCGATCAACGCGAGGCTGCCGCGATCAGGCGAGAGACGCGCATCACAGGCGACCAGCAGACGCCGCACGGGCGCAGCACCGAGTTCGCGAAGTATCCGCGCGCGTTGCTCTCGCGAATCGGCCACGCCGAGGTCGCGTGCCGCGCCCAACCAGTCGGGAGGCCAGGCCACCGCGGGCCGCAACTCGATGGCCACCACTGCGGCCGCATCGGCAAAGCGCACCGCCCCTTCGATGCGACCGATCTCGATGCGGGCCGGCGCCGCATCGGTCACGCCCATGCGCTCGCTCCCCGACGCCAGTTCGTCGGTCAACGCGGCAAAGCCGGGCAAGGTCGTGTCCAGGCGCAATGCGGCGCGCCCCCGCGAAAGACGCAGCGCACAGCCGGCCCACAGTGCGAGACGCGGCATCAGCCCATAGACCACGACACAGCCCAGCAGCCATGACGCCCAGGCCTGGCGCGCGGCCTCCTGGGCGAACGGCGCGCCGCCGCTGGCCGCGACAGCGGCCGCATCGGGCACGGCGAAGCCAAGTTTTGCGGGCAGCCATCCGGCCGCCGCAACGAAGCCGACGAAGAACTCCGCCGGCAACAGCGTGGTTTCCCACATGAAGGCGTGATCGCGCAAGAGAAAGGTCACCAACAGGCCGACCAACGCACCGACCAGCGCCGCCGACCAAATACCGTGCGTGACGGTCGCCAGCCACCAGCGCACCAGCCCGGCGCGGGCATGCAGCCCGGCAAAGGCCGACGCGACCTCGTACGCGTCGCCCGCCAGGCGTCGTGCCAGCCAGTTCCACAAGGCACCGACCCCCAGCGAGCCGCCGCCCGAGAGCGCAAAGCCGCCGGCCCACAGCACGAGCATCACCAGATGCACGCCGAGCAGAGCGCCCAGTGCCCACACCACGTTGATCGCGCGCACGCCGTCACCCGCGGCCGCCAGGGCCGCACCCACCCCGGCCAGGAAGGCAAGCACGCCGAACAAGGCCGCAGCAGCGCGGATGCGCGTGCGCCAGGTCTGCAGCGCCGCGGCCAGCCCGCTTTCCTCGCCCAGCAACTCGGCCCTCGCAATGATCCGCGTCTCGGCACTGTGAGCGCACGCTCGTGCGCGCCGCATCGCCTCGCGGTCGGCCAGTCGGCCGCCGGCGCGTTCGCGCTGACGCACGGCTTCGGCCAGCCAGCGGGATTCAAAGGACGGGGGTGAAGAGCGATTCATGTGATCGGGATCAAGTCTCGCGGGGTCAAGGCCACCTAGGATAGCGCGAGCAGCCACCGTCGGCCGCGAGAGCGAACCCCGTGCGCTGCGCGGTTATACTTTAAGAATATCGGTCAAGGTCTTGCCGCCGCCCGGGCAGGCATCGCAACGGAAGAACATGAGTAAACTTCCCCTGCAACCGCTCGACATCGCGCGCGAGGCGCTACGCCAACTCGCCCTCAAACGCGTCGCCCCGACGCCCGATAACTTTCGCGCGGCCTACTCGGAGATTTCCGGCCAGCCGGTCGGCGACTTCCCGTCGGAGGCGTTGACGGCGATTGCGGCAAGCCTGCCACGCGACACGCCGGAACGCGAACAACTCGCGACGCGCTTCGCGCGGGCGGTCGACTCGCGCAATTGGGATCAGGTGCACGAAGCGCTTGAGGCAACCTTCTCCGCACTGGCCGCGACACGGCCTTCCTGGGCCGAGCTGCTACGCGACCTGGTCAGCCTGCTCGACACCTCGCATCAGAACCTCACACGTGCCCGCAAACGCGCCGCCGTGGACCACGTGCTGGCCGCCAACATGACCAACCCGGAGAGCCTGTTCTCACGGCTCAACGGTCTAGTGCAGGGCTGGCAGCGCGAACCGCTGGCCGAACGCCTGAACCACTGGAACGAGGACACATCCGACTCGGCCAACGCCGCGGCCACGGAGCGCCGCCGTGTTCAGGAGCCATCGGAAGACACTCCCGCCCTGCAACCGTCTTTCTCGGCCTGGCTCACGCTGCTGCTACGCCACGGCGTCGCGCCGTTGGTCGGCGAGGAGACCGTGCTCGCGCAGGAGGCGCGCTCCATCGCCGACGCGATCGAGCAGGACAGCACGCCGGACGCCGCGGACGAGGCGTTGGGCGCGCGCCTGCGCGCGCTCGAAGCCAAGCTCGAATGGGCCGGCGAAGACCAGCGCGCGATCCGCGCCTCGCTGCTCAACCTGCTGCGCCTGATCGTCGACAACATCGGCGAGCTCGTCGTCGACGACCAATGGCTGCACGGTCAGGTCGAAGCCCTCGGCCAGCTGTTCGAGCGCCCGCTCGACATCCGCGCGCTCGACGAACTCGAGCGCCGCCTACGCGACGTGATCGACAAGCAACGTCACCTCAAGCGCCAACTCACCGACGCGCAGGAGCGCCTCAAGAGCATGCTGGGCGGCTTCGTCGACCGCCTCGTCGGTCTGTCCGAATCCACCAGCCATTACCATCAGACGCTGTCCGAGTGCGCAGTGCGCATCCGCGGCGCGGGCGACGTCTCCGAACTGTCGAGCGTCGTCGAGACCCTGCTCGACGAGACGCGCGTCGTGCAGGAAACCGCGCAGCGTTCCAGCGCCGAAATCGGCGCGCTGCGCGAACAGGTCGAGGCGGCCAACTCGCTGATCACGCGCTTGCAACGCGAACTCGACGAAACCAGCGAACTGGTGCGCTACGACCCGCTCACCGGCGTACTCAACCGCAAGGGCCTGGACGAAGCGATCGCGCGCGAGATCTCGCGCGCACGCCGCCACAGCGCGGTGCTGTGCGTTGGCGTGCTGGATCTGGACAACTTCAAACAGCTCAATGACACCTTCGGCCACCGCACCGGCGACGAGGCGCTGCGCCACCTGGCCGACGTCGCGCGCGGTTCGCTACGCCAGCAGGATGTCATCGGCCGACTTGGTGGCGAGGAATTCCTGGTCCTGTTGCCCGACGCCGACGTGGAGCAGGCCGCCGAGATCATGACGCGATTGCAGCGCGCGCTGACCAAGCACATCTTTCTTGCCGACAACAGCCGCATACTGATCACCTTCAGCGCCGGCATCGCCTGCATCGGCGCCGAAGAGACCGCGGCGGAAGCCATCGACCGCGCCGACAAGGCCATGTACGCGGCCAAACGTGCGGGGAAGAACCGGGTGCTGGTGGCGGGGTGAAGCGCGTGCACTGCCAACGGATGCCGCCAATTGAAGGGATTGGGCGAAAATTGTTCGTCTGATCGGCTTTTGGCGACACGCACTGCCCTATAGACTGTCCCGATGACATCCGCGCACGCCTCGTTCGCTCCCGACGCCATGAGCCAGCCGCCTCCGATCTTCGTCACGGAACCGCACCTGCCGCCGCTGGAAGCGTTCCTGCCTTACCTGGAGCGCATCTGGTCCAGCAAGCGCCTGACCAACGGCGGCCCGTTCCACCAGCAGTTCGAACAGACCCTGGCGGAATATCTCGGCGTGGAACACCTGAGCCTGTTCGCAAACGGCACGCTCGCACTGGTGACTGCGATGCAAGCCCTACGTATTACGGGCGAAGTGATCACAACGCCCTACAGTTTTCCGGCCACCACCCACTCGCTCTACTGGAACGCCATCAAACCGGTGTTCGTTGACGTTGACCCGGTCACTTGCAACCTCGACCCCGAACGCATCGAAGAAGCCATTACTCCGGCTACCACGGCAATCCTGCCCGTGCACTGCTACGGCATCCCGTGCGACGTTGACCGTATCGCACGCATTGCCGACACCTACGGGCTGAAGGTCATCTACGACGCCGCGCACGCTTTCGGCGTGCGCCAGTGCGGCGAGAGCATCCTGCGCCACGGCGATCTGTCCGTCCTGAGTTTTCATGCCACCAAGGTATTCAACACCTTCGAGGGCGGCGCAATCATCTGCCCGAACGCGAAGATCAAGCAGCGCATCGACTATCTGAAGAACTTCGGCTTCGCCGACGAGGTCACGGTGGTTGCTCCCGGCATCAACGGCAAGATGAACGAACTGGGCGCGGCAATCGGGCTGCTGCAGCTCGAAGAAATGGATACGGTGCTCGCCAAACGCGCCGCAATCTCCGGGCGTTATCACGAAGCGTTCCGTGAAATCCAGACGCTGCATCTGCTGCCGGTGCCTGACGGGACTGAATGGAACCACGCATACTGTCCGTTGTTCGTACACCCCGAACACCCCGAAAGCCGCGACGCCCTGTTCGAACGGCTGAAGACGCACAACATCCACGCGCGCCGCTACTTCTACCCGTTGATCAGTTCATTCCCGATGTATCGCGGCCTGCCCAGTGCCGCGCGCGACCTACTCCCAAACGCGAACGCCCTGGCTCAGTGTGTTCTTTGTCTGCCGATCCATCCATCTCTCAGCCCGAGCGACCAACAACGCGTCATCGACGTCGTGCTGGCGTCGTCCAGCTCACGAACTGCTGACCATTGAGCGACGGAGACACGACCATGTACGTGCGTTTATCCCCCCACCAACCCCGCGCGGCTGCCATACACTGCATGGCAGGCCAACGACTGGGTCGCATCGGCTACGTCGCCAATGGTGGGCGGGAAAGACAGAATCGGCTTGCATGAGGCGCGCCCGACGATGACCAAAGTACTCGCCCCCGGTGTCTTCGACGTTTTTCACATTGGCCATCTCAATTACCTGATGGCCGCTAGCTCTCATGGCAGCCACCTGGTTGTTGCGGTTCAGGAGGATCGGGCCGTCGAACGACAGAAGCACGTCGACCTGGTTACCCCCCTGGCCGAACGCATCGCGCTGATCGAGCAACTGCGCTTCGTCGACGAGGTGGTCAGCTACTCGGACGTGTTCCAGGGCCCCCTGCTCGACGCCCTCGACATCGACGTATTCGCATGCGGCGAAGAGTACGGCAGCGATTCACGCTATCCCGAACAACAGAAGACACTCGACTACTGCGCGACGAACGACATACGCGTCGCGAGGATCGTGCGCACGGCACATGTGTCGTCGACGGCGGTACGCTCCCGCCTGCGGTCGTTCTGGTCGTCTCGTGCGGCAAAGGCCCGAGACCTCCCCGCGGGGGTGACTACGCTCGGCAGCTTTCACGGCGATCAAGACAAGGTGCGCGAGCAGACCGCTCGGGAATGCGCATTGATCATCGAAGCAGCGGCTCGCGCGGACGCGCGAACACTCCTTGACCTGGGCTGCGGCGACGGACGGCATCTGGCCGAGATTTCCGGAAATTTCGAACGCGTCACCGGAGTCGACTACGCCGAAGAACTCATCGGATTGGCGCGATCCAGACTATCAACGACGGCTCCACAAGTGCAACTGGAGGTAGACGACGTCACCGAGTTCGAATCGGACGAGGCATTCGACATCATCCTGCTATCCGGCATCACCCCATGCCTCGACGACCTTCAACTGGAACGACTCTTTGGCAACATCGACCGTTTCTCGCACGATGAATCGCGGCTCCTGATCAGATCGTCGATCTCTCTCGACAAGCGCATCGACCTGATCAACTTCTTCTCCGCGGAACTCGGCGAACCCTACACCGCGTATTACCGAACGCCGAGCGAAATGGTCGGGATCGGGGAAGCGCACGGGTGGTCGGTGCTTCGCTCGGGTGAGCTCTACCGCCACCGCACAGACTCGGCAGTCTGGTGGTTCGAATTCGCGCGTACCGGAGCAGGCCATGACGGACCGTGATCATCCGAGCCCGCTGCTGATCGAGGCACTCCGCACCCAGGAGATGCTCAAGGGCGAGTTCCAGGCGATGCGCAAACTCATCGAATCGCACTGCTCTCAACTGGACGCGCTGAACCAGCGAATCGCTGAACTGCATGGTGGGATGAAAACTCCGAGCGCGCACCAGAGAATCGCGACCGCGGTGCCGCACGGACTGCTTCCTGCGGATCTCGACGATGACGCAGCCCCGGAACACTTGAAACGCATCCATCAACAGATCGGGGCCGCGTTCTATCCGGACGGGTCTGCATACCTGCTCGACGCCCCCTACATCCGCGTTCGCCGGCTTCATGGCATTGACCTACAGGGGCAGGTTCTCGCGATTCTCACGACGCCGGCCTGGGAATATTCGGACATGTTCCTCGCGACAGATGCGGGCCGCTCGATCGAAATGCGGTTGCAGTCCGTCAACGGGCCTGCGTGGGCGACATCCTGGCAATCGGCCACTGGGTCCGGAGACCGAAGGAAGCTCACTTGCGACATCGAAAGCTGGCCCGATGAACTGGACGCAGTGGATACGATCTGGATCCCGGACCCAAATCTGGCATCTCTCGTTGTCAATTGCCGGGGACTGCCCGAGCGAATCTGCGCGAAAGTCCGGCGGCAACTGATCCTGTCGATCGACACGCAGTACTGGCCGGACGACGCGGTCCGCGAGCGCCTCCATCTCGCGGGCTTCACCGAGATCAGGCGACTGTCGCATGACGCGGTCGGGCCCTATACGACGCGGCGCCACGAATCCCGCGGATTCGTCGTGATCGACCGCACGGAATCCGCAACTGACTCTCAGCCGATCCTGCACTTGATCGCCTCGAAGTTCCCTACGGCCTCGTTTCGCGTCGTGCAGCCTCACGACCCCGCGCGAGATGCTGATGTCTGAAACACCCGCGTTCGTATTCTGGGGCTATGGGTCCGAAGATGTATTCCCGGACTTCTCCCGTTTCGTCGAGCAGGCCGGATACGACGTCCTCCGGCTTCCCGACCCGGACAAGAAACGCGAACTGTCACAGCTCGTCGGACGTCCGTTCATTCTGCTCACTTCGGCCCACTTCACCCGCGATCGGGCCGTACTCGCCGACTTCTACCCGGACGTTCATGTCGGCTGCGATCTGCTCGAGATCCTCGACCACTGCAAGCCCCTGCTGTCCGTGTTCTACCCACATGATCTCGGCACACCGCTGGTCGTCAACGAGCCGGCGCTCCTGTCGGCGTTCGACCTCGTTCTCTGGCCGACCGCATTCTTCGGCTACGGCCGCCGTCCCGAGCGATTCGAGACTGTGGGCTGGATCGGGCTCAAGGGCCACTGCAAACCCCTTGCCGAACGCCGCTTCGACGCGGTTCTCCTTTTCTCCGACATATGCTGGCATCGGCAGAATATGGGCATCGAGGGAGCCTATCGAAAGCTTGAACCCATCCTGTCGGACGGCGTTCCGATCAAGTTTCCGAAATGGCCCGGCACCGCCGAATTCGAGGCCTGTTTCGCCGAACGGGGCGCGACCGTCATTCCAGCCGAAACGCCTGCCGGCGAACTCATTCTGGATTCGCGCCTGATCCTGTCGAACGGACTGAGCAGCATCAGCGTCGAGGCCGCATACATGGGAACGCCGTGCATCAATTTTCTCGAGGACTATCTGCCCGCGGGAGCACAGCACGAGTTTCTCGCCGGAGTGCCGGGATGCAGCTTGAGCGCCTATGCGGACTTCCAGTGCCACATGGCCAACCCGCCTGCGCCGCCGAAGCCGCGGGTCGGGCCGTTCGAGCCCGATCATGTACTCAAGCTGATCCTGTCCGAAGTCGACGCGCGGCGTGAACGCAAGGACCGACCGCAGACACCGGCAGCGGGCGACCTGGCACCCAAGATCGAACTGATCGAACATTCGGGCCCACCAGCGAAGAGTCGGATCATTCGCAAGACCGCATCTCCCAACAGAACGCTGCGAAGACGGGAAGGCACGGACCAGACCCCACCCAAACGCGAGTCTGCCCACAGCGTGCAACAAGCATCGCCCACTCCAGTCGATCCGCGAACTGCCGACCAGCGGATCACGACCCAGACTGCACTGCGTCTGTTGGAAAGCGGCGATCTTGCAGGCGCATTCACTCTGCTGCAGGGTCTGGCCAACGAAGGCAGCCAGCTGTGGGAGCCCTATTTTCATATCGCACAGATCGCGATCCGTCAGAACGAGATCGGCATAGCCGAGGAGTTCCTGACCCATGCGTGCGAACGTGAAGACCCGCCGGCCACAGCACATCGGGAACTGGCACGCATGCTCATCGATGCTGGCAGACACGAGGAATCACTGGATGTCCTCAGCCCGGTGTTGCGCAAAGGACATGGCGACCCGGAGGCACTCGAGCTCCTGCGCAAGGCGCTGGGAAGCTGCGGGGCACTCGATCCGATCCGATGGGCGCGACTGCTCGTCGACCTGCGTGAATCGACTCACAGCAACGATTAGGAAATCGGGACGCCCTCGCAGTCCGCCAGCCGAAACTCAAACGACACTCTGGAACAATTGCCATGCACGATACCGGCCCCGACACTTCTGATCGCCGCGAAGCCGATCTTGCCCGACACGCCGAGGCGCGCGCGCTGCTCGACAGCGGCGCGCTTGGCGAAGCCTTCCAGATCCTGTCGGAACTCGTCGCCGACGGCACCCCCTGCTGGGAGGTCTACAACGACCTCGCCGCGATCGCCGTGATGCGCGACGACCTCGAGGCCGCATGCGACCTGCTCGGTGCGGCGCTGGAGTGTGATCAGGCGCCATCGGTCATCGCGCTGCGCAGAGCGGAATTGCTCGCAACCGGTGGTGACGTCGAACAGGCGCTGGCGCAGATCAGCCCGGCCCTCAGACAAGGCGACGCCGGCGGACACGCGCTGGCGCTGGCGCGGCAGTTGATCGGTGCGGCACGTGCGCCGTTGTCGCCGGTCGCCTGGGCACGACTCGTCAACGATCTGCGGGCGCCGACGCCGGAGCAGCGACGCAAGGACGAACACATCGTAGAACTCGAACGAGCGCTGCGCGCGCAGACCGATGAGTCGAGGCGGCTGCAGGCCCTCGTCGACGACTTGCGCGCCGAACTCAAACTGCCGCGGCTGGACCGCTCCATGCCCGGACTCGACGAAGCCTGGCAGCGCATCCATGCGCTCGACGACGAGCAATGGCTGCGCGCGCTGCTGCGCAGTGTCGAAGTGCCGAGCTTCGAGGGTTTCCCGCTGCCCGGCTTCCCGCCCGAAGCACTGCAGGTGGGCATGGTCGGATCGAGCAACGAAGGGGCGTTGCGCGAGGGCATGATGTTCTTCCGCGCGGTACGCGACATCTGTGCCCGTCACGGGCACGTGTGGGACGGAAATCGACGGCTGCTGGACTTCGGCACCGGCTGGGGTCGCTACGCCCGCATCTTCATGCGGGATTTCCTGCCAAGCAACATCGTCGGCGTCGACGTGGACCCGAGCTACATCAAGGTCTGCCGTGAAACCTTTCCCTATGGCCGCTTCGAGACCGTACCGTCGTTGCCGCCGAGCGATCTCGCAGACGCCGATTTCGACCTCGTAGTGGCGTATTCGGTCTTTTCCCATCTCGCCGAGCATGCGGCCAATGCGTGGATCGCCGAGTTTGCCCGCGTGCTCCGTCCGGGCGGCATCGTCGCCATCACGACGCAAGGACGCACGTTTCTCGAAGTTTGCGAGCGCATGCGTAGCCGCGACAGTTTTGATCACCCCTGGCACCAGAACCTGGCGCGCTCCTTCGTGGATCGCTCAGCCTGCGAGCGTGCCTACGATGCCGGCGAGTTCCTGTTTTCCCCCACCGGCGGGGGCGCGGCACGTCCGTCGGATTTCTACGGCGAGGCGCTCGTGCCGCCGGGCTACGTCGAACGCCACTGGACTCGGGACTTCGAACTGCTCGAGTACATCGACGACCGCGGCTACCTGCCACAGGCACTGATCGTGCTGCGCCGGCGCGGGGGGGCGGATGACTGAAGTCGCCAACACTTCCGCCGCGACGCGCAACCGCCTGATTGTCTACGTTGCGACTGACGATCCGACCATCACGGCAAGGGCGACGCAGATCGACGACGCCGAGCGAACCACTATCGCCGTGTCCGTGCGCGAGCGAACCGACACCCCAACGATCGCATTCCTTCAGGCATTCGCGTCGGCAAGCTCAATCGCGCCTCCATCCGACAGCGACCTCGTCTGTCGCATCGACTACCGGCTGGCGGATCTGGACGAGGTTGATCGGCGCATCGTCCGCTCGTTCGCGCACTCGCTACTCGACAGCGACTATCTGGATACCGCGGTCGCCGCCATAACCGAAACGCCGCAGATCGGCCTGGCGACTCCGGCCGGCCTTCCGCGCATCGCGCTGGAGCGCGCCGGCGACGACACCCTGGTGCCACGGCTGGCGAAGCAGCTCGGATTGCCGCTGCAGGCGTTTGCCGACACCTTTTTCTTTCCCCAGCCAATGCATTTCCTGCGCGGGGGTCTGTACAACGCACTTGCGCAAAGACATGCCAACGCCACGGCCTCCGACGAGCAGGCGTTGGCGCTGGGCTTCCACGCCCTGTGCAAGGCATCCGGGCTGGCGAGCACCGATCTCTCCCCCAAGCCGCAGGTCGCCGACGCGGACGATCTGCGCCGCCACGAGGCGCAGGTGCTGGCACGCGCAACGAAGCGCGGTCGTCACGCAGAATTCCGTCCGCGGGTGAGGCGCGACGACCTGCCCGCACAGCCGTCGCTCAAGGTCATCGCCTACTATCTGCCGCAGTTCCATGCGATCCCCGAAAATGATCACTGGTGGGGCACCGGATTCACCGAATGGACCAACGTCAGCAAGGCCGTACCGCGCTTCATCGGCCACGAGCAGCCAAGGTTTCCGACGGACCTAGGCTACTACGACCTGAACCGACCGGAAATCATGGCGCACCAGATCGAGCTCGCGCGCAGCCATGGCGTTCATGGCTTCTGCTTCTACTACTACTGGTTCAACGGTCGCACGCTGCTCGAGCGGCCGCTCGAGAACTTCCTCGCCGACGCCTCGCTCGACATGCCGTTCTGCCTGTGCTGGGCCAACGAGAACTGGACGCGGCGCTGGGACGGGCAGGAGGACGAGGTGCTGATGGCGCAGTCGCACTCGCCGCGCGACGACTTGCGCTTCATTGAGCACATCGCGCCCTATCTGCGCGATGCCCGCTACATCCGCGTCGACGGCAAACCCCTGCTGTTGGTCTATCGTGCCTCGCTGCTCGACGACGCGCGCGCCACGGCGCAGCGCTGGCGCCAATGGTGCCGCGACAACGACATCGGCGAGATCTGTCTGGCCGCCGTATGTTCGTTCGACATCGACGATCCACGTCCCTTCGGTTTCGACGTTGCGGTCGAATTCCCGCCACACCAGTTGCGCAACATGCCGCCGATCAACCCTTCGCTGACCTTCATCGATCGGGCCTTCGCGGGCGAGGTACTCGACTATCGCGAGACCGTGCTGTTGTCGGCGTTGGGCAAGTACCCGGAGACGGCAAAGCCGTTCCCGATGCTGCACGGCGTGATGACAGGCTGGGACAATGACGCGCGGCGCAACGGCCGCGGTCGCGTCTTCCATCACGCGAGCCCATCGGCCTACGCGAACTGGCTGAGGCTGGCGGCCTCCCACACCCACCGCCACAACCCGCCCGAGCTGCAGTACGTGTTCGTCAACGCCTGGAACGAATGGGCCGAGGGTGCGTACCTCGAGCCGGACCGACGCTTCGGCCACGCTCATCTCGCGGCCACCGCCGACACGCTTCGCACCGTCGAACCGCGAAGG
>JACESY010000036.1 GCA_013911595.1 Azoarcus sp.
AACTCGCGCAATCCGACGAAGGTGATGTCGGCGATGGCCGGGCGCTCATCGACGATGACGACGATAACCTCGTCCTCGACCTCGATGCGCACGTCGCTGAAGAACCCGGTCGCGAACAGTTCGCGGATCGCGGTGGCCGCCTGCTCTTCGGTAAAGGTGTCACCGACGCGCACGGGCAGGTAATTGAAGACCGTACCCGCCTCTGTACGCTGAATGCCCTCCACCCGAATATCCCTGACCTCGAACGCGTCGAAGCCAAGAACCGGGCCGGCAACAAAAAGGGCTGCCACCAGCCCGCTCAGGAGTTTCAATCTCATTCGGCTCTCAACCGGAAATCAGCCGCGAAATGTCGTTGTAGAACGCAAACGCCATCAGCATCGCCAGTACCACCAAGCCGACCTGTTGTCCGATCTGCATCGTGCGCTCGGAAACGGGGCTACCCTTCAAAATCTCCACAACATAATACAGCAAATGCCCGCCATCCAGCACCGGGATCGGGAGCAGGTTGAGCACCCCCAGGCTGATGCTGATCAATGCCACGAAACCCAGATAGTGAGCCAATCCCAGGCGTGCCGTCTGTCCTGCGTAATCGGCGATCGTGACCGGGCCGGAGAGGTTTTTCCAAGACACATCACCGGTGAGCATGCGCCCGATCATCTTGAGCGTCAGCACGCTCGTATCCCAGGTCTTGCCAATCGCGCGCGTCAGCCCCTCGACGGGTCCATAGCGCACCGTCGTGAACATCTGCTCGCGCAACTCGGGCACATCGACGGCGCCGATCCCGATGCGCCCGAAGCGCTCACCGCCCTCCTCGGCCACCTCCGGCGTTACGCTCAGCTCCCGTTGTGCGCCATCGCGCTCGACGCGCGTGGCGAGCGGCACGCCGGGGCGCTCGCGGATCGCCTCGACCAGCGCGCTCCAGGTTTCGATCTCACGGCCCTCGATCGACACGATGCGGTCGCCTTCGCGCAGCCCGGCGCGGTCGGCCGGACCGCCCTCGAGAATACGACCGGCTACCGGCGGAATCACTGGTCGCCACGGTCGCAGGCCGATTCGCTCAATCAGGTCGCCATCGCCATCGTCGACGCGTATATCACTGAAATCCATCGTGCGGACCGTCTCGACCTGCTGTTCGGTGCGCACATGCACCTGGGTCTGACCGCGATCGAGCACCTCGCGCAACAGCAACCAGCGAAGATCCGTCCAACTTCTGACGCCTTCGCCGTCGACCGCCAGCACCGTGTCGCCGTCACGCACTCCGGCTTCGCGCGCCACGCTCTGCACCGCTTCGGTCACTGCCAGGCGCGGGCGCAGCTCCTCGGTTCCCGAAGAGAACAGACCCCAGTACAGAACGATGGCGAGCAGGAAGTTCGCGAGCGGTCCGGCTGACACGATCGCAAAGCGGCGCCACACCGACTGACGATTGAACGAACGCGGCAGATCCGCCGCCGCCACTTCGCCCTCGCGCTCGTCGAGCATCTTCACGTAGCCGCCCAGCGGAAACGCGGCGAGCACCCATTCCGTGCGGTCACGCCCCACGGACCACTTGAGCAGCGGATGGCCGAAGCCAACCGAGAAGCGCAACACCTTGACCCCGCACCAGCGCGCAACCAGATAGTGGCCCAACTCGTGGATGAAGATCAGCACACCAAGCGCGAGGACGAACGGGATGAGGTACTCAAGCAGATTCATTTCGTCTCGCGTTTGCTGATCGACTCGCGCGCGAGAACGCGCGCACTGCGATCGGTGTCCAGGATGGCCTGCGCGGATTCGACCGACAGGTCGCAGGCACGTTCCAGGGTTGCGGCAATTACGTCCGCGATCTTGGTGAAAGCAAGGCGCCCGGCGAGGAAGGCGGCTACCGCCTCCTCGTTGGCCGCATTGAGCACCGCTGGCGCTGCGCCGCCCTCGCGCAGGGCGTCATAGGCCAGCGCGAGACACGGGAAACGGACGAAATCGGGCTCTTCGAAGCTCAGGCGCGCGATCTGGCACAGGTCGAGCGAGCCGACGCCTGCGTCGATGCGCTCGGGAAATCCCAGTGCGTGCGCGATCGGCGTGCGCATGTCGGGGTTGCCCAGTTGCGCCACGACCGAACCGTCGACGTACTCGACCATCGAGTGGATCACGCTCTGCGGATGCACGACCACATCGATGCGATCTACGGCCACGCCAAACAGCCAGTGCGCCTCGATCACTTCCAGGCCCTTGTTCATCATCGTCGCCGAATCGACCGAGATCTTGCGCCCCATCACCCAGTTCGGGTGCGCGCAGGCCTGCTCCGGCGTCACGCCAGCGAGCGCCTCGGCCGGCCAGTCACGGAACGGGCCACCGGATGCCGTCAGCACGATGCGTCGCACACCGGCGCCGTCGGGACAACGCGCATAGTCGGTGGGCAGCGCCTGGAAGACCGCGTTGTGCTCGCTGTCGATCGGCAGCAGAGCACCACCGCCGGCGCGCACCGCGTCCATGAACATGGCCCCGCCGAGCACCAGCGCTTCCTTGTTTGCAAGCAGAACCCGCTTTCCCGCACGCGCCGCGGCCAGCGTCGGCAGCAGTCCGGCAGCGCCGACGATGGCCGCCATGACCACATCAACCTGCGGGTGTGCGGCGACTTCGGCCAGCGCGGCTTCGCCGGTCAGTACCTTGGTGCGGCTGCCGGCCTCGCGCAGCCGACCATCCAGCGCACACGCATCATCGGCCGATGCGACCACGGCGAACCGTGGAGAAAACTGCAGGCACTGCTCGAACAACCGCCCCACCTGCCGGTGCGCGCTCAGCGCGAACACTGCGAATCGATCCGGGTGGCGTGCGACGACATCGAGCGTGGAAGCGCCGATCGAGCCGGTCGCACCGAGAATGACGAGATTGCGCACGGCTTGCGGACTCATGTCAGAAAATCGAGGATCACGACCACCAGGCCGATCACGGGCAAGGTGGAGGTCAGGCTGTCGATGCGGTCGAGCACGCCACCGTGGCCCGGTAACAGCGTACCCGAATCCTTCAGCCCGGCTTGCCGCTTTAGCAGCGATTCGAACAAATCGCCGCCGATGCTCAGCAGCGTCAGCACCACCAGTAGAGCGACCCAGGCCACGAGCGGCAACTGGCGCAAGGCCCCGTCGCCGACGGCGTACAAGACCAAACCGGCCAGCATCACCGCGATGATTGCACCGAGTGCGCCCTCTCGCGTCTTCCCGGGACTGATCGACGGTGCAAGCTTGATTCGACCGAAACGACGTCCGCAGAAATAGGCTGCGATATCGGCCACCCACACCAGCCCCATCGCACCCAGCGGCAGCCAGACATCGACGGCCCGCAGATGCACCAGCGCGAGTGCAGCCGGCAGCAACACCAGCATGCCGACGCCGGCGGCTGCAGCGCGTCCGGACAGCGCCCATCGGTGGCGCATCCACAACGGCGCGATGACCAGCCAGAAAACGGCGGCCGCCGCGTAGAGCCACAGCAGGCCGAGTGAAGGCACTTCATCGACATAACCGCCGGCCACGACGCATGCCAGCCCGACGAAGGCGGCATAGCCCGCCCCTTCAGTGGCGGAAAATCCACCCAGCACGGCCCATTCGCGTGCCGCCAGCGCGCATGCGATGGCGACCAGAATCAGCCAGACGACGGCTGGCGCGAGAAACAGGGCGGCGAGCAGCCCTGCAACGAGCACGACTGCGGTGAGGACACGCTCCCTAAGCATCGCCATCCGGGCGCTCGGTTGCGCTGGACGCACACCCGAGTTGCTCGCTGGTGCGACCGAAACGACGCTCGCGCGCACGATAGGACGCGATCGCAGCATCCAGCGCCGCCTCGTCGAAATCCGGCCACAAGGTATCGGTGAAGTACAGCTCGGTGTAGGCGAGTTGCCACAACAAGAAGTTGCTGATGCGCTGCTCGCCGCCGGTGCGGATGAACAGATCCGGTTCGGGCGCGTAGTTCATCGCCAGTTCGGCACCGATCTCGTCTTCGCTGAAATCGCTACGGCCCGGGTGACGGGCGACGAGACGATTGACCGCACCGACGATATCCCAGCGTCCGCCATAGTTCGCGGCGATGCTCAGCGTCAGCTTCGCATTGCCGGCAGTCAGGTTCTCGGCATCGCGGATGAGCTCGATGAGTTGCGGCTCGAAGCGCGACAGGTCACCGATCACGCGAAACCGGATGCCGTGTTCGTGCAGTCGCCGCACCTCGTTTTGCAAGGCGCGCATGAACAACTGCATCAGGAAGGAGACTTCGTCGCTGGGCCGGCGCCAGTTCTCGGAACTGAACGCGAATAGTGTCAGATGGGAGACGCCACGCTCCATGCAAGCACGGATCACCGCCCGGACCGACTCGACACCACGTCGGTGCCCGGCGATGCGCGGCAGGAAACGGCTCCGTGCCCAGCGACCGTTGCCGTCCATGATGACCGCGATGTGGGCAGGCACGTCGCCGACCTCGGGCACCGCGCGGGTCGAGCTGGTGAACGTGGCTTTCGCCATCGGAGAGCCCCCAGGTTTGCTGCGTGTGAAGACGCGTCCCCCCGGGGGGTCAAATCTGCATCAGCTCGTGTTCTTTCTCGGCAAGCAGCTTGTCGACTTCGGCGACATACTTGTCGGTGAGTTTCTGCACCGCATCCTGGCCCCGATGCTCGTCGTCCTCGGAGATTTCCTTATCCTTGACGGCGTCCTTGAGGCTCTGGTTGGCGTCGCGCCGCAGGTTGCGGATCGCGATCTTGGCCGACTCGCCCTCGTTGCGTACGACCTTGATCAGTTCCTTGCGACGCTCCTCGGTGAGCGCCGGCATCGGCACACGGATCAGGTCGCCCTGCGCGGCCGGGTTGAGGCCCAGGTCACTGTCACGGATGGCCTTCTCGACCTTTCCGCTCACGCCTTTCTCCCAGGCCTGGACGCCGATGGTGCGCGCATCGATCAGCGTCACGTTGGCGACCTGCGACACCGGCACCATGCTGCCGTAATACTCGATCATGACGTGGTCGAGCAGACCGGTATGCGCACGACCGGTACGCACCTTCGCCAGATCCGCCTTGAGCACATCGATGGACTTCTGCATCTTCTGCTCGGTGGTGTTATTCAGATCGGAGATCATCGTCGAATCCTCAGGAATGAACGAGCGTGCCCTCGTCTTCGCCCATCACCACGCGCTTGAGCGCACCGGGCTTGAAGATCGAGAACACGTTGATCGGCAGTTTCTGGTCGCGGCACAGGGCGAAGGCGGTTGCGTCGAGCACCTCGAGATTGCGCCCGATTGCCTCGTCGAAGCTGATGCGGTGAAAGCGCTTGGCGTCCGGGTCCTTCTTCGGGTCAGCGGTATAGATGCCGTCGACCTTGGTCGCCTTGAGCACGATCTGCGCACCCATCTCGGAGCCGCGCAGCGCCGCCGCGGTATCGGTCGTGAAAAACGGATTGCCGGTACCCGCGGCAAAGATCACGATGCGCCCTTCCTCGAGATGGCGGATCGCGCGACCGCGGATGTAGGGCTCGACCACCTGTTCGATGCGCAGCGCCGACTGCACGCGCGCCGAAAGCCCGGCGCGTTTGACCGCGTCGGCCAGCGCCATCGCGTTCATGACGGTCGCGAGCATGCCCATGTAGTCGGCCGTGGCGCGATCCATGCCGGCCGCAGCGCCCTTCATGCCGCGAAAGATGTTGCCGCCGCCAATGACCACACCGACCTGCACGCCCAGCGCGATCACTTCGCCGATCTCGCTGACGATGCGCGAAACCACGTCATCGTTGATGCCGTAGGCGTCGTCCCCCATCAGGGCCTCGCCCGAGAGCTTGAGCATGATGCGCTTGTAGGCGGCGGTCATTGGCGCGCCCCTTACTTCTGGGCTGCGGCGGCCTGGGCGGCCACTTCGGCGGCGAAGTCGGAAACCTTCTTCTCGATGCCTTCACCAACCTGGTACAGCACGAAGCGCGCGACCGAAGCGTTGCGCGCCTTGAGCAGCGTCTCGACGCTGTGCTTGTCGTCCTTGACGAAGGGCTGCCCCAGCAGCGTGACTTCCTTGAGGAATTTCTGCACCGAGCCTTCGACCATCTTCTCGACGATGTTGGCCGGCTTGCCGGATTCGGCAGCCTTCTCGGCAGCCACGCGCCGCTCGGTCTCGATGAGTTCGGACGGCACGTCGTCGGCGGTCAGCGCTCGCGGCTTGGATGCGGCGATGTGCATGGCCAGATCGCGGCCCAGTTCGTCGTCGGCACCGACCAGATCAACGAGCACGCCGATCTTTGCACCACCGTGCACATAAGCCGACACCTTGCCCTGCGCCTCGATGCGGTCGAAACGACGGATCGAAACGTTCTCGCCGATCTTGCCGACCAGCTCGGTGCGCACCGCCTCGACCGTCGCGCCGTTCATCTCCAGCGCCGACAGTGCCGCCACGTCGGCCGGGTTGGCCGCGGCAACCAGCGCGGCCAGCGAACCGGCGAGCGCGATGAAATCATCGTTCTTGGCGACAAAATCGGTCTCGCAGTTGAGTTCGACCATCGCCGCGAGCTTGCCGTCATCGCTCACATGCACGCCGACGATACCTTCTGCGGTCACGCGCGAAGCGGCCTTGCTCGCCTTGCTGCCGAGCTTGACGCGCAGGATTTCCTCGGCCTTGGCGATGTCGCCTGCAGCCTCGGTCAGCGCCTTCTTGCACTCCATCATCGGCGCGTCCGTCTTCTCGCGCAGTTCCTTCACCATGCTTGCGGTAATTTCCGCCATGCTGACTCCTGAATTTCGGTTCTGTGTTTGATTCCGAGGGGACCGAGAAAGGGCGGCCTGAGCCGCCCTGTCCGCTCAGGCCTCCTCGTCGGAAGCCGCCTCTTCGTCCTCGACTTCGACGAACTCGTCGGACCCGGCTGCGACGACGTCCTGCAGCGCGGCGCTGCGGCCCTCGAGCACGGCGTCAGCCGCACCACGGGCGTACAGGCGAATGGCGCGCGACGAATCGTCGTTACCCGGAACCATGTAATCGATGCCTTCCGGCGAGTGGTTGGTGTCGACCACGGCGACGATCGGAATACCCAGCTTCTGCGCTTCGGACACGGCAATCTTGTGATAGCCGACGTCGATCACGAACAGCGCATCGGGCAGGCCATTCATGTCCTTGATGCCGCCGATGCTGTTCTGCAGCTTCTCCAGCTCGCGCGTGGCCATCAGGGCTTCTTTCTTGGACAGGCGCGCAGTCGAGCCGTCCTCGATCATCGCTTCCATGTCCTTGAGGCGCTTGATCGACTGGCGGACGGTCTTGAAGTTGGTCAGCATGCCGCCGAGCCAGCGCTCGTCGACATAGGGCATGCCGGCACGCCCGGCTTCCTCGGCGATGATCTCGCGCGCCTGGCGCTTGGTGCCGACGAACAGGATGGTGCCGCGGTTGGCCGAGAGCTTGCGGACGAAATTCATCGCCTCGTTGTATTTGACCATCGTCGTCTCGAGGTTGACGATGTGAATCTTGTTGCGCTGGCCGAAGATGAACGGGGCCATACGCGGATTCCAGAAACGGGTCTGGTGGCCGAAGTGGACGCCCGCTTCGAGCATCTGGCGCATCGTGACTGCTGACATTGTGGTACTCCGATTCAAAGGGTTTTGACCTCCGCCCGCCGGTCATGAAAGCGGCCTCTGCACCGGTCTTCGACCTACAGTCGAAGAACCGGACCCCATGGGCCTGCCCGCGGGCGTGTGGATTTTGACCGTGAAACACAGTCAAGCCGGCGATTATAGCGGTGAACCGGGCTCGTACTCAAGGATTGTGCAAGCAATCCTGCCGGGGCGCTACGACGGCACAATTGCCCCTGGGGGCCGCTTGCGATAGCCTTGGTGTTCGTCCGGCCCGCGTATGCTGCGGGCTCCCCTCTCTTTTCCTGCAAGCGTCGCAACCATGCTGCGGCGTACGCGCCCCCAGTCCATGACCGTCAAGATCAAGACCTCCGAAGAAATCGAGAAGATGCGCATCGCCGGCCGCCTCGGCGCCGAAGTGCTCGACTTCATCACGCCGCACGTCAAACCGGGCATCACCACCGGGGAACTGGACCGCCTGTGCCACGAGTACATGGTCGAAGTCCAGGGCACCGTGCCGGCGCCGCTCAACTATTGCCCGCCGGGCTACACGCCGTTCCCGAAATCGGTATGCACCTCGGTCAATCACCAGGTCTGCCACGGCATTCCGGGCGACAAGGCGTTGAAGAAGGGCGACATCCTCAACATTGACGTCACCGTGATCAAGGACCAATACCACGGCGACACCAGCCGCATGTTCATCGTCGGTGGCGAGGCCGCCGGCAGCATTCTCGCGCGGCGTCTGTGCCACGTGACCTTCGAATGCATGTGGCTGGGCATCGCCGAGATCCGGCCCGGTGCGCGGCTGGGCGATATCGGTCATGCGATCCAGCGCTACGCCGAACGCAACGGCTTCTCGGTAGTACGTGAATTCTGCGGACACGGCATTGGCTCGACCTTCCACGAGGAGCCGCAGATACTGCACTACGGCCGTCCCGGCACCGGGCTGGAACTGAAGGCCGGCATGATCTTCACGGTGGAGCCGATGATCAACGCAGGCAAGGCCGCGATCTCGGAACTTGCCGACGGCTGGACCATCGTGACCAAGGACCGCAGCCTGTCGGCCCAGTGGGAACACACCGTTCTCGTCACACCTGAAGGCTACGAAGTGCTGACCGTCTCGGAAGGCTGCCCCGCGGCTCCGTCCATCGTGGATGCCCGCACGACCGTGAACTGAGCGATGCTCGACACCGCCCTCGCCCGCGAACCACGCCAGTGCGCGCTGACCGCCATCCGCGATTGCCTTGAGAGCGGATGCCGCAGTCTGCGCGATGACTTCGAGGCCGGCTCGTCATCCGCAGCCTTGCTGCGTGGTCGCGCGCAACTCGTCGACAAGGCCGTCACTGATCTGTGCGCGCTCACCGAGTTGCCCCGTGAGGCAAACATCGTCGCGGTCGGTGGCTATGGGCGTGGCGAGCTCTTCCCGCATTCGGACGTCGACCTGATGGTGTTGCTCGAAGCACGCCCGACCGGCGAGCTCGAAGAGCGTATTTCGGACTTCGTCAGTGCACTGTGGGACATCGGACTGGAAATCGGTATGAGCGTGCGCACCATCGACGAATGCGTCGAGACCGCGCAGGATGACATCACGATCCAGACCAACCTGCTCGAAGCGCGGCTGCTGCGCGGCGACCCGACGCTGTTTGAGCGCATGCGCGAGCGTTATCAGGCCGGGCTCGATGCACGCGCCTTCTTCAAGGCCAAGTCGCTCGAACAGCAGCAACGCCACGCGCGCTTCAACGATACCCCCTACGCGCTCGAGCCCAACTGCAAGGAGAGTCCGGGCGGACTGCGCGACCTGCAGATGCTCGGCTGGATCGCGCGCGCCTCGGACCTTGCGATCGACTGGCGTGATCTGGCGCGCAAACGTCTGATTACCGGCGCCGAGGCGCGCGAGCTGCGCAACATCCAGCGTTTCCTGCAACACGTGCGCATCCGCCTGCACTACCTGTCCGGGCGCGCCGAGGACCGCCTGCTGTTCGACTACCAGGAGAGCCTTGCGAAGGAACTCGGCTTCGAGGCCACCCAAGCCAAGCGCGCTTCAGAGGTAATGATGCAGCGCTACTACGTGACCGCGAAGAAGGTCACGCAGATCAACACCTTGCTGCTTCAGAACTTCGCCAACGTGCTGTTCCCGGAACAAAGCGGCGAAGCGCGACCGATCAACGACCGCTTTCAGGCGGTCTCGGACCTGCTTGACGTCGTCGACGACGAGGTCTTCGAACGCCATCCACCCGCCCTGCTCGAAGCCTTCCTGCTGATGCAGCAGAACCCTGAACTCAAGGGGATGACGGCTCGCACACTACGCCTGTTGTGGACCAGCCGTCGGCTGATCAACGCCAGGTTCCGGGCCGACCCGATCAATCGCGGGCTGTTCCTCGAGATCCTGCAACAGCCGCGCGGCATCGTGCACGAGTTGCGGCGCATGAATCAGTACGGCATCCTCGGCCGCTATCTGCCGGCCTGGCATCGCATCGTGTGCCAGATGCAGCACGACCTGTTCCACGTCTACACCGTGGACCAGCACATCCTGATGGTGGTGCGCAATGTGCGCCAGTTCACGATGGGCAAGCATGCCCACGAATATCCGCTGATGACGCGGCTGATGCTCGGTTTCGAGCGTCATTGGCTGCTCTACATCGCAGCCCTGTTCCACGACATCGCTAAGGGCCGTGGCGGCGATCATTCCAAGCTCGGCATGGCCGATGCGCGCCAGTTCTGCCAGCGTCACGGCCTGTCCGACGACGACACGGATCTCATCGTGTGGCTGGTCGAACAACACCTGACGATGTCGCAGGTGGCGCAGAAGCAGGACACCTCTGACCCCGAGGTGGTGCGCCGATTCGCCGACATCGTCGGCAGCGAGCGACGGCTGATTGCGCTGTATCTGCTGACCCACGCCGACATTCGCGGCACCAGCCCGAAGGTCTGGAACGGCTGGCGCGGCAAGCTGCTCGAAGACCTGTTCTTCGCGACGCAGCGCCTGCTCCGCGGCGCCACGCCGCAACAGGCCCTGGGGCTGGACCAGCGCCAGGACGACGCGCGCTCCCTGCTGCGCTACCACGGCCTGCGCCCGGGCATCGAGGACGAGCTCTGGTCACGTCTCGACGCGGTGTATTTCATGCGCAATTCGGCTGACGATATCGCCTGGCACACCCGTTTGCTCTATCACCGGTCGGACAGCGCAGAGCCCGTCGTCAAGGCCCGCGTATCGAGCGAATACCAGGGGGTGCAGGTCATGGTGTTCACACGCGACCGCAAGGACTTGTTCGCCCACCTCACCGGCCTGTTCGGGCGCCTCGGCTTTTCGATCCTCGAGGCCAAGGTGCAAACGACACGCCACGGCTACGCGCTCGACAGCTTCGTACTTCAGGACCCGGGGGGTGAAGGCGGAAACTACCGGGACGTGATCACGCTCATCGAACACGAGGTCGAGACACGCCTGAAGGACGACAGCCCGCCCGACGGGCCGGGCAGCGGCCGCCTGTCCCGCCACGTGAAGTACTTCCCGGTCACGCCGGGTGTTTCGATCCGGCCCGACGACGCCGGCCGTCATCACATTCTGTCGATCACCGCGGCCGACCGACCGGGCGTGCTTTTCGCGATCGCGGAAATCCTCGCGCGCAACGCCATCATCGTGCATACGGCAAAGATCACGACACTGGGCGAGCGCATCGAGGACACCTTCCTGCTCTCGGGTGAGCCCCTGGCCGACGAGCGCAAGAACGTGCGACTCCAGCGCGAGATCGAGGACGCCCTGCAGGTTTGATCAGTCGCTGGCCGCTATCCAGCGCATGCGTCCCTGCCCCGCCTCGTCCAGACGCGCGCGCAGCGCGGGCAGGTCGTCCTCATACGCCGCCACCGACAGCCTCACTGCGGCACCATGCGTGGCGTCCTCGAGCCGTGCGCCGAGAACCTCGATCTCGCGGCGAAACAGCCCTTCCAGTTCGTACGGAATCTCGCACTCGACCACACCCCGTGCGCGCAGCGGAATCTTGTGCGCATCGTCGAGCGCACGCGCGACCGCGTCGGTGTAGGCGCGCACCAGGCCGCCAGCGCCCAGCTTGACGCCTCCGAAATAGCGCACCACAGTGGCCAGCACGCCGTCCAGGTCATGATGACGCAGCACGCGCAGCATCGGCTGTCCGGCCGTCCCCCCCGGCTCGCCATCATCGACCGCCGCCGATTGACCGCCGGCGAGCAGCGCCCAGCACACGTGCGCCGCGCCCGGATGTTCGGCGCGCAGTGCAGCCAGGCGCAAGAGTGCCGCATCGCGGTCGGCGATCGGTTCGACGCAGCCGATGAAACGGCTCTTGCGGATGATCAGTTCGCTGCAGGCGGGCGCGACCAGCGTGCTCGCCATCACTCCAGGTGGCCGCGCGCCAGGAACAGGGCCGACAAGGTCTTGCCGTCGGTGATGTGGCCTTCGTGCACCGCCGCATCGAGTTCGTCCGCGCTCATCGTGAAGACCTCGAGGAATTCGCCCTCGTCGAGCGCGCAACCGACCTGCTCCAGGCCTCGTGCGACGAAGACCTCGATGCGCTCGTCCGAATAGCCGATACACGGATGGAATGCACCGACATAGGTCCATTCGCGGGCCTCGAAGCCCGTCTCCTCGCGCAATTCGCGCCGCGCACACAGTTCGATATCCTCGTCCGGATCGATCTTGCCGGCGGGCAGTTCCAGGAATACGCGCCCCAACGGGTAGCGAAACTGGCGTTCGAACACCATGCCCCCGTCTTCGTGCAGCGCGATGACGACCACCGCACCTGGATGGCGAATGTATTCGCGCACCGATTCGGCGCCGTCGGGCAAGCGCACACGATCGCGCCGCACATCAAGCAGCACGCCACGGAACACCTGCTCGGAATCGAGCGTACGCTCTTCCAGTGCGTCAGACTTCTCGTTGCGCATCTGCGCCTCCGATGCGGTTTTGCTGCCGCAGAAATGACAATGCCCGCTGAACGCGGGCATTGTATCGAATCAGTTGGTGCCGACGGTGAGACTCGAACTCACACGGCTTGCGCCACCACCCCCTCAAGATGGCGTGTCTACCAATTTCACCACGTCGGCACTGGCTTCGAAAGAACGGGCATTATACGGATCCAGGCGCTGCGCGCAACCCGAAAACGCTTAGTTCGCTTGCGCGGGCGCGCTCTCCTGCGTCGGTACCGGAACGTCACCGGCTGAGCCCGGTGCCGCCGGCGGCGCCTCACTCGACGGCACGACCGGAACATCGCTCTGAAGCGACGGAACGGCGCTGTCCATGACGCTTTCCGGCGCCTGCGCGGGCTTGCTCGCCAGATAGGCCAGCCCTAGGCTGGTAATAAAGAAGGCCGTTGCCAGAACGGCCGTCGTACGGCTCAGGAAGTTGGCCGAACCGGACGAGCCGAACACGCTGCCAGCACCCCCACCGCCGCCACCGCCACCGCCGCCGCCGAACGCGGCACCGGCGTCGGCGCCCTTGCCATGCTGCATCAGCACCAGACCAACCGTGCAGATGCCGACCACCACGTGGATCGTCAGCACGACGGAGAACAGGTAATCACCCATGTATTCGTCACTCCCAGTCAAAACCGTCAAGGCGATGCCGGGGCTGCTGCCCGGCAAATCGCCGCAAATTCTTCCGCGTCCAGCGACGCGCCACCGACCAGCGCTCCGTCCGCGTCCTGCAGGTCGAACAGCGCCGCGGCGTTGTCGGCCCGCACGCTGCCGCCGTAGAGGATGCGCACGCACTCGGGCTGCGCAACGCGCTCAGACAGCCATGCGCGCACCAGCCCGAGTACCTGCGCGACCTGCTCGGGCGAGGCGACTCGCCCCGTCCCTATTGCCCACACCGGCTCGTAGGCCAGCACGAGGGCATCGAGCCGCGAGGCCAGTGACGGGCAATCGAGCGCATCGAGCTGGCGGCGCAACACCGCCTGGACTCGATTGGCGTCACGCTCTTCGGCGGTCTCGCCGATGCATGCGATCGGTACGATTCCCGCGTCGAGGGCCGCGGCCGCCTTGCGGGCGACTGTTGCATCGTCTTCCCCGGCCAGACTGCGCCGCTCGGAATGGCCGACAATCGCGTAACGGCAGCCGAACTCACCAAGCATGCCTGCACTGACCTGTCCGGTGAAGGCGCCATCGGCAAATTCGCTCACGTCTTGGGCACCGCATTCCAGGCGCGAACCCGCAACGAGATCGGCGACCTGCGCCAGGTACGGAAACGGCGCACACACGGCAACTTCGACACCATCCGGCACACGCGAGCGCAATGCGCCCAGACGCTCGCGGTTGTCGGCAAGTCGGCCGTTCATCTTCCAGTTGCCGACAACGAGTTTCTGGTTCATTCGGCGCGATTCGGGAAATATTCCATTCTACCTTGCCGCCTTCGGCAGCGTAAAGCGCGCGCCGCGACAAGCGCAAAAAGGGCGGCCCTCGCCGCCCTTCAGACACCGTCGGAATCACTCAGCCGAAGCGGCCCGTGATGTAGTCCTCGGTGCGCGAATCGAGCGGATTCGTGAACACCTTGTCGGTCGAACCGTATTCGACGAGCTTGCCCAGATACATGAATGCAGTGTTGTCCGACACGCGCGCGGCCTGCTGCATCGAGTGCGTGACGATGACGATCGAGAACTGCCCGCGCAGATCACCGATGAGGTCCTCGACCTTGGCCGTGGCGATCGGGTCCAGCGCCGAGCACGGCTCGTCCATCAGCAGCATCTCCGGCTCAGCCGCAATCGCGCGCGCAATGCACAGGCGCTGCTGCTGCCCGCCGGAGAGGCCCAGCGCGCTCTCCTGTAGGCGGTCCTTCACCTCGTTCCACAGCGCCGCCCCCTTGAGCGCACGCTCGCAGGCCTCGTCGAGCATGGCGCGATCGCTGATGCCTTCGACCCGCAGAGCAAACACGACGTTCTCGTAGATCGACTTCGGGAAGGGGTTGGGCTTCTGGAAAACCATGCCCATGCGCTTCCTGAGCGCGATCACGTCGGTCCCCGGTGCGTAGATGTCCTGATTGTTGACCCGCACCTCGCCACGGATACGCAGCGTGTCGATCAGGTCATTCATCCGATTGAGCGAGCGCAGCAGGGTCGACTTTCCGCAGCCGGACGGGCCGATCAGGGCAGTGACCATGCCGCGCTGGATCTCCATGTCGACTCCGTACAGCGCCTGTACCTCGCCGTACCACAGGTTGAAGTCCTTGATCGAGATGGCCGCGCCCTGCCCCGACTCGGCGACGTGATAAACCGTCTTCGCCTCGTGGGCGGCGCGTTCCTCGGGCGACTCGATGGTGGCGGTATTCATGTTGATTGACTCCCGATGCTCAGAACTGACTGCCGGCGAATTTCTTCTTCAGCCGGTTGCGGATGTAGATGGCCGACGAATTCATCAGCACGATGAGGCCCAGCAACAGCAAGGTAGTGACGAACACCATCGGCTTGCCGGCCTCCGAGTTGCGCGACTGGAAGCCCACGTCGAAGATGTGGAAGCCCAGGTGCATGAAACTGCGCTCCAGGTGGATGAACGGTGCGAATCCGTCGATCGGAAGCTCCGGGGCGAGCTTGACCACGCCGACCAGCATCAGCGGCGCAACCTCGCCGGCGCCGCGCGCCATCGCCAGGATCAGCCCCGTCATCACGCCTGGCATCGCGTGCGGCAGGACGATCGTACGGATGGTCTGCCACTTCGACGCACCGCAGGCCAGCGCCCCCTCACGAATCGAGCGCGGCACCGCGCTCAAAGCCTCTTCCGAGGCCACGATCACGACAGGTACCGTCAGCAGGGCCAGGGTCAGCGACGCCCAAAGGATACCGCCGGTACCAAAGGTCGGGTTGGGCAGCCGCTCCGGATAGAAGATTGCGTCGATCGACCCGCCCACGGTATAGGCAAAGAAGCCCAGGCCGAACACGCCGTACACGATGGATGGCACTCCGGCGAGATTGTTCACCGCAATGCGCACCATGGCAACGAGCTTGCCCTGCTTGGCGTACTCACGCAGGTACAAGGCTGTGATCACGCCGAATGGCGCGACGACGACGACCATCAGCAGCGTCATCGTGACCGTACCGAAAATCGCCGGCAGAATGCCGCCCTCGGTGTTCGCCTCGCGCGGCTCGGAGGTCAGGAACTCGGCCCAGCGTGAAAGGTACACCCCCAGCTTGCCGAAGATGGACAAGTCGTTCGCCGGATAAAAACGCACGATCTGCGACAGCGGCGTTTCGTTGGTCATGCCACCGACTTCCTCGAGCACGATGCGGTAGCGAGCGTCCTCGTCCTTGATCGAATCCGCTCGCTCCTGCAGTCGCTGGTACTCGCGCTGCAGTTCTACGTCGAGCAGCTCGACGCGTTCGAGCTCATTCCGATAGGCGTCGCTGTCGCGGCCGTCGTTGATCTCGATGCGGCGCAATTCGAGACGCGCCTGGTTGAGTTCGTGGTTGATCTTGCCGATCTCGACGCGCTCGATACGGTGGATCTCGGCGAAGCGATCCCGTGCGGCATGCTGTTCCTCCTCGATGCGATCGAAACCGAGCGACGCGGGGTCGTGCTCCCTCCCGTCGATAATCACGCTCTTGATCTTGCCGACGAACGGCCCCCATTCCTGGCGCTCGAAATAATGGAACTCGGGGTCGTACTCGACCGACTCGACCTCATACTCACTGACCCAGCGGAAGTCCTCGTTGTAGAGGTCGTAGTTGCCGATGCGGTAGAGCGTGCGGCTGACCAGCCCCTCGTTCGAATCGAGTTCCTCACGCTTTTCCGCCGACAGGTCCTGGAGCAGTTCCTCGCGCGGTTTGTAGAAGCTCTGGCGCGACGGCTCGCCCGCAACCTTATCCCCACTGGTCAGCGTGACGACCTCGATCGGCTTCGGCCAGAAGGTGCTCATGCCGTTCCAGAAGATCATCAGCAGAAAGCCGCAGATGAGGATGATGCCCAGCGCCAGCGCGCCGCCGAACCCCCACAGGGCGGGTTCGCCGACAGCCGACAGGTCAGCCGTATAGCGACGCACGGCTCTGCCCTGCTTTTCGTTGCTCATTTGTGTTGTCTCGATATCGACTCGTGTACTCATGCTCACCCCGGCGCTCAGAGCTGGAAGGCGCGCTTACGGAAGCGCTGGCGGATGATTTCGGCGACCGTATTGATGACGAAAGTCATCATGAACAGGGTCAGCGCGGCGAGGAACAGCATGCGATACAGCGTTCCTCCGACCACCGCCTCCGGCAGCTCGACCGCAATCGTGGCCGACAGCGTGCGCAGACCGTTGAAGATGTTCCAATCGAGCACCGGCGTGTTGCCGGCGGCCATCACCACGATCATGGTCTCGCCCACCGCACGCCCCATGCCGATCATGCACGCCGCGAATACACCCGACATCGCGGTTGGCAGCACGACCCAGATTGCGGTCTGCCACGGCGTGGCGCCCGCCGCCAGACTGGCCGCGCGCAACTGGCCGGGCACGGCGTTGAGTGCGTCCTCGGCCAGGGTGTAGATGTTCGGAATGATTGCGAAGCCCATCACCATGCCGACGACCAGCGCATTGCGCTGCACATAGGTATCGACGACACCGCCACGCGGATCGAAGCCTCCTGCGGCGAGCGCCGTGGCAACCATCCATGCGAGCAGTGCGGAGGCGACGGCCATCGACAGCCAGCGCGCGCCATCGAGCACGCCCGCACGCTGTCGGCTGACGCCGCGCAGATGCATGCGGTAGGCGGTGCCGACGGTGCGATTGAAGGCCATGGTCAGCAGCACGAAGGCCAGCGGCCACAGGAACAGGCTCATGAATGGGACAGCGCCGCCCACATCGCGGTTGGTCCAGGCTTTGAAGTCGCCGGCAAAGAAGGCCTGCTCGAACGACGGACCCAGCAGGCGCGCCATCCAGGCGGAAATGCCGATGACGACGAACATGAAGAGGAACTTGGGAATGCCGTTGAGCTTGAGTGCCACATGCGGCGGCAGCATCTGCCACAACTGAGCGGCGATCATCAGGCCCAGGGGCAGCGCAATGAAACCCAGCACCACGGCCGCAATCCAGCTCTCGACGATGGGCGCGAGGATCAGCGCGGCGATGAAGCCCAGCACCACGGTGGGCAGCGACTCCATCATTTCCATCATTGGCTTGACCGTCGCGCGCACGCGGCGATGGACGAATTCCGAGGTATAGATCGCCGCAAGCAGCGCGATGGGTACGGCGAAGAGCAGCGAATAGACGGTCGCCTTGAGCGTACCGAAGATCAACGGCACGAGCGAGAACTTGGGCTCGAACAGGTCGGTACCCGAAGACGATTGCCAAGTGTAGTTGGGCTCCTCGTAGCCTTCGTACCAGATCTCGCCGAAGATCGAACGCCAGGTCGTTTCCGGGTGGGGGACCGAGAAGCTCCAGTGATCGACGGCACCGGACAGATCGAGCACGCTGGCCCCGTCGTCGCGCGGCATCAGCACGACCTGGACGGGGGCATCACCCGAAGGCTTGTCCTGCTCGACGCGCAGCAATACCTGCTCGCTGGTGCCGTGGCGATACCACAGGTTGCCCTGCGCATCGAGCGTCACAAAGCTCTTGCGACGTTGCGACACGTCGTAGGCGATGATGCCGGCCGGCTGTGGCGCGAGCTCGCGTGCCATCACCATGCGGTAACCGTCCTCGGTCTGCGCCCCCTGCTCCTGCAGACGGAAGAACATGCGTACCGAACCGTCGCTTCCCCCGACCATGATCGTCTGGTCACCGATGAGGAAGCCGAGAACGCCCAGATCGACCCCCTCGGGGGTGAGGCGTTTGGATTCGGCCAGTACCGGCTTGTCGAAGTCACGGGTATCGAAACGGAAAACGGTGCCGTCGGCGACGCCGACATAGACCTGATCCGCCTGTCCGGTAAGTAGAACGCGTTTTACCGAGGTCGCGGAAGGCAGCGCCGGCAGCGTGGTAGTGCGCGTCGTAACGGTTTCCGCGCCGGTCATCAGATTGATCCGCGAATCCGCTCGGGTCAGACGCCCAACCCCGAAGGAGTCGAAGCTCACGAACGAGCGCGTGGGACGCTCGACCGTACCCCCAAGTGCATAACCGACCGCGGCGATCGGCACCCCCTCGGGAGCAATCTGTTCCGCATCGGACAGCTCGGCGGTCAGCGAAATGCGCCGGATCTGATTGCCCGGCACACGACGGAACACCGAGATTCCGTCGGTCAAGTCCTGTTCATTGAGTTCGGTAAGCACCGCGGGGATGTCCTCGGGGCGCATGACCTTTGATTCGAAACCCACATGGGCGAAACGCACGCTGCCGTCCGCGAAGCCGAACAACAGATCTTCGCGGTTGTTGGTCGCCCCCACCGCGGTGGCTTGCGCACCGCCGAAATCGAGCGCGACGCCCGCGAGCGGCCGCCCCGTATCGATGTGATACGTCGTCACCCGCCCGTCCGGATCGATGCGCAGCCCCATCGTCTGGTACTCGTCGGCGTTGGCCCAGACCATCTCCGGGGAGGATTCGAGCACATAGGCGTCGTGTCGCTTGATCTCCCCACCGAGGAACAGCGGGATCGCCTCGCGCGCAAGAAAGGCCAGAATGCCGAAGACCGCGATGATGACCAGCAGCCCGCCCAGGGTAATCGACACGTCCGCGAAGCGATCGGCGACAAGTACCGATTTGCGCGTCGTCCGACCCGTGGGCAGAAGGCGCTTGTAGCCACCGCCGGAGACGGTTGAATCGTCGGTGTTTTCGCTCATGGAGTTTCCGTATTCCGTGAAGTGCGAAAGGCGGGCACGGACTCCCGTACCCGCCCGTCGTGAAGCGAACCGATCTGCTTACTTCAGACCGAAACGCTTCAGGTCATCGTCGGCCAGCGCCTTGACCACCGGGAAGTAACCGTCCTTGACGACCGCTTCCTGACCCTGCTTCGAGTAGATGAACTTGATGAACTCGCCACGCAGCGGCTCGAGATCGCGGTTCGGGTTCTTGTTGACGTAGATGTAGAGGAAGCGCGAGACCGGGTAGGCACCGCTGGAAGCATGCTCGGCGTTCGGCTCGTAGCAGGTCTCTCCCGGACCGGTCGCCAGATTAACGAACTTCACGTCAGCCGTCTTGTAGCCCACGCCCGAGTAGCCGATGCCGCCGACGTCCGAGGCAACGCCCTGGACCACCGTGGAGGAACCCGGCTGCTCCTTGACGCTGTCCTTGTAGTCGCCGTTGAACAGCGCGACTTCCTTGAAGTAGCCGTAGGTGCCCGAAGCCGAGTTGCGGCCGTAGATGGAGATCGGACGGCTGGCCCACTCGCCCTTCACGCCGACGTCACCCCAGGTCGTGATGTCCTTGTCCAGACCGCCCTTGCGCGTCTTCGAGAAGATCGCGTCGACCTGCTGCAGCGTCAGGCACTCGATGGGGTTGTCCTTGTGTGCATAGACGGCCAGCGCGTCGATGGCCGAGCGCACGGCGGTCGGCTTGTAGCCGTACTTCTTTTCGAAGTCGTCGATTTCCTTGGACTTCATCGGGCGCGACATCGGACCGAACTGCGAGGTGCCGGCGATCAGCGCCGGGGGCGCGGTGCTCGAGCCCTTGCCTTCGATCTCGATCTTGACCGCCGGATACATGCCGTTAAAACCCTCGGCCCACAGCGTCATGAGGTTGTTCAGGGTGTCGGAGCCGATCGACTTCAGGCTTCCGGAGACGCCACTGACCGGCTCGTAGGACGGCAGAGCGGGATCGACCTGGACCTGAGCCTGGGCAGCGAAAGACGCGGCGACGGCCATGACGGCGGTCGCGATGAGACGCTTCTTGAACATGTGCGGAATCTCCAGTTTCGTGTATTCAGTCTGCCCCGCTTGGCGGGGCGCCCCCGCCGCTGCGGGAACGAAACGGATTATCCGACTCTAAAATTACAGTTCCGTGAAACGTAATCGATCAATTCGCGATTGAGTAAAGATCAGGCGAAGGCCTGCTCCACCGCGTGCGCGATGAGTTGCGCGAGACGCTCGACCTGGGCGTCGTCACGTCCCTCGACCATCACACGCAGCAAAGGCTCGGTGCCGGAGGGGCGCAGCAGCACGCGCCCCGCATCTCCCAGTTCGCGCTCGGCCTGGGTGCGCGCTGCGGTGATCGCCGGGTCGGCACGCCAGTCGAAACCAACCGGCATGCGTACATTGACGAGCCGCTGAGGGTAGAGGACGAGCGCCTTGCACGCTTCCCGCAGGCTGCATCCGCTCAACCGCAGCGCGGATAGAACCTGCAGGGCGGAGACGATGCCGTCGCCGGTAGTGTGGCAGTCCCGACAGATGATGTGGCCGGAACTCTCCCCGCCAAGCTTCCAGCCGCGCTCCTGCAAGAGTTCCAGCACATAGCGGTCGCCCACCTTCGCGCGGTCGAAAGGCACACCGAGACGATCGATCGCGTGCTCGAGACCCAGGTTGCTCATCAGCGTGCCCACCACGCCATCGAGCCGGCCGGCGACATGACGGGCCGCGGCGATCACGTACAGCAGGCGATCCCCGTCATAGAGCTCACCGTCGGCGTCGGCCATGATCACGCGATCGGCGTCGCCATCGAGCGCGATGCCGATATCCGCTTGGTGCGAGAGCACCGCCTGGCGCAGGTGTTCAGGCTGGGTCGCACCAACCTCGTCGTTGATGTTGAGCCCGTCCGGTTCGGCACCGACCGCGATCACCTCGGCGCCGAGTTCATGGAACACCTTGGGCGCGATCGCGTAGGCCGCGCCGTGGGCGCAGTCGAGCACGATGCGCAGACCGCGCAGGTCAAGTTCGTTGGGGAAGGTGCTTTTGCAGAATTCGATGTAGCGACCCGCGGCGTCGTCGATACGCTGCGCCTTGCCCAGACGCGCCGACTCGACAC
>JACESY010000037.1 GCA_013911595.1 Azoarcus sp.
CTCTCGTGCATCGCCGTGAGCTGGGTGAGCAAGGAAACGCGCATGGGACCGCTGGAGATCTGGCAGGCGATTCAGGTCGGCGCGCGCAACACGCTGATCATCGGCGCCACGGTGGGTGTGATCGGAATCATCGTTGGCGTGATCTCGCTCACCGGCATGGGTCTGAAGTTCTCGGATCTGATCATCCAGCTCGCCGGCGACAGCCTGCTGCTGGCGATCGTACTCATCGCGCTGGCCTCGCTGGTGCTCGGCATGGGCGTACCGGTCACGGCCTCCTACCTGATCATCGCGGTGCTGGCCGTGCCGGCGCTGGGCGAGTACGGCGTGGTCGCGATCGCCGCCCACATGATCGTCTACTGGCTGTCGCAGGACTCGAACATCACACCTCCGGTGTGCGTGGCGGCCTATGCCGGTGCCGCAATCGCCGGCGCCGATCCGTGGAAAACCGGATGGACGTCATTCAAGTTCGCGAAGATGCTCTATGTCACGCCGGTGCTGTTCGCCTACGTGCCGGGCATCCTGCTCGAGGGTAGCGCCTTCCAGATCTTCACGGCTTACGTCTCGGCCACGCTCGGCACGATCGCCTTCGGTGCACTGGCAATGGGCTTCTTGCGTCGCACCACGCGCATACACGAATGGATCGTGCTCGCCGCCGCGACCCTCCTGCTGTACTGGCCGGGCTTCGTCACTGACGTTGCCGGCGCGCTGCTCGTCGCGCTGGTGTGGTGGCTGCAACGCGACGCCTTGCCAGTGCAGCGGGCGAACCCGTGACAGACGCGGCTATAACGTTCCACCACGCAGCAACACCAACCAAGAGGAGACCCTCACTATGATGACTCGACTGTTCAAACTCCCGGCCACGCTCGGCAGCTTCGCTGTCGCGGCCGTGGCTGCCGCAACCCTGAGCGTATCGCCGAGCGCCGACGCCCAAACCCAGCGCCTCGGCTTCTCCGGCGGTCCGGACGGGGGTACCTTCCAGTACTTCTCCAACGGCATCGCGACCCTGCTGTCGCGCAACATCGATGGCGTCGATGTCTCGAACATGGCCTCGGCCGGTTCGGTCGAGAACCTGCGTCGCGTCAATTCGCGCGACGCCGACTTCGGCATTACCTATTCAGGTGACCTGTATCTGGGTCGCAACGGCCGCCTGACCAACGACACCAACAAGTATCGCAACGTGCACGTGGTCGCTCACCTGTACGGCGCGCCCGGTCACCTGATCGTGCGCGAGGACTCGGGCATCAAGGAAGTGTCCGAGCTCGCCGGCATGCAGGTCGCAGTGGGTCCCGCCGGTTCCGGTGCGGCTGCCTCGGCGCAGCGCTTCTTCGAAAGCGTCGGACTGTGGGACAAGATCAAGCCCTCGTTCATCGGCTATTCGCAGGGTGCCTCGGCGCTGGGCGACAAGCAGATCGAAGCGCTGTGGGTCTTCGCCGGCTTCCCGAACGCTTCGGTGATCCAGGCCGCAACCAGCTACGACATCCGCCTGCTGCAGGTGTGGGACGCAGCCCAAAAGGGTACGCTGCCCAAGGAGCATCCGTACTACTCCAAGACCACGATCCCGGCCGGCACCTATCAGGGCGTCGACTATGACGTGCATTCGATCTCGGATTCGGCCCTGTGGACCGCCGGACGCCACGTCTCGGAAGAGGACATGTACAAGTACGTGTCGAGCATCTACTCCGACGATGGTCTGAAGTACATGCACTCGGTGTCCAAGGCGGCCGCCACGATGGTCGTCGACAACGCCCTGCTCGGCGTCGTCACCCCGGTACACGCCGGCGCGGCCAAGTTCTGGATGGAAAAGGGACTGGAACTGAACGACGATCAGAAGCCGTAAGCGCGCTGCGGGGCACTGCCCCGCTTGTCGCAAACAAAAAGCCCGACCTCACGGTCGGGCTTTTTTTCATCCTGTGCACGACGGGGGCACCGCCGATCATTCCTCCGAGGCGCGCCGGATACGGCGGTTGCGCACGCCTTCGGCGAGCGCGTCGAGCACCGGCACCGTGTCTTCCCAGCCGATGCACGCATCGGTAATGCTGCGGCCGAATTCCAGCGCCTTGTCCGGCACCAGATCCTGACGCCCTTCCTGCAGGTGTGACTCGATCATCAGGCCGATGATGCGCTCCTCGCCTGCAGACAGTTGCCCGGCGACGTCGCGCGCGACCTCGATCTGCAGCGCGTGCTGCTTGCGGCTGTTGGCGTGCGAGCAATCGACCATGACCTTGGCCGGCACGCCGGCCGCGGCGAGATCACGACACGCTGCGTCCACACTGGCTGCGTCGTAGTTGGGCGCCTTCGCACCACCGCGCAGGATGACGTGACAGTCCTCGTTACCGCGCGTCGACACGATGGCCGAATGGCCGGCCTTGGTCACCGACAGGAAATGGTGCGGCGACTGCGCAGCCTTGATCGCGTCCACGGCGATCTTCACGTTGCCGTCCGTGCCGTTCTTGAAACCCACCGGGCATGACAGGCCAGAGGCCAGTTCGCGGTGCACCTGGCTCTCGGTGGTGCGCGCGCCGATAGCGCCCCAGGAGATCAGGTCCGCGACGTATTGCGGTGTGATCATGTCGAGGAACTCGGTACCGGCCGGCAGGCCCGTCTCGTTGATTTCCCACAGCAGCTTGCGTGCGATGCGCAGGCCGTCGTTGATGCGGAAGCTGTTGTCTAGGAACGGGTCGTTGATCAGCCCCTTCCAGCCCACCGTGGTGCGCGGCTTCTCGAAATACACGCGCATGACGATCAGCAGATCGTCCGACAAGCGATCCGCTTCGGCCTTGAGGCGGCGAGCGTATTCGAGCGCGGCATCCGGGTCATGGATGGAACACGGCCCGACCACCACCAGCAACCGGTCGTCGGCGCCATGGATGATGCGGTGGATTCCCTGACGCGCCTCGTAAGCCGTGCGGGCTGCCGTGTCGGTGGCCGGGAATTCACGCAGCACGTGCGCCGGCGGGACCAGCTCCTTGATTTCCTCAATGCGGGTGTCGTCGATGGGATGACTGGGCGATGCGGACATTTTGTGCACCAAAACAAGATCGGGAAGCCGCCGATTCTAACCCCGAAAGCGCACATGCGGCGAGCCCGTCCGCCGCAGCGCAACACGGCCGGACGGGCTGGCGAGCATGCCCCGATCAGCCCTTGGGGCGCAGCGCATGCTTGGGGCGGAACACCTTGATCACCGACTCGTCGGCCTCGACATAGGGACCGCCGATCAGGTCGATGCAGTAAGGAATGGCCGCGAACACGCCGACATGACTCACTTTGCCGTCCGCGTCGCGCAGACCTTCGAGCGTCTCGCGGATGGCGCGCGGCTGGCCGGGCAGGTTCACGATCAGCGATGTACCGCGCACCACCGCGACCTGGCGCGACAGGATCGCGGTGGGCACGAAGTTCAGGCTGATGCGGCGCATCTCTTCACCGAAGCCGGGCATCTCCTTGTCGGCGACCGCCAGCGTTGCCTCAGGGGTGACATCGCGCGGCGCAGGTCCGGTGCCACCGGTGGTCAGGATCAGCGAGCAGTCCGCGTTGTCGGCCAGTTCCTTGAGCGTGGCCTCGATGACCGGGCGCTCGTCCGGGATCAGCCGCGTCTCGGCCGTCCACGGCGAGGTCAGGGCACGACCCAGCCAGTCGCGCAGGGCCGGAATGCCCTGGTCCTCGTAGGTGCCGTCGGAGGCGCGGTCGCTGATCGAGACCAGCCCGATGGTGATGTGTTCGCTCATGAATTCTCCGTGTTCGTGGGTTCGTCGTCGGCCGCCTGCACGTCGTCGAGATCGCGCAGCACGCGGAACAGTTCGCGATAGGCACGCGGCGGCTTGTCCTGCTCACGCTCGCGCAGTGCCTTGCGACGCAGCGAGCGCAGGTGTTGCAGGTCGGCTGCGGGCCACTGCCCGACGATGCGCCCGGCCACCTGCTCATCGGCGAGGAAATCCTCGCGCAGGCGCTCGAGCCGGTGATGGCGCGCCACTTCTTCCTTGGACACGCCGTTGAACGCATCGAGCGCAGCCTGCAGCGGCGCCGGATCGACGCCGCGCATCAGCCGGCCGATGAACTGCATCTGCCGGCGGCGTGCCTCGTGCCGGGTGAAGCGGCGTGCATCCAGGATCGCGGCACGCAGCTCGTCGGGCATCTCCAGGCGCGCGAGCTTGTCCGCGGAGAGCGCGACGAGTTGCTCACCGATCGCCTGCAGCGCGTGCATCTCGCGCTTTTTTGCGCTCTTGCTGGGGGGGCCGTCGAAGACTTCTTCGTCGGGCCGTGCGTCGTGATCTTGCGGTGCAGCGCTCATACGGGGCAGCTCGACTGGAAAAGGTTAAGATTATAGCGTTTCAAAAGAGGTGCTCTCCCCCATGTCCCACAATGGTTTCTCCCAATCTTCCGAACGACTGCACGAGATCGCCGCCCGGCTGGTCGCGCTCGCCCGCGAACTTGGCGCCGACGCCTGCGAGGCCGAAGCGTCGGAGGGCTTCGGGCTGACCGCCAGCGTGCGCAAGGGCGAAGTCGACACGCTCGAGCACAACCGCGACAAGGGCGTCGGCATCACGGTCTATCTGGGCCAGTGCCGCGGCCACGCGAGCAGCTCGGATTTTTCGGATGCGGCCCTGCGCTCGACGGTCGAGGCGGCGCTGTCGATCGCGCGCTTCACCGCGCCCGATCCGGCCGCCGGACTGCCCGACGAGGCGCTGCTCGCGCGCGATTGGGCCGACCCGCGCCTGCACTATCCGTGGTCGCTCACGGTGGAGGACGCGATCGCGCTGGCCCACCGTTGCGAACAGGCGGCCTGGGATGCCGGCCCGCAAATCTCCAACTCGGAGGGGGCGAGCGTGTCGACGCAGCAGGCCCACTTCGTGCTGGCCAACAGCCTGGGCTTCGTCGGCGGCTATCCGAGCTCTCGCCACAGCGTGTCGTGTTCGGTCATCGCCGGCAAGGGCGACGCGATGCAGCGCGAGCACTGGTACGACTCGCGGCGCGAAGCGACCGATCTCGATTCGGTCGAGAGCATCGGCCGGCGCGCCGGCGAGCGGGCCATCCGCCGGCTGGGGGCGCGCAAGATCAATACCTGCGAGGTGCCGGTGCTGTTCGAGGCGCCGGTGGCGGTGACGCTGCTGGGCAACTTCACGCATGCGGTGTCCGGCGGCGCACTGTACCGTCGTTCCAGTTTCCTGCTCGATTCGCTCGGCGAGCCGGTGTTCTCGCCGGTGGTGTCGATTGCCGAACGCCCCTTCGAGCCCAAGGTGTTCGGCGCGAGCCCGTTCGACGGCGAGGGTGTGGCGACGCGCGAGCGCGACGTGGTGTCGGCCGGCGTGTTGCAGGGCTATTTCCTGTCTAGCTATTCGGCACGCAAGCTCGGCATGCAGACCACCGGCAACGCCGGCGGCTCGCATCATCTGGTGATGCGCGGCGGCGACGAATCCTTCGACGCGCTGCTGCGCCGCATGGGCCGAGGCCTGGTGGTGACCGAACTGCTCGGTCAGGGCGTCAATTACGTCACCGGCGACTACTCGCGTGGTGCGGCCGGCTACTGGGTCGAGGACGGCGAAATCCGCCACGCGGTCGAGGAAGTCACGATCGCCGGCAACCTGCGCGACATGTTCCGCGGCATCGTCGCGGTCGGTGATGACGCGCTCGCACGCGGCGCCAAGCGCTGCGGCTCGGTCCTGATCGATCGCATGAAGGTCGCCGGCAGCTGATTGCGCTGGCCTCCGGCATTGTCGGAATGCACGCACCGTCGTGCAGCCCGCACTGCAGGCGGTAAACTGCGGCCCGCGGGCCGTCCGCTCCCCGGGGCGCGGACGGCCTTTTTCATGTTCGTTCCGAAACCGATCGCGCCCGTGCGCGCAAGCGAGACCCGCATGGGATTTTTGCTGAAATTGTCCGTGCTGATCGATCGCGCCAACGCCCTGGTGGGCCGTGCCGTGATCTGGCTGCTGTTCGCCGCCGCGCTGATCAGCGCCGGTAACGCCATCGCCCGCAAGACGCTGGCCATCGGCTCGAACGCGATGCTCGAGATCCAGTGGTATCTGTTCGCCGCCGCCTTCATGCTCGGCGCCGCAGCGACCTTCCTCAACAACGGCCATGTGCGCATCGACGTCCTCGCCGGGCGCTTCCCGACGCGCGTGCGCATGTTCATCGACATCGTCGGCATCGTCGTCTTCCTGCTGCCGCTGTGCTGGTTCATGATCGATTTCTCGATGCCCATCGTGCTGCGCGCGTTCACGTCCGGCGAGGTGTCGTCGAACGCCGGCGGGCTGATCCGCTGGCCCGTCTACGCCCTTTTGCCGGCCGGCTTCCTGCTGCTCGCGCTGCAATCGGTCTCCGAGCTGATCAAGCGTGTCGCCTGCCTCAAGGGGCGGATTCCCGACCCGTTGGCCGCGGGCCGGAATGAAGCAGCCGCCAAGGTCGCGCCGATCCCGCAGAATCTCAACGACGGGGGCGACCGGTGATCGAGTTCGTCTCCGCCAACCTCGCCCCGATCATGTTCGGGGTGGTCGTGCTGTTTCTGCTGTCGGGCTTTCCGGTGGCCTTCTCGCTGGCCGCCTGCGGCCTGTTCTTCGGTTTTATCGGCATCGAGCTGGGGCTGTTGCCCGGCGCGATGTTCCAGGCCCTGCCCCTGCGGGTGTTCGGCATCATGCAGAACGAGACGCTGCTGGCGATCCCGTTCTTCACGCTGATGGGGCTGATCCTCGAGCGGTCCGGCATGGCCGAGGACCTGCTCGAGACGGTCGGCCAGGTGTTCGGCCCGGTGCGCGGCGGACTCGCGCTGGCGGTGATCTTCGTCGGCGCCCTGCTCGCCGCGACCACCGGCGTGGTCGCCGCCTCGGTGATCTCGATGGGCCTGATCTCGCTGCCCATCATGCTGCGCTACGGCTATTCGCGCCCCCTGTCCACCGGCGTGATCACCGCCTCGGGCACGCTCGCGCAGGCGCTGCCGCCGTCCATCGTGCTGATCGTGCTCGCCGACCAGCTCGGGCGCAGCGTCGGCGATATGTACAAGGGCGCTTTCGTGCCGGCCTTCCTGCTGATCGGCATGTACACGGTCTACGTCGTGGCCTTGTCGATCTTCGCGCCCAAGCAGGCGCCGGCGCTGCCGCCCGAGGCGCGCATCTACCGCGAGCCGAACGGCGCTTCCGGCATGCGTTCGCTGACCATTCTGATGGCGCTGCTGGCGACGGTCGGGTTCGCATTCGCCCACTTCTACGGCGACATCGCCGGCGCGCTGTTTGCGCGCGAGCGCACGCCGCCGACCGACGAGACGGTGGTCGTCGCGCTGTCGGTCGCGACCCTGCTCGCGCTCGCGCTGGCGCTGGCCAACCGCGCGCTGCGTCTGGGACTGCTGTCGACGCTGGCCGATCGCGTGGTGTTCGTGCTGATTCCGCCGCTGGCACTGATCTTTCTGGTGCTGGGCACCATCTTCATCGGCGTGGCCACACCCACCGAGGGCGGCGCGATGGGCGCGATCGGCGCGCTCGGCATGGCGCTCGCGCGCCATCGCATGAACTGGCAGCGTTTGCGCGAGGCGCTGGAATCGACCACCCGGCTGTCGGTGTTCGTGATGTTCATCCTGATCGGCGCGACCGTATTCAGCTTCACCTTCACGGCGATCGACGGCAAGGACTGGGTCGAACATCTGTTCGACAAGCTTCCGGGCGGCCAGGTGGGCTTTCTGCTCTTCGTGAACCTGGTGATCTTCTTCCTCGGTTTCTTCCTGGATTTCTTCGAGATCGCCTTCATCCTGATCCCGCTGCTCGCGCCCATCGCGGACAAGCTCGGCATCGATCTGGTGTGGTTCGGCATCATGATCGCGATCAACCTGCAGACTTCGTTCCTGACACCGCCCTTCGGCTTCGCGCTGTTCTACCTGCGCAGCGTGGCGCCCACCCAGGCCTTCATCGACCGCGTCACGCGACGACGCATCGAAGGCATTTCGACGGCGCAGATCTACCGCGGCTCGATCGCCTTCGTGCTGATCCAGATCACGCTGCTGGGCCTCCTCATCGCCTTCCCTGGACTGGTCACGGGCAACCTGGACGCCCGGGTCGAAGTCGACCTGGACACCATCCGCATCGCGCCGGAGGGCGGAGACTGGGGAACGGATACGGGCGGCTGGGGCACGTCGGCAGACGAAGCACCGGGCACACCGGCAGAAGATTCCGGCGCCGGCGGCTGGGGTGGCAAGGGTGCCTGGGATTGAGCGAAGATGTCGGTTTCCAGCCATCCCGGACACCCGATGCACACCACCACGATCTGTCTGGTCCGACACGGCGAGACCGCCTGGAACGCCGAGCGGCGCATCCAGGGACACCTTGACGTGCCGCTCAACGACACCGGTCGCGCGCAGGCCGACGCACTCGCCGCCGCGCTCGCCACGCAGCACTTCGATGCGGTGCACTCGAGCGACCTCACGCGTGCGCGCACCACCGCCGAGGCGGTCGCACGTCGCCTGGCGCTCGCCGTGTACGCGGACCCGGCCCTACGCGAGCGCGACTACGGCGACTTCCAGGGCTTGACCTATGCGCAAGCTGAAAAGCGCTTCCCCGAAGACTACGCGCGCTTGATCGCACGCGCGCCGGACCACGTCCCACCCGGCGGCGGCGAGAGCCTGGCCGATCTCGCCGCACGCGTGCGCGCCACGCTTACGCGCATCGCGGTGGAACACGCCGGCGGCCGCGTGCTCGTCGTCACCCACGGTGGCGTACTCGACGCCGCACATCGCATGGCCACCGGCAATACGCTGGACGCCCCGCGCGACTTCGTCGTCGCCAACGCTGCACTGAACTGGATCGAGCATCGCGACGGTACCTGGGCCTTGCTGTCGTGGGACGAGCGCGAACATCTAGCCGCGACGCGCGACGAACTGTCGCGCAGCTAGCAGGGTGATGCAGAACGTCGCGAGGATGGTCAGATGCAAGGCGCGCGGCGCACAGCGACCGAGACAACCCTGAAGGTAGGCGAGAGAGCGAGCACCGCGCAACGCCGCAGATGACCACCGCAGTAGTTTTGCATCGCCCTGCTAGACGCGACCGCGTTTCCGCGCCAAGCGCGCCTGCGGTAACCTTGGCGGCCACCGCGCCCGCGACCCGAGCCAACGAGGAGACCCACACCCATGAAATCGCGCCGACAGTTCCTGCAGGGCGCCGGCATCGCCGGCATCCTCGCCGCCGGCACCGCCCCCGCCATCGTCCGACCGCAGGAGGTGCTGCGCTGGCGGCTCGCATCGAGCTTCCCGAAGTCACTCGACAACCTCTACGCACCGGCCGAGCGCTTCGCCAAGAGCATCTCGGACGCCACCGGCGGTCGCTTCCAGGTCAGCGTCTACGCCGGCGGAGAGCTGGTGCCGCCGTTTTCCATCGTCGACGCGGTCCAGAACGGTACGGTCGATTGCGGCCACACCGCGGCCTACTACTACTTCGGCAAGGACGAGACCTTCGCCTTCGACTGCACCATCCCGTTCGGCATGAATTCGCGCCAGCAAACCGCGTGGATGTACGACGGCAACGGCCTCGAGCTGCTGCGTGCCTTCTACGCGAAATACGACATCGTCAACTTCCCGATGGGCAACACCGGCGCGCAGATGGGCGGCTGGTACCGCAACCCGATCAAGTCGGCGGAAGACCTGAAAGGCCTGCGCATGCGCATCGGCGGTTTCGGCGGGCGCGTGCTCGAACGCCTCGGCGTGTTGCCGCAGAACATTCCCGGCGGCGAGGTGTACTCGGCGCTGGAAAAGGGCACGATCGACGCCACCGAGTTCGTCGGCCCCTACGACGACCTGCGTCTGGGCCTGTACCGCGTTGCGCCCTACTACTACTTCCCGGCCTGGTGGGAGGGCGGCGCACAGCTCACGCTCTACGTCGGCACCAAGGCCTGGAACGCACTCTCGTCCGAGTACAAGGCCATCATGCAGCAGGCGGCGAGCGACGCCCATGTCTACATGCAGGCGCGCTACGACGCACGCAACCCGGCCGCGCTCAAACAGCTCATCGCCGAAGGCGCGAAGCTCTCGCGCATGCCGCGCGACGTGATGGACGCGGCTTTCAAGGCTTCGCGCGAGGTCTATGCCGAACTCAACGACAAGAACCCGGAGTGGCGCAAGATCTACGGCGACTACGCGCGCTTCCTCGCCGAGCAGTACCAGTGGGAACCCATCGCAGAGGGCAGCTACAACCAGTACATGGGCGCGATGCGCCTGTAAGGGCCCGGCCATGAATCCACGACGCCGCTTCCTGCGACACGCCGGCCTGGGCGGCATCGTCGCCGCCGGCGCGGCACCGGCCGTGGTCGGTGCGCGCCCGGCGATGCGCTGGAGGCTGGCGTCGAGTTTCCCGAAGTCGCTCGATATCCTGCACGGTAGCACCGAGCGCTTCGCCCGCAACGTTTCGGAAGCGACCGGCGGGCGCTTCACGATCTCGATCTACGCCGCCGGCGAACTGGTACCGCCGTTCTCGGTGCTCGACGCCGTGGGCAACGGCACAGTCGATTGCGGCCACACTGCGGCCTACTACTACTTCGGCAAGGACGAGGCCTTCTCCTTCGATTGCGCGATCCCGTTCGGCATGAACTCGCGCCAGCTCACCGCGTGGATGTTCGACGGCAATGGGTTGGCGCTGCTGCGCGAGCTGTATGCGGATCACGGCGTGGTCAATTTCGTCATGGGCAATTCGGGCACGCAGATGGGCGGCTGGTATCGCCGCCCGGTGCGCTCGCTCGACGACCTCAAGGATCTGCGCGTGCGCATCGGCGGCTTCGGCGGCATGGTGTTCGAACGCCTCGGCGTGCTCACGCAGAACATTCCGCTGTCCGACGTCTATCCCGCGCTCGAAAAGGGCACGATCGACGCCACCGAGTTCATCGGCCCCTACGACGATCTCAAGCTCGGCCTGCACCGCGTAGCGCCCCACTACCACTATCCGGCCTGGTGGGAAGGCAGCGGGCAACTGTCACTGTACATCGGCACCGAGGCCTGGAACGCGCTGCCGGCCGAATACAAGAGCATCGTCGAACGCGCGGCGAGTGACGCCCATGTTCTGATGCAGGCGCGCTACGACGCGCGCAATCCGGCCGCGATGAAGCGCCTGCTCGGCGAAGGCGCGCGACTGGCGCCGTTTCCGCGCGAGGTGCTCGACGCGGCTTTTGCCGCATCGCAGGATCTCTACGCTGATCTGGATGCACGCAACCCCCGGTGGCGACGCATCCACGCCGATTACCGGCGTTTCCTCGCCGATCAGGTGCAATGGCACGCGACGGCCGAGGCGCACTACAACGCGTACATGCGCACGCTCGATCTCTGAGACTCCGCTGGCGGAACCGGCTGCAGCGCCCGATTTCGGGCAGGGCGCATGGTAGAATTCGCGGTCTGGATCAACCCTTTGCGAGCACTGCGGATCATGTTTTCTGCGCACGACACCATCGCCCGGACCGACCCCGAACTGTGGGCCACGATCGAGGCCGAAAATCAACGTCAGCAAGACCACATCGAACTGATCGCCTCGGAGAACTACGTCTCCCACGCAGTGATGGAGGCGCAGGGTTCGCAACTGACCAACAAATACGCCGAGGGCTACCCCGGCAAGCGCTACTACGGCGGCTGCGAACACGTGGACGAGGCCGAGCGCCTGGCCATCGCGCGCGTCAAGCGCCTGTTCGGTGCCGAGGCGGCCAACGTGCAGCCCAATTCCGGCTCGCAGGCCAACCAGGCCGTGCTGATGGCCTTCGCCAAACCCGGCGACACGGTGCTCGGCATGAGTCTGGCCGAAGGCGGCCACCTGACCCACGGCATGGCGCTGAACATGTCGGGCAAGTGGTTCAACGCGGTCTCCTACGGTCTCAACGAGCGCGAGGAGATCGACTACGACGCGCTCGAGCGTGCCGCCCACGAGCACAAGCCGCGCATCCTCATCGCCGGCGCCTCGGCGTATTCGCTGCGCATCGACTTCGAGCGTTTCGCGAAGATCGCGCGCGACGTCGGCGCGGTGTTCTGGGTGGACATGGCCCACTACGCCGGACTCATCGCTGCCGGGCTGTATCCCAACCCGGTCCCGCACGCGGATGTGGTCACCTCGACCACGCACAAGACGCTGCGCGGCCCGCGCGGCGGCATCATCCTGATGAAGTCGGAACACGAGAAGGCGCTCAATTCGGCGATCTTCCCGGGCATTCAGGGCGGCCCGCTGATGCACGTCATCGCCGCCAAGGCAGTGGCCTTCAAGGAAGCGCTGGAACCGGGCTTCAAGGCCTACCAGCAGCAGGTACTGACCAACGCCCAGGCGATGGCGCGCGTGCTCGCCGAACGTGGGCTGCGCATCGTTTCGGGGCGCACCGAGAGCCACGTCTTCCTGATCGACCTGCGCGCCAAGAAGATCACCGGCCGCGACGCCGAAGACGCGCTCGGTCGCGCCAACATCACCGTCAACAAGAACGCCATTCCCAACGACCCGGAGCGCCCGATGGTCACGTCCGGCCTGCGCATCGGCTCGCCGGCGATGACCACGCGTGGCTTCGGTGAAGCCGAGGCCGGCGAGGTCGCCAACCTGATCGCCGACGTACTCGAGGCGCCTAACGACGAAACCGTAGCCGCGCGTGTGCGCGACAAGGTCGCGACGCTGTGCGCGAAGCATCCGGTGTATGGTGCGTAATCTCCCCAAAACGGCGGCGCGCGGATGAAGTGTCCTTTCTGCGGTGACCCCAACACCCAGGTCACCGACACCCGCGAAAATGACGAAGGCGACGTGGTGCGCCGCCGCAGACGCTGTGTGGCCTGCGACAAGCGCTTCACGACCTACGAGCGCATCGATCTGAAGATGCCGCACATCGTCAAACGCAACGGCGCGCGTACCGAGTTCGACCACGACAAGCTCGCCGACAGCCTCAAGCTCGCGCTGCGCAAGCGCCCGGTCGCGCTCGAAGCCATCGAGGCGGCCATCGAGCGAATCGAGGCCCGTTTGCTGTCTCTGGGCGAGCGCGAAATCGCCAGTGCCAGGCTGGGCGAGCTGGTCATGGACGAGTTGCGCAGCCTCGACCAGGTCGCCTACGTGCGCTTCGCGTCCGTGTATCGCAATTTCGCCGACGTCGACGCCTTCGCCGAGCTGATCCGTGAGGTCAAGACACGGCCGCGCCGGGGCCGCCCGCCGGGCAAGGGCAAGTCGGCCACCCCTGCTGAAGATGACCTTTTCCACGATTGACCACGCGATGATGGCGCGCGCGCTGCAACTGGCCGCGCGCGGGCTGGAAACCACCACACCCAACCCGCGCGTGGGCAGCGTCGTGGTGCGCGATGGCCGGATCGTCGGCGAAGGCTGGCACGAACGCGCCGGCAGTGCGCACGCCGAGGCCGCCGCACTGGTCGCCGCGGGTGAGGCCGCACGCGGTGCGACCGTCTATATCACGCTCGAGCCCTGTGCCCACTTCGGACGCACGCCGCCCTGCGCCGAAGCGCTGGTGCGCGCCGGCGTGGCGCGCGTGGTCGCGGCGATGCGCGACCCCAACCCCAAGGTATCCGGCCGCGGCTTTGCGCTGCTCGACGAACACGGCATACGCTGGGAATACGGACTGCTGGAGGGCGAGGCGCGCGAACTCAACATCGGCTACATCTCGCGCATGACGCGCGGCCGGCCGTGGCTGCGGCTGAAAGCCGCCAGCACGCTCGACGGCAAGACCGCTCTGGAAAACGGCGTCAGTCAGTGGATCACCGGAGCAGCCGCGCGACGCGACGGTCATCGCTGGCGCGCCCGCGCATGCGCGGTGCTCACCGGCTACGGCACGGTGCGCGCCGACGACCCGCAACTGAACGTGCGCGACGTGCCCTGCAGTCGCCAGCCACTGCGCGTAGTCGTCGACGCGCGCCTCGAAACCCCGCCCTCCGCGCGCATCCTGCAAGGCGGCAACGTGCTCCTGGCCTGCGCCGCACGTGACGAAGCGCGCGCGCGCGTGCTGGAACAGCTCGACGCAGAAATCGTGGTGCTGCCCAACGACGCCGGCAAGGTCGACCTCCCCGCCCTGCTGACTGAACTGGCCGCACGCGGCATCAACGAGGTGCACGCCGAGGCCGGCTTCAAGCTCAACGGCTCGCTGCTGCGCGAAGGCTGCGTCGACGAACTGCTGCTCTATATGACCCCGATGCTCGTCGGGGACGCCGCGCAAGGCATCTTCAACCTCGCCGCGATGACCGGGCTCGATCAGGCCCTGCGCCCCACCCTGCACGACGTGCGCCGCATCGGCGACGACATCCGCATCATCGGGCGGCTGTCGTCGCTGCCCTGACTCCCCTCACAGCGCGTTGAGCGGAATCTTCAGGTAGGACACGCCGTTGTCCTCGGCCGGCGGCAGGCTGCCGGCGCGGATGTTGACCTGCACCGAGGGCAGGATGAGCACCGGCATCTCCAGCGTCGCGTCTCGCTTGGTGCGCATCGCGACGAACTCCTCTTCGGAAATTCCGTCACGCACGTGGATATTCCCTTCGCGCTGGTCGGCGACTGTGCATTCCCAGCTCGGCCCTCGCCCGGACGGCGGATAGTCGTGGCACATGAACAATCGCGTGTCGGACGGCAGCGAGAGGATGCGTCGCGCGGAGCGGAACAGCGCATGCGCATCGCCTCCGGGAAAATCGCAGCGCGCCGTACCCACGTCAGGCATGAACAGCGTGTCACCGACGAACACCGCATCACCGATGTGGTAGGCCACACAGGCCGGCGTGTGGCCGGGCACGTACATCACCTGCGCCTCTAGTTCACCGATGCGAAACACCTCGTCGTCAGCAAACAGGTGATCGAACTGCGAGCCGTCCATGCGGAACTGCGGCTCGAGGTTGAAGATGTCGCGAAACACCTTCTGCACCCTGCGGATGTTCTCGCCGATGGCGATACGCCCGCCGAGCTGCTGCTTCAGATACGGCGCGGCCGACAGGTGATCGGCGTGGGCATGGGTTTCGAGGATCCATTCGACGCGCAAGTCATAGTCGCGCACGAAGGCGATGACCTCGTCGGCCGTGCGATGCGAGGTCCGCCCGGACTTGGGATCGTAGTCGAGCACTGAATCGATGATCGCGCATGCGCTGCCGCGCCCGGCGTGAACGATGTGCGTGACGGTACCGGTGATCTTGTCGTAGACCCCATGGACATGCGGGTGACAGGCGACTTCGGACATGTCGGACCTCCTTTGAATCAGTACTCGGTAATGTATTGACTTACACTTTCGTTGTCAATATATTATGTTTTTCTGAATTACTGGCATCCGATGATCACCACCATTCCGCCACCCGAGGCGCTGCACGATGGCGCCGAACGTGCGTGCCGACTGCTCAAGGTGCTGTCCAACCCCGACCGCCTGATGATTTTGTGCGAACTCGCGCAGGGCGAGCGGCGCGTCGGCGAGCTCGAGACACGCCTGGGCATCGTCCAGCCGACCCTGTCGCAACAGCTCACGGTGTTGCGCGCCGAAGGACTGGTCGACACGCGCCGGGAGGGCCGCCACATCCACTATCGACTGATCAGCCCGCAGGTCGGCGCGCTGATCGGCGTACTCCACGAGCAGTTCTGCCAATCCACGGAGGCATCGCAATGAGTATCGACTGGGCAAACTTCACGCCATGGGCATCGCTCGCCGGCGGCGTGCTGATCGGCGTCGCGGCCGCACTGTTCGTTCTCGTCAACGGCCGCATCCTTGGAGTCAGCGGCGTTCTCGGCGGACTGTTGCGTCCCGCGCGAGGCGACGCGGTGTGGCGCATCGCCTTCCTGCTCGGCATGGCCGCCGCACCGTTCATCTACATGTTGCTCGCGCCGGCCGGCTTCGCGACGGAGCCGACCATCGACGCCGGGCTGGTGACGCTGGTCGTCGCCGGCCTGCTGGTCGGCTTCGGCATGCGCCTGGGATCGGGCTGCACCAGCGGTCACGGCGTATGCGGGCTGTCACGCCTGTCACCGCGCTCGCTGGTCGCCACACTGTCGTTCATGGCGGCTGGTTTCGCTGTTGTCTTCGTCACCCGTCACGTTTTCGCCTGAGGAGGTCGCCATGCAGCGCTTCACTGAATTCCTGGTCGGGCTGATCTTCGGCCTCGGGCTGATCCTCTCCGGCATGACCGACCCATCGAAGGTACTCGGCTTTCTCGACCTGTTCGGCGCCTGGGACCCGTCGCTGGCGCTGGTGATGGGCGGCGCGATCGCGGTCGGCACGATCGCCTTCGCGCTGGCCAAGGATCGCACGAGGAGTGTACTCGGCAGCACCATGCACTTGCCCCGCGCAACGCAGATCGACAAGCGACTGGTCGTCGGCGCGCTGATCTTCGGCGCCGGTTGGGGCCTGGCCGGCTTCTGCCCCGGCCCCGCGCTCGTCGCTTCCGCCTCAGGCGAGATCAAGGCCGCGATCTTCGTCGTCGCGATGCTCGCCGGCATGGGGGTGTACGCCCTGGTCGAACGTCACATCGCCTGACGTGCGCCGCCCTACCTTGCCTGCCCTGGAGTGGCTGCGCGGCTATCGTGGCGAGACCTTCGCCGCCGACGCCGTCGCCGCGCTGATCGTCACAATCATGCTGATCCCGCAGAGCCTCGCCTACGCGATGCTCGCGGGACTGCCTCCCGAAGTCGGGCTGTATGCGAGCATCGCGCCGCTGGTGGCCTACGCGATCTTCGGCACCAGCCGCGTGCTCGCCGTCGGCCCGGTGGCGGTCGTTTCGCTGATGACCGCCACTGCGATCGGCGAGCATGCCGCGGCCGGCTCACCGGACTACTGGGCCGCGGCGATCACGCTGGCCTTCTTGTCGGGCGCGATGCTGCTGATCATGGGCTGGCTGCGGCTGGGTCTCATCGCCAACTTCCTCAGCCATCCGGTCATCTCCGGCTTCATCTCGGCCACCGGGCTGCTGATCGCCGCCGGCCAGCTCAAGGTCATCCTCGCCGTACCGGCCAGCGGCCACGACTTCGTCGCCCTGGTCGTCTCGCTGTCGCGGCATCTGACCGAAACCCACGCGCTGACTGCCGTGATCGGCCTGTCGACAATCGCCTTCCTGCTATGGTCTCGCCGCCATCTCAAGCCACTGCTCGCACGCGCAATGCCACTGCGCACTGCTGACATCCTCGCGCGCAGCGCGCCGGTGGTCGCGATTGCCGTGACCACACTGGCGACCTGGTACTTCGACTGGAACGACGCGGGTTTGATGATCGTCGGTAGCGTGCCACAGGGCCTGCCACCGCTGACCCTGCCCGTCTGGAATCCGGCGCTGTGGCAACAACTCGCGCTGCCGGCATTGCTGATCAGCGTGGTGGGCTTCGTCGAATCCGTTTCGGTCGGCCAGACGCTCGCCGCGCGGGCCCGTCAGCGCATCGACCCGAACCGCGAACTGATCGCGCTCGGCGCAGCCAACGTCTCGGCCGGATTCACCGGCGGCTACCCGGTCACCGGCGGCTTCGCACGCTCAGTGGTCAATCACGATGCCGGCGCGCGGACCCCTGCCGCCGGCATCCTTACCGCGGCAGGCATCCTGCTCGCCGCACTGCTGCTCACCCCGGCTCTTTACTACTTGCCGCAGGCAACGCTCGCCGCAACCATCGTCGTGGCCGTGCTGTCGCTGGTCGACCTGGGCGTGTTGCGTCGCACCTGGAACTACTCGAAACCCGATTTCATCGCGGTGCTCACCACGCTGCTCGCGACACTGGGCCTCGGCGTCGAGACCGGGCTGATCGCCGGCGTGGGCATCTCGCTGGCGCTGTTCCTACTGCGCACCAGCCGCCCGCACATCGCCGAGGTCGGCCTCGTTCCCGGCACCGAGCACTTCCGCAACATCCACCGTCATCAGGTGCTGACGACTCCGGAGGTGGTCAGCCTGCGCGTCGACGAGAGTCTCTACTTCGCCAACGCCCGCGCGCTCGAGGATCGCATCAACGAGGCCGTCGCAGCCAGGCCAAAACTGCGCCACCTCGTGCTGCTGTGCTCAGCCATCAACGACATTGACGCCAGCGCGCTCGAAAGCCTGGAGACCATCAACCGTCGCCTGTGCGACGCCGGCATCCTGCTGCACCTGTCCGAAGTAAAAGGCCCGGTCATGGACCACCTGCAGCGCACCGACTTTCTGGATCGCTTGTCGGGCGATGTGTTTCTGACCCACTTCCGGGCCATATGCGAGCTCGCCCCCGAACTGAAACATTCGCCAGGAACGGCAAACCATCAGTCGGCCCGCGCGACCGACGCCACGTAATCGGCGGCCTCCGCAATCAGGACCGCCTCGTCGGTGATCGCCATCGCCTGCACATCGTCGGGCAGCGGGCGCAGCGGGATGCAGAAGCGCACCGTCGGCTTGTGGTCGGTCCTGAAGTAGCAACTGTGGCAGGTCGGCATGCCGCCCCGATCCAGAAACCCCTTGCGCAGAGACAAGGCCCTCGGGGAGCGCCACAACTGCTCGAAGGATTCGTTCGCAAGCGACCCGAAGAACTCCTCTTCGTGGCTGGCATAGCTGCAAAAACTCAACTGCCCGTCGGAATTGAGGGTCGGGGCGCGCAGCGGCTTGCCGCAACGCAGCCGCCCCGCCACGCGGGCCTTCTCCAGCCCTTCGGTGGGATTGCCCCGGGTCAGTTCGTAGCGGGCGAAATTCGCCTTCAACGGGACGAACTCGCGCGACACGTCGTGCCCGCGATAGTCGAAAGGCCGGAAATCCTTGAGCGTGAACAGATCCGCGCCGACCTCCTTGGCCATCTGCAGCAGGCGCGGAATCTGCGGCACGGTGTCGCGCGTGGCGAGCACGCGAAAATTGATCACCGGGTGCTGCACGCCCAGGCGGTCCTTGGCCTCGCGCAGCAGCTCGATGGTCTTCAGTGCGTCCGCGAGCCTGCCACCCACGCGATACTTCTCGAAAGTCTCCTGATCGGCTCCATCCACGCAGACACAGATCAGCGTCAGGCCGCTTTCGACCAGTTCGCCCATGAACTTCGGGTTCACGCGCACCGTGCCGTTGGTGCTGATCAGGGTCTTGATCCCCGATTTGCCCGCGTGCGCCACCATGTCCGTGATGCGCGGGTGCAGCAACGGCTCGCCCCAATCCCAGAACAGCGTCAGCATCAGATGCTCGCGCATCTCGTCGATCACCCGTGTATAGGTGTCGTAGTCCAGATGTTCATTGGGCCGGCCGAGCGTGTCATTTCCGGTGGGACAGGCGGGACACTTGAGATTGCATACCGTCGTCACCCCGACGTGCAGCAGATGCGGCCTGGAACTGCCCTGCGAAACGGGATCGATCGCCTGCGCCGCAAGATTGGCGCACTTGGCCCGATCCAGCCTGCAGTGATACAGAACGCTCTCCTCCTGCAAGGAAAAGGTCGCGGGCAGGCGGCGAAGCCGGTCCACCATCAATCCGAAACGCGACAGCCAGCGCATCATCCGTTCTCCATCGATTCGAACAGAAACCGGCGCTCGGCCGGGGGCATTGTCGCCGCGCCGACCAGTGCCCAGAAATTCGGGTTCGACGCCCGAGTCGCCGCCAGCGGATCGACCCAGCTCGTCGCACCGACCCGCTCGCTGGCCAGAACCCGGCAGCCGCAGGCCTGCGCTTCGACCGCCAGCCGACCGAAGGCATGGTACATGAGCGGATCGACGACGACAGCGGCATAACGGTTGAGCAATTCGGGCATCATTTCGTACGGCACGCTGAGATAGGGCAGCACTTCCGGCACGTACCCGGCACGCCGCGCGCGCTCCACCGAGCTCGGCGCCATGCGCGCCGGGCAATCGAAGATCAGTGCCCTGGCAGGACGTTGCTCGGGCGGGGTCAGCACCCGGAAACGGGAGAGGTCGATGGGCGGCGCGATCAGCACAGTCGGACGCACGACGTTCACCAGCGCCCGGATCACCTCCCGATGCCCGGGCGAGAGAAACTGCACGACATCAAAGGCATTGAAGAAAGCCTGATACACCCCCGCGAGCTCCGACGGACAGTCGCACGGCGTGCGCATGGCAGGCCTCGACCCGACGCACACACCGTTCCGCCGCCCGCAGGGATGGAGGTCACGCTCACTGCGGATCGCAAACCCGTCGTAACCCGCAAGCGCTTGCGTCCAGCGGACGACGAGCCGCATCTGTTTCTTCCAGTCGCGGTAATAGCCGGGCGGTCGGACATTGCCGACGACCACCACGTCGAAACCGGACAGATCCGGCGCATCCTCGGCATGCGCCACGACCACCTCCGTGCCCGCTGGCGCCAACTCGACATGCCGAAGCAGGCTCAGCTCCGCCCCGCCCCGGACGTCTTCAACCCAGTAATGAACCAACAGCACGCGCAGGCGCATCACCAACCATCCCGGTTAGTCGTGAGGAATTACGAAGTGAGCAGCTTAGCGTTCGATCTGCGGCCGAGTCACCTCAGCCGGCTCCGGATGACTCAGTTCAACGATCTAACACAGCCACTTGGGCCAGAGCGATCACTGCGGCAGAAATCGCTACAAACAAATAGCTGGGTACGATCGTTTCAAACCAGCAAGGCTTCAATCGCGCTCCAGTTGCGGTCCTTTAGCATGACGAAGCGACAACGCCCTCCCGAAAGCTCCGCCCACAAGCCGCCAATCAGACGGTCGTCCTTAGCCGTCGTCCAGCGGTCCGCGCCCTTGTATTCCACTGCAAGCACCGCGCCGGGCTGGCCGTCGTGCTCAGGCAATTGGCACAGGAAGTCGGGGTAAAAACGGCCGTCCGCCTTCTGCAGAAAGAACGAACAGCCCTCTCGGCGAACGAGGTTGCGCACCCAGAAGCGAATGCGGCCCTTCTGGGCAAGCATGTCGAGCTGGCAAGCGCATTCAAACTCCTCCTTGCTGTCGAAGTCGCCGATACGGCCATAGAAGTGACTGCGAAAGTCGAAATGGCCAAAACGCCCGTCGTAATCGCGTGAGGGGGCGTAGGCCTGAGCGTGAAACTCAAACGGCCAGGCGTCCGTTACCGTGACCCGCTCGGCCGCACCTTCACCGAACAGGGTCTGCTGCCATGCCTTCGTTACGGCGTTCTTGCGCAATTCACGAATGCGCCGCTCCACCACACCACGCAGCATAAACTTCTGCTGATTCAGGCGTGCCAGCGAAAAACCCTCTGTGCCGAGCAATTTGCGCAGCCATTCCGCCACAAAGGCTTGCTTGGCCGCATGTGTCAGCGACGGTTCGGGCAGATTGCGGCATAGCCAGGCTGCCAGTCGCACCT
>JACESY010000038.1 GCA_013911595.1 Azoarcus sp.
GAGTACGGCTGCGTGCCGCTGGCCGAGCGCGAACTGCGCATCCCTGACCGCCGTCGCGCAATCACGGCGGCCGTGATCATGCTCGTTGCGGTCGCGGTCGCCGCGCTCGGCTGGCTGCCGGCCTCGGTGTCCTTCGCCGGTGGCGTGCTGGCGTCGATGGCGTTGCGCACCGTGCAACCGGTGCAGGTCTATCACGCCGTGGATTGGCCGGTGGTCGTGTTGCTCGCGGCCCTGCTGCCGGTGGCCGGTGCGATGCAGGCCACCGGTACGGCCGATCTGGTCGCGCGCGCGCTGCTCGACACGCTGGCGCGCGGCGATGCGGTGATCGGGGTAGTCGTGATTCTGGTGACGACGATGGTGCTCACCGATCTCATGAACAACGCCGCCACCGCCGCCGTGATGGCCCCGATCGGACTGGGTGCGGCCCTGCAGCTCGGCGTCAATCCGGACACCTTCCTGATGGCGGTGGCAATCGGTGCCTCTTGCGCCTTCCTGACCCCGATCGGGCACCAGAACAACACCCTGGTGCTGGGTCCCGGGGGGTTCCGCTTTGGCGACTACTGGCGCATGGGCTTGCCCACGGACCTCATCGTCATCGCAGTGGCCGTGCCGGCGCTGTTGTACTTCTGGCCGCTGAACGGCTGAATCAGTCGCGCGCGGGAAGGGTCGCGCCGCAGTGCCGGCAATGGTTGGCGTCGTCCTCATGACCGATTAGACCGCACTGGTCGCAGCGGCGACCGTCCATGCGCCGGCGCAACGTGGTGGCCAGCTCGGCTGTGTAGATGCCCGTGGGCACGGCGATGATGCCGTAGCCGAGCAGGATCAGCACCGAGGCGACGAGTTTGCCCGCCGGCGTCACCGGCGAGATGTCGCCGTAACCCACGGTGGTGACACTGACCAGCGCCCAGTACATCGATTGCGGGATGCTCGTGAAGCCGTTCTCTGGCTCCTCGACGAGGTAGATCACCGCCCCGAAAACCGTGATGATCGCCAGCATCGCGAGCAGGAAAACGAAGATCTTGCGCCAGCTACTGTGCAGCGAATCGAGCAGCACGCTGCTCTCGCGCGTATAGCGGCGCAGGTGCAGGACCTCAAAGATGCGCAGGATGCGCAGCACGCGCAGCACCGCCAGATATTGCGCGCCGGGAAACAGCAGCGAAAGATAGGTGGGCAGCACCGCGAGCAGATCGATCACGCCATAGAAGCTGCGCGCATAGCGCATGCGCTCGCGCACGATGGCCAGACGGAAACAGTACTCGACCGTGAACAGCAGCGTGAAGGCCCACTCCATCACGAAGAAAACGCGGCCCCAGCGTTCGTGCAGCGTGCCGATCGTGTCCATCAGCGCGACCGAGACGCTGGCCAGGATCACGACGATCAGCGCGACATCGAAGACCCTGCCTGCGAGCGTGTCGTGGCCGAACACGACGCAGAAGCTGCGATGGCGCCAGCCTTCGGTGTTGAACGGTTCGGGCGAATGGAATCGGCTCATCGTGGTCGGTGCGCACGCAAGCCGGAGCGCACGCATTCGCATTGTGACGCGACGAGCTTACACTGTGAGGGCGCGGGCCGGCGCACACGGCGATCCGGCCGGCGAGTCCGACGAATCCGTGCAGGCGCTGCCTGCCAAGCAAAGGAGGACGATATGAGCACCCGTGATGCCTATCTCGAGAAGATGAAGGCCCAGATCGACGAATGGAACGCCGAGATCGAGAAGATCGAGGCCAAGGCCCGCGGCGCGCAGGCCGACGCCAAGATCGAATACGAAAAACAGCTCGGGACGATGCGCCTGCAGCGCGAGAAGCTGCGCGAGCGCATGCGCGACGTCAACGAGGCCAACGAGGACGCCTTCGAGAGCTTGCGCGAAAGTGTCGAGAACGCCTGGGACGAACTCGCCAAGGGGTTCCGGGACGCGCTCAACAAGTACCGCTGAATCGGACGTACCACGGCTCCACGCGACGAGCGCTCATGTGGAGCCTTCTTTTCGTGACGTTCCGATAAATACGATCTCACGCAATCTCGTAACCGCTGCACGGCGGTGTGTCGTCTTGCCTGCAGCCAATGGAGTCGATCACTGCACCGGCGTGGCCACGGAAGTCGGTGCGCTCCGCTGAGACTCCAGGCTCTCCGGAAAGCTCGGTGCCAGCGTAGCTGCTTGCGCGTTCGTTGCGCGCTCCGACCGATGGATCGTTCCCGTCGCAGCGAGACGTCGTTGCAGGTCGAGGAGGAGTCGCGTGTCGAAGAGTCGTCCCAGCCCGTACTCCAGGCAATCGGCCACGAACGCGTCGCCCCAATGATGAGAGCAGGGTGCAAGCGGGTTGGGCGCAGCGTGCGCTGACAGCGCGCTCGACAGATATTGACGCACAATGGCGTCCGCCTCCTCGGCTGCCGCGGCGCGTGATTCCGTGATCGTGTTGTGCGCATGCACGCGGTACTCGTAGCCGATGGCGGGCAGGTAGGCGGGTTCCGACTGCCAAAGCGCACGCAGGCAGAAATCCCAGTCGTGGTTGTAGCGGAATCCGCGGAACAGGCCTACATCGATGGCGAACTGCCTGCGCATGAAGAGATTGCCTGACGAAATTGCGATGTTGCCGCGCAGGAAGCTGAAACCCAGCGTGGAATGCTCGCAGACATGTCTTTGAAGGTCGTCCAGCCGCGCGAGCATGCCCGAACGCAGCCCGTTGTCGGGCGCGTCGTCGAACCCACGGACCTTGCCGCAGGCCCAGTCGGCGCCAGTGCGCTCGACCAGATCGACGAAGCGTTCGATGCGGTCGGCGGGGAAGCGGTCGTCCGAATTCAGCACGTTCACATAATGGCCCTGGGCCAGTTCAATGCCTTCGTTGATCGTCCGATGGGCACCGCGGTTCGCGCGCACCACAAGCCGGTTTGGATACGGGCAATAGCGCAGGAGGTCTCGCAACAGTTCTGGCGAACCGTCGCGGGAGCCGTCGTCGATGACTATCAGTTCAAGCTTGCGATAGGTCTGCGCGAAGACCGAAGACAGCGCCGCCCCCAAATAGGGGCGGTGGTTGTACGAGGGTACGACGATCGACACCAGCGGGGAGGATTCGCGTCGCGTCGTCGTCCTGGTGGAGCGCGTCGTCACCACGGCTGGCGGGCGTTTCGGTGCCGCCGTGGCCTGGCCGCTCCACGACAGTTCGGCCAGACACAGGCCGAGATTGCCCTTCATCGCGGCACTGACCTGCGACGCCAGCTCGATCGCACAGCGGATCAGTTCGGAGGCCTGCGCAGGGAACCCGGCCTGCAGGTACAGGACGCCGAGCATGTGCAGCGCGTCAGCGCAGCACGGATGCTCTCGCAGTTCCTCGAGATACAGGTGTTGCGCACCGGAGAAATCGTCGTTGCGCTGCAGCGCAAGCGCGCGCTGCATGCGCGCGGGGTCGGCGTGCTGCATCGGATCGAGTGCGCTTTGGACGGTTGCGCGAGTTTCCCCGGCCCGTCGCACACAGCCTTCGACGTCAACCGGATACAGCGTCCTCACGGTCGCCGCAGAATGTTCTGCGATGGCCGCGCGATAGCCTTCGGCAAATGCCTGGTCGCACAATGACTGCACGTGGGTGAGGCGCTCGAAGTCAGACAGCCGCCGCCAGTCGAGTCGCGCGCCGGCGTGCGACAGGAGCCGGTTGCGATCATTGCGCCGCAGTGCGGAGCGCAGCCAGCGCGCAAGGCCGGGACGCGTCGTTTCGAGCACGATCGCGGCCGCGCCGGAATGGCGCAATTGCGTCAGCCGTTCGGCCAGCGTGACGCGATGCTGATGCATGCATGCGGCTTCGGGCAGCAGCCGGGCGCGGTAGCCGAGGCGCTGCAGCCGCAGGCTGTAGTCGTAATCGTCCCACGCGTCTGCGGCGAAGCGTTCGTTGAATTCTCCGGCTGCGCGCGCGAGTTCATGCTTGATGGATGTGTTCGCCGCGTAGAAGAAGGTAGGCGCGAGCGGCGCAAGTGCTTCGGTGAACGAATGGCCGAACAGGCTCCCGCTGTCCTCAATGAATCGGCGCATGAAGGAGTTTCTGAGCCTGGGCGAGAACAGTCCGGCTCCGACGGCAGCATCGCGCGGATCGCGATTTTCCAGGTGGAATGCGAGATGTGCGCGCAGACAGCCTGGTGATGGGATGAAATCGTCAGCGAGAAACCACAGCAGGGGGGCTCGGGCTCGCCGCATGCAGAAGTTGAGAGCATGGGCACGGCCTCCGTCAGAGCCGAAAGAGGCATACTCGAAATACACTCCCTGGCAGTGTGTGTCGACGACCTCGCGTAGTAGCGCATTATCGACGGGCAACGCCGTGGCGTTTGCGATGATGACTTCGAACGTGTTGGGAGGAAGGTTCTGAACGCCCAGCGCCTGAGCGAGCAGATGCACCGTGTCGAGGTGATGGATCGACACGATGATCGACATCAAGGGAATGCGATCGTCGCGATGAGTCGAGAACACGATGTCGGAATCCCCGTCTGCTCGCGAACCGACCACGCGGTCTCGCGGTAAGGGTGTATCCATAGCAAAGGCATGCCCTGTGAGAGGTGTTACATAGTGTAACTTGGGCCTGTGATGCACAGGTTTTGCCCTGCCGCAGCAGGGGTCATCTCGCACGGCGGAATGTTGTTTTTTTGATACCTGTGATGACAGGAGGTCGTGCAACGGTCGCGTGGCCCCGCACTTGAAATGCTCGAGCATGTCGAAGGGAAGCGTCGAGCATCCAGGACGGCGCGCGGCGGCGTAGCATGTTCGGGAGCGACGATGCGGGAGGCGCAGATGAACATTCACGATCCCATTCACGGTTCGGTGCCGGACGAAGACCGCGATCCGGGCGAGACGGCCGAATGGCTGGAGGCGCTCGAGGCGGTGGTGCGCGCAGGCGGCGAAGAGCGTGGCCGCTTCCTGCTGCGCCGGCTCGAGGAGCAGGCCCAGGAACTGGGCATCCTGGCCCATGTGCAGCCGTATTCGAGTCACCGCAACACCATTCCCCTCGAACGCCAACCGCCGTATCCGGGAGACCCCGCCCTCGAAGAACGCATCACCGCGCTGGTGCGCTGGAACGCGCTCGCGATGGTGGTGCGTGCCAATCAGGCCTATGGGGAGCTGGGCGGTCACATTGCGAGCTTCGCGTCGGCCGCCGAGATCTTCGAGAGCGGCTTCAACCACTTCTTTCGCGGCGCGGATGCGCCCGGCGGTGGTGATCTAGTGTTCTTCCAGCCGCATTCGGCACCGGGCGTGTATGCGCGAGCCTATCTTGAAGGACGGCTCGACGAGGCGCGCCTGGCCAACTACCGCCAGGAGACCGGGGGGCAGGGGCTGTCGTCCTATCCGCATCCGTGGCTGATGCCGGATTTCTGGCAGTTTCCCACCGGCTCGATGGGCATCGGGCCGATCAGCGCGGTCTATCAGGCGCGCTTCATGCGCTATCTGACGCACCGTGGTCTGGCGGAGACCTCGGCGCGCCATGTGTGGGGCGTGTTCGGCGACGGCGAGATGGACGAGCCCGAATCGCTCGCCGGGCTGAGTCTGGCCGCGCGCGAGGGCCTCGACAACCTCACCTTCATCGTCAATTGCAACCTGCAGCGCCTGGACGGGCCGGTGCGCGGCAATGGGCGGATCATCGAGGAGCTCGAATCCATCTTTACCGGCGCCGGCTGGAACGTCATCAAGGTGTTGTGGGGTTCGGACTGGGACGCGCTGTTCGCGCGCGACACCCATCACGCACTGCTGCGTCGTTTCGCCAACACCGTCGACGGCGAGTATCAGACGCTGGGCGCGAACGACGGCGCCTACAACAAGAGCCACTTCTTCGATCTCGACCCCGAACTGCGCGCGCTGGTCTCGCACATGAGCTTCGAGGAGATCGACGGCCTCAAGCGCGGCGGCCACGACCTGCGCAAGCTCTACGCGGCGATGCACGCGGCGCGCGAACACGCCGGCCAGCCCACCGTGATCCTGGCCAAGACCAAGAAGGGCTACGGCATGGGCGGGGCGGGCGAGTCACGCAATACGGCCCATCAGCAGAAGAAGCTCGACGTCGACGCGCTGCGCGCCTTCCGCGACCGTTTCGCGCTGCCGCTAACTGATGACGATCTGGCCGAGATGCGCTTTCACCGCCCGGCCGAGGGCAGTCGGGAGCTCGAATACCTGCGCGAACGCCGCACGGCGCTGGGCGGTGCGCTGCCCGCGCGTCGCAGCGAGGCAGATGTGCTCCCGGTGCCACCGCTGACCGCCTGGGCGCGCTTTGCGCTGGAGGCCGACGGCAAGGTGATGTCGAGCACCGTGGCCTTCACGCGCATGCTCGGCGGTCTGCTCAAGGACAAGGGGCTGGGGCCGCGCATCGTGCCCATCGTCGCCGACGAGGCGCGCACGTTCGGCATGGCGGCGCTGTTCCGCCAGATCGGCATCTACTCGCCGCATGGTCAGCTCTACGAACCCGAAGACGCCGGCTCGATGCTCTCTTACCGCGAGGCGCGCGACGGCCAGTTGCTCGAAGAGGGCATCACCGAGGCCGGCGCGATATCGTCGTGGGTCGCCGCCGCGACGTCCTACAGTACGCATGGTCTGGCCATGCTGCCGTTCTACATCTATTACTCGATCTTCGGTTTCCAGCGCGTCGGCGATCTGATCTGGGCGGCCGCCGACCAGCGCGCGCGCGGCTTTCTGATCGGCGCCACGGCCGGGCGCACCACGCTCAGCGGCGAGGGCCTGCAGCATCAGGACGGCAGCAGCCAGCTCGTCGCCTCCACCGTGCCCAACTGTCGTGCTTATGATCCTGCCTTCGCCTACGAGCTGGCGGTGATCGTCGCCGACGGCATGCGCCGCATGCTCGGTGAGCGCGAGGATGTCTTCTACTACCTCACCGTTGCCAACGAGAACCACGCCCAGCCGAGCATGCCCGCCGGCGTCGAAGACGACATCGTGCGCGGCATGTACCGACTGCATCGCCACGCGCCGAAGAAGGCGATTGGGCGGGTGCATCTGTGCAGTTCGGGTTCGCTGCTGCCCGAGGCGGTCGCGGCGGCCGAACTGCTTGCCGCTGACTGGAAGATTGGCAGTGAGGTGTGGAGCGTGACGAGCTGGTCGGAACTGGCACGCGACGCCCGCGAGGCCGAGCGGGCCGCGCGCCTGCATCCGGGTGACGCTGCGCCGGTGAGCCATCTGCGCCGCTGCATCGACGACGACAGGCCGGTGGTCGCGATCAGCGACTGGGTGTGCGCCGTGCCAGGGCAACTCGCAGCCTGGCTCCCCAATCGCTTCCATGCGCTGGGCACGGATGGCTTTGGTCGCAGCGATCGGCGCACGGCGCTGCGTGACTTCTTCGAGGTGGACCGTCGCCACATCGTTCTGGCCGCGATCCATGCGCTGGTCGAGCGTGACGAGCTGGATGCGGCCGTGCAGGCCGCGGCGATCGAGCGCTATGGTATCGACACCCGCATTGCGTCGCCCTGGATACGTTGACGCGTCACGCCTAAACTTGACGGCATCGCTGACGCCCCGTCTCCTTTTTTTTGTCGCGGTGGATCACCGGGACCGAGGGGACCGGGTCATGCGGCGACAGCCCCATCGAGGTGTCGTTGGAGCGCCAATGGAAACCAGTCCGCAGATACTCGTCGCAACCGACGTCGCAACCGACGGGAGTCTGGTCGTCGATGCCGACGCCGCGGGAGAATTCGAGCGTGAAGTCGCTCGTTTCAAAACCGATCGGGTGACAAGACCCTAGCCGCCGCGCAGGAGGCCAGCGAGCCGCTGACGTTCTGGATCGACTCGATCGATGAGGTCTTTGCACTACAGGTATCTGCGGCGGCCGAGCTTCAGGGGGTTTCGGCAGGTTTGCGTCCAGTCATCCTCGTGGTCGACGACGAATTGCAACTCGAACTTCTCGAAGTGGCGCTTGCCGACCATCGCGATGGACCTGGTTTTCGCCCGTTCCGGTTTCGAAGCGCTGCCAGTTTGCGTCGGCACCGCCCCGATGTGGTGCTGATGGACATCTACCTCCCCGACATCGACGGCATCGAGACCACGCGCAGATTCAAGGCCATCGAAGGGCTCGAAGCCGTCCCGGTGATCATGATGACCGGCAACAGCGAACGCAAGGTGGTGGTGGAAAGCCTCGTAGCCGGCGCTGCCGATTTCGTCGTCAAGCCGCCCGACAAGCTCATGCTGCAGTCAAAGATCAAGGGCCATCTGAACCGTCCTTAGCGCGTTGATCGGCACGTCTACAGGCGCGATTCCCAAGCGACGGCCCAGTCCGGCAGGGCGTCTGCCGGCATCGGCTTTGCGATGTAATAGCCCTGAGCGAGGTCGCAGCCCGATGCGAGCAGGAAATCCCAGTCGTGCTGGTCTTCCACGCCTTCGCCTACGGTCTGCAACCTGAGCTGCCGGGCCATCTTCAGACTGGATTCGGTGATCGCACCGAGCATTGGGTCCATGGCGGCACCATGCACGAAACTGCGATCGATCTTCATCTCGCTGAACGGAATGTCGCGCAGTTGCACCAGAGACGAATGACCGGTGCCGAAATCGTCGATCGACAAGCCCACGTTCTTCAGTCGCAAGCGCGCGAGGATGTCGAGCGCATCGCGGGGGTTCTTCATCAGCCTGCTCTCGGTGACCTCCAGCATGATGTTGTTGATCGGAACCTTGGCGATCCGGGCCTGTTCGGAAATATATTCGGGAAAATCGAGTGAGGTGAGATTGTCCATCGAGACGTTGATCGCCACGTGCACGCCAAAACCGTCGTTTATCCAGCGCCGCAGTTGTTGCAGCGCCGACGACACGACGGCCGCAGTCAGGCCGTCGATCAATCCGTTTTCTTCGGCAATCGAGATGAACTGATCGGGAAACACCAGCCCGTCTCGAGGGTGATCCCAGCGAACCAGGGATTCAACACCCGAGAACGCGCCGGTCTTCAGCTCGACCTTGGGCTGGTAATGATTGATCAACTCGCCGTTGGTAATGGCGCTGTGTAACTCGTCCGCACAATAGGTGTTGCGCGTCCTCCCCGCGACGGCTGCGGTGTTCCGGTGAACATTTTGGAATATGACCTCCCGAAGCGCGGCAAGACTGACCGGTTTGGTGAGAGAACCGCGCACGTCGAGATTCCACGCCCGCGCAACGGTCTTGGCGGTTTGCAGGATTCGCGGATCCTCGCCGCTCACGAGGATGAGGGCGCCTTCGTAGTTCAGCCTCGACAGGTGTCGAATGAACTCGACGCCGTCCATCCGCGGCATCTGCAGGTCGCACAGGATTAGCTCGAACGCGACCTCGCCAGTTTCGATCAACCGGATCGCGTCTTCGCCCCGGGCCGAGGTCGTGACGTCGAAACTTCCGATTGCCTGAAGTTGATGGGTGAGCAGGTCGAGCATGAGATCTTCGTCGTCGACGATCAGGGTTTTCATTGCGGGGCCTCTCCGTTGTTGCGTTTGGCGGACGGTCGTCGCGCGATCGACATGACCGCGAAGCTTGGGTCAGGATGAAGACAAGAAGTCCCTTATGGCTGCGCGCGCCTCGGTCCAGATTTCGGCGAAGCGCGGCCAATCGGCCGTGATCCGGCTCTGCTCACGATCTCTTGCCGCCTCCTCGAGACACGCGCAGACCGCACCCAGGGCCATCGCGCCCATCGACCGGGACGAGGACTTGAGACGGTGCGTGATGCGCACGATGGCATCGAAGTCCATGTCTTCGATGGCCGTGGTCAACTCAGCGGAGAGGCTTTCGGCCGATGTCAGATAATTGCCGAGAAACTGCCGCTTGATCGCGTCATCGTCGCCGACCACCGCTTCCAGCGCCGACAGGTCGAGCACGCTGGGTCCGTCTGACGGCTCAGAGGCTGTAGGAGAGTCGGCATCCTGAGAATCGTCGCTATCGGACGGGAGCCATTTCTCCAGTTCGCTTCTGAGCACGGTCAACTGGATTGGCTTGGTCAGATACGCGTCGATCCCTGCCTCATGGGCACGCGCCGCCTCGCCTCGTATGGCATTCGCGGTCAGGGCGAGGATGGGGAGCCGATGTTGACAGTCTTCCTGCTCGCGGATGGTCCGCGCCAGGGTGTAGCCGTCCAAGTTGGGCATGTGCATGTCGGTCAGTAGCAGTGCATGACCGCCTGCGCGCCACAGTGCGAACGCTTCCAGGCCGTCCGAGGCGATCTCGCAGGCATGGCCGAGCAGCGACAGTTGCTGCGAGATCACCTTGCGATTGATCTCGTCGTCTTCGGCGACCAGGATGAGCCGTCCCTGCGCGCGAGCCTCCTCGACCGAGGGCGTGCGAGTGTCCGCACCGATCAGCTCGCGTTCGACCGATTCGATGAACATCTCCGGGGACGCGCGACCCGTCGCGACGGCGACCGCGCGCAGCAGGGCGTCGCGTCGCAGCGCGTTGCCGTCGACCAGCACGGCGTCCTCGATCACCTGCCGGGCGCGATCGCGGCGGCCACGCGCGATCAGCACGTGGCGAACGCCTTCGATGCCCTTGAACGCGGCAGGAGTGGCCGGCCGGGTGTTGCCGATGTCGCGTAGAACGACCACCTCGCCCGCTTCGGCCTTTGCCAGGCGGGCGGCGGCCGCAACCGAAGCCGCATGTGAAACCCGTGCCCCCGCGCTTTCCAGGTATTCGCGCAGGTCGCGTTCGTCGAGCAACTGACCGGCCACGGTTATGCAGTGCACGCCATTGAGGTCCGGACGCATGCGCTCGGGCTGCTCGGAGGCCAGCTCGAGCGGCAAGGTCACGGTGAAGGTCGAGCCCTTGCCGACTTCGCTGGCGACCTCGATGTCGCCGCCCATCAGATCCATCAGCCGCTTGCAGATTGCCAGCCCCAGCCCCGTACCGCCGAATCGCCGGGTCGTCGAAACCTCGGCCTGACTGAACGGAATGAAGAGCCCGTCGAACGCGTCCGCGGCGATGCCGATGCCGTTGTCGGACACTTGCATGCGAAAGCGCCGCGCTTCCTCATCGACCGGCTCGACGCGCAGCCGCACGCGCCCGCGCTGCCCGGCCGAGAACTTGATCGCATTGCCCAGCAGATTGTTCAGCAACTGGCGCAGGCGCACGTCGTCGGCGAGCACGCGCTCGGGAATGCGCGGCGAGACGAAGAACATCAGGTCGACGTTGCGCTTGGCACAGACCGGGGACAGGGAACGGCACAAGCCCTCGACGAGATCGGTCAGCGACACCGGGTTCCGCTCCAGTTCCAGCCGTCCGGCCTCGATCTTGGAGAAGTCGAGAAGGTCGTCGATGATCCGCAGCAAGGCGTTGGCCGAGGTCTGGATGGTCGTCACCTGTTCCAGCTGATGCGCGCTCAATTGGCTGTTGTGCAGGATTTCCGCCATGCCGACGATGCCGTTCATCGGTGTGCGGATCTCGTGACTCATCGTCGCGAGAAAAGCCGACTTGACCTGGCTGGCCAGTTCGGCTTCCTCGACCGCGGCGGTGCGCTCGACGAGGCTGCGCTCGAGTTCAGTATTGAGCGCCTTCAGTTGCTGCGCTGCTTCGTGCTGTTCCGTGACGTCGTGTGCGGAGGCGAAGATCTTGCCGTCCGGCTGGGGCAATGCGTTCCACGACAGCCGGCGCCAGCCCCCGTGCTTGCACGCAAAGCGATTCTCGAAGGCATGGACCGTATAGCCCTCGTTGAGACAGGCCAGTGCGCGAACGCTTTCATCGCGATCGTCCGGATGCACGAAATCCATCGAAGGCCTGGCCAGCAGCTCTTGCTTGCTCCAGCCCAGCACCTGCGTAAAGGCCGGGTTGATGCGCAGGAAATGTCCGTCCTCGCCGATCACGCACAGCAGGTCGATCGCCAGATCGAAGAAGCGGTCCCGTTCCGCTTCCGCGTTTCTGCGTGCGGTGATGTCCTGCAACAGGACAAGGGCTCCAGGCTGTCCTTCGTGCTCGTAGGGTACCCCTGTGGATTCACCAAGAAAGGGATAGCCGTCGATGCGAAGCCACTGCAGTTCGATCGCGGGTGCGACCGCACCTTCGGATTTCAGGTGCCCGATACGTTCGGCGATGATCGTCCGTGCATCCGGGTGGACGAGGTCGAGGATCGATCGTCCCAGCAACTCGTGTTCGGAGGCTGCGCCGAAGATCTCGACGGCCTTGGGGTTGACGAACACGAAACGCCCGTCGCATTGGACGAATACGGCATAGGGGGAAACCTCGACAAAGCGGCGATAGCGTCTCTCGCTCGCCGCGAGTGCATCGCGGGCGGCCCGTTCCTCGCGGGTGTCGCGAAAGATCAGCACCACCCCTTCGAAGGCTCCTCTCTCGTCGAGGATCGGGGCAGCCGAATGCGCGACGGGATGCTCCAGCCCGTCTGAGGCCAGCAGCAGAACTTCGTCCGATGTCTTGTGGGGTCGCAGCGTGCTCGACACGTCCAGCGCCGGGCTTGCGATGGGTTCGCGCGAATGTGGGTCGATGAGGCTGAAGACTTCGTCGACGGGGCGACCGATGGCCTGCCCCAGCGGCCACGCGGTGAGGCGCTCGGCAACCGCGTTCATGCGCTGCACGCGCAGCCGGTAGTCGGTTGCGATGACCGCGTCACCGATCGAGGCGAGCGTGATGGCCAGGTCGCGCTCGTTCTCCCGCAGGGCATTCTCGGCCGCTTGCCGCGCCGCCAGTTCGTCCTCCAGTGCGCCGGTGCGTTCGGCGACCTCGACGTCGGTCGCGACGTTGCGCCCGGCGCTGCCGAGCGCGGAAAAGGCCGCCGCCAGTGCCGTCAATATCGACAGGGCCAGCAACAAGCGCGTGTCCGTCGTCGCCCCCGGATGCCAGTACTGTGTCGCGGACTGCATCTGCAGCCGCCAGGTGCGCTGTCCGAAGGCGATCTCGCGCGTCCAGGCGGACGCAGCGTCCGCCGGCATCGTGGATTCGATCAGGATCGGCGCTGTGGGGTCGGAGACATCCGCGATGCGATACAGCAGCCCTTTCTCGCTCGCAGTGCGAGCCAGTCCGAAGAACATCTGGTCGAGATCGAACACGCCGCGTACGTAGCCCTTCAGCTCGGCGCGCAGGGCGATGGGGCTCGCCGCCTTCGGCTCGAAACCTCGCGTGTAGATCGGTACGATCACGAAAGCCGCCGGACGCTTCGTTCGGTATAGCGTGATCGGCTCGGTTGCTGTAACCGATCCGCTCATTGTGGCGATTTCGAGTGCCGCGCGCAGTTCTTCGCGCGCGCTGACGATCAGCCCGGCCATTTTCCCGTTCAATGCCCGCGGCTCGGAATAGCGGATGATGAAATACTCGCCCGACGCTGCGCCAGAGCGAGATACGACGCCCGATGGGTCGAAAACCGTGAACGGATCGCCGGTCTCCTGACGGACTTCCGCTTCGAAGCGGTTGAGATCGTCGACATGCACGCGTTCGAGCCATTCGACTGCGATGACGCCGGGACTGCGCATCAGGTGGATCGCGTCGGCGAGAAAACCCGAGCGTGTAATCTCGGCCCGGCTGGTGAACAGTCGCTGCATGCCCCGCATGATCGTGATGGCGTCTTGGAACGCATCAAAATGAGTTTCATGCACCTCGTCCATCACCTGCTCAACGGCGATACGTTCGCGCGTCTGCTCCAGCCGGTCGAGAACGACGTTTCCGGTTGCCAGCAACACGGCTGCGATCATCAAAGGAGTAATGACGCGCGCAGTATGGCCCGGCCATAGCCGCCTGCGCGTGGGGCTGAAGAGCAGCAGGAACAAGGGCGCGAAAAGCACGACCCCGAGCACGTCGCCAGTCCACCACACCAGCCAGTAGCCGGGGATCGCATCGGCGTCGACGCTCTCGACGAGGGCCATTGCGAGCACGCCAAGGCTTGCCGAGATCAGGCAGGCGACGGGGCCCGCGCGCAACAGGAACCGAAGGAGGTCGCGTTCGCGCGTCAGCGGCGCCGGACCTCCGAAAAGCTTGCGCACCAGGGTGGCGCCAAGCAGCGCTTGCAGGGTCGCGCCTGTTGCGATGGCCGACGACAGCAGCAGCCACGAAGCGCCGGGTTCGAAGTCGGGAAAGGACGCGAAGGCGCCCAGCCACACACCCGGCCAGCAGCGCCTGCCGCAGACCAGCAGGGCCACCAGCGCAAGCCCCGCCGCCGGCCAGATTGGCGAGATATGCCCCGGGCCCAGTGCGAGCAGACGACCGATGACGGCCAGTGCGGCATAGGCCATCGCGATCGTGACGATCCGCAGTGCTGTATTGGTCAGCGGATCGCGCAAAGGCGGCCCGTCCGACCGGTCGGACGGGGAGGCGACGCCAGGCTGCTGGTTCGGGTTGTCGGTGGCCGTCATTCCGACTTCCTTGTCAAGATGCCTCCTGGAGGATCGTTCGATCCTTCGTCACTGACTGTGAACCTGCGACAACGTTCAACTACGATAAAAACTGTATTTCGTGGTCGCTTGGGCGAGGCTGACCTGCGCATGGTTCTGACCGCGGGACGGTTCGCCACGCGTTACGACAAACTTTCCCGCAGCTATCTGGCATTCGTGCGCGTCGTGCGTGCGGTGAGTTCATATCGGTATGTGTGAGCAGAACCTGACCCTTCGCCGGGATATCCGCTTGCACCGCTGGGGATTGCCGGCAGTGCGACGCGGGCTTCTCGATGCTTTGAGGCTGGTGGCCTTTCACTGCGCTTCCCGATCACATGTACGCCGCCACAGGACCGCTGCTTGGTGGCAAGTTGGTCTGGACGCGGCGTGGCGTCTGTGCGTTGGCACACAGATGCTCCCTGTGAATCACTATCAGGGTCTCCTGAAGGATTGCTTTGGTTCGCACCTCCAGTCTTGCGAGTAAGGCTCGGATGAACAACCGACTGAGAAATCACACCTAACGCCCGCCGCCCAGTTCGATGAAGCTGCCGGTGGCGTAAGAGGCATCGGAGGAGAGCAGCCACAGGATCGCCTGCGCGACCTCTTCGGGCGTGCCGCCGCGACCCATCGGCAGGCTGGGGGCGATGCGCTCGACGCGACCCGGCTCGCCGCCGTCGGCGTGGATGCCGGTGTGGATCAGGCCCGGACGCACCGCGTTGACGCGAATGCCCTCGGCAGCGACCTCGCGCGCCAGTCCCAGCGTGAGCGTGTCGAGCGCCCCCTTGCTTGCCGCGTAATCGACATACTCGCCCGCTGCGCCCAGACGCGCGGCGATCGAGGAGACATTGACGATCGCGCCGCCGCGCCCGCCGTGGCGTGTGGACATGCGGCGCACGGCCTCGCGCGCGCATACGAAGGCGCCGGTGACGTTGGTGGCGAAGATGCGCGCGAGTCGTGCCGCGTCGATGTCCTCGACGCGGCCCTGGCGCTCGAGCACGCCGGCGTTGTTGACCAGCGCGGTGAGCGGGCCCAGTTGCGCGTCCACGGTTTCAAACAGTCGCACCACGTCGGCTTCGATGGCGACGTCCGCCTGTACCGCGATCGCCCGCCCGCCGCTGGCCTCGATCTCGCTTACCAGCGCCTGCGCGCCGGCCGTGTCACGACGGTAGTTCACGCACACGGCGTGGCCGCGTTCCGCGGCCAGCCGGGCAGTGGCGGCGCCGATGCCACGGCTTGCACCGGTGATCAACAGGACGGGCTGCATCGCGCGCTCCTTCGATAACGGAAATCCAGTCTATCGCCGTACGTGTGCGCGGAGCGCAGGGATACTTGCGCGAGCGTCAGGACAATTCAGTATTGCGGGCCTACTGTGGTTGCCAGTCGATGATTTCGTCTGATGGCAGCGCCAGCGGCTTGTCGTGCAGATGGCGCTCGAAGAACACCCGCGCATGCTCGTCGGCGACCGTGCCGAACCCGTCGTGGCGCGCGTTGAGAACCGGCACCAGCACGCTTTCGACACCGGCTGCGCGCAGCGCGGTGTTCATGCCTTCGGGCTGTGCCATCGTGACGATGCGATCGAGCGTGCCGTGCACATGCAGCGTTGGCGCGTCGTCGGCCGAGACCCAGTGCAGCGGCGAGGCCTGGCGCGCGGCATCTGCCGCCTGCGACGGGGCTTGTCCGAGCAGGCGGGACGAGGGCGAATCCGGCGTATCGTGGTCAATGCGTCCGGGCTGGGTGAGCAGCCCCGGTACGTCCGATGTGCCGGAAAAACTGACGACCGCCTGTACGCGGCTGTTCGGCGCCAGTCGGCCGAAGTCGCCCTCGACGGCGGCGATGTCGCCGGTGGTACCAAGCAGCATCGCCAGTTGCGCGCCGGCGTCCTCGCCCCACACGCCGATGCGCTCCGGATCGAAGCCGTAGCGCCGTTCGCCGGCGCGTATCCAGCGGATCACCGCCTTGGCGTCCTCGATCTGTGCGGGCCAGCGGGCGTCGTCGGCCAGCCGGTAGTTGGCCGAGACCACCGCGTAGCGTCCACTCAGTACGAAGGGCAGAAGGCGGCGCGCCGCGTCGCGCTTGTCGCCCGCGACCCAGTCTCCGCCGTGGAAGAACACGATCACGGGCAGCGGGAAGACGCTCGGCTCGCGCGGCAGGTACAGGTCGAGACGGTGGCGCGCTTCGCGCAGCCCGGCGTAAGGGATGTTCCACAATGCGCGCACCGGCAGACGGTCGACTTCCTCGCGCGTGAGCGGCGGATCGCCATCGTCGCGGAGGCTGTCGTTGTCCGTGACGGTGTCCGCGTCTGCATCGCCGGAAGTGCGGGGCGCGTCCGGCGGCCGCGTTGCATCCGCCTGGTCGGCGCGAATCTCATCGGGCGATGACGCAGCGGCCTCGACGGGTGTGGCGGAGTCGGGGGCCGATGATGGCGCCTCGGCCTTATCGGTTTCCGACCCATACGGGGCGGCGGTGGTGGAGACTTCAGGAAGCGTCGGGATCGGCGCGTCCTGCGTGGTGGCGGGCGATTGTGCGAACGCTGGCGTGCTCAGCACGGCCAGCGCGAGGAACAGCGGTAGGGCGGGTTTCATCGATTCTTCCGGGGTGGGGTGGCCGCAGCCTGCGGCGCGAAGGCGTGAACCTAACCGAATCGCGGCTTGCGCGCCACGCCGGGGTGACTCAATCGCTGCGTGTCTCAGGCGGGCCGACGCCCGGCGTGCACACGCGGTTGCGTCCCTGCTGTTTGGCCACGTACAGGGCCAGATCGGCTTTGCGCAGCAGATTCCCGACGTCATCCTCTGCTTCACGCTCGGCGACCCCGATACTCACCGTCAGCGCGATGTGCTGGTCTTCGAAAACGATCTCGGTCGCCTCGACCGCGGCGCGCAGGCGCTCGGCCAGGATGAGGGTTTCCGGGCCGCCGATTGCGTGGCAGGCCACCGCGAACTCCTCGCCGCCGATGCGCGCGGCCATGTCGCCCGTGCGGACGTGAGCGGCCAGCGTCTCGGCGGTGCGCTGCAGGGCAAGATCGCCGGCGGCGTGGCCGTAGCGGTCGTTGATGGTCTTGAAATGATCGATATCCAGACTCATCAGCGTCAGCGGTTCGTTCCTGCGTTCGGCGCGTGCCAGATCCCGGTGCAGGGTTTCAAGGAAGCTGCGTCGATTGGGCAGGCCGGTAAGCGCGTCGGTGCGGGCCTCGATCTCGGCGCATTCACGTGCCGCGTCGAGCTCGCGCGTGCGTGCGCGGACCTGAGCGCGCAGACGCAGGATGTGGGAGAGCAGCGCCAGCGCGAACAGAGCGATCACCGCGGCGGCAATCTGCAGCCGATGGCGTGCAAGCACTTCGAACAGCCGATCGTCGTCGGGCCGGTAGATGAATTTGCTCAGGTCTACGGCGCTGACGAGCTGTCCCTGGTCGCGGAAGACGTCCGCGATGCGCGCGAATCGCTCCTCGTTGATGAAGCCGATCGGCACGACGTTGGGCAGGATCAGGCGGATCGCCTCGCGCGCCTCGAACAGCAGGTGGTCGCGTGAGCGTGCCTGGGTGTTGTAGCGCTCGAGAATCAGATCGACGACTTCCTCCGGATTCTCGACCGCGTAGCGCCAGCCGCGGAGTGTGGCCTCCTTGAAGCGGCGTACGCCTTCCGCGTCGGCCGCCACCCGACCTTCGGTCGTGACCAGGATGTCGGCGTAGAAATCCACGCCGTAGTCGGAGGGCGAGAAGGCCCGGTGCGCGATGCCGCGTCGGGACAGCGCGAACGGCTCGTTCGTGGTGTAGGCGTTGTAGGCCTCGGTGCGCCCGTCGATCAGTGCGCGCACGTCGGTTTCGGCGGGCAGCAGCGTGAAGTCGTCCGCGCCAATGCCGGCGGTGGCGAGCATCGACATCAGCTCGGCGTTGAGATAGCCGCCGAGCAGCATGATGCGCTTGCCGCGCAGGTCGGACAGCGTCTCGATGCCCGATTCTTCGAGCGTGAGCAGGATCGAGGGCGATTGCTGGAAGATCGCGGCCAGTGCAACCAGCGGCACGCCAGTGGCGCGATACAGCAGTACGCCCGAATCGGCCACGGCATAGTCCACGCGGCCGCCGATGAGCTGATCGATCGCGCCCAGGCCGGGTTGGTGCTCGATCAGCGTCACCTCGAAGCCGGCCTCGCGGTAATAGCCCTGGTGAATCGCCGCATAATAGCCGGCGAACTGGAACTGGTGGGTCCACTTGAGTTGTACGCGCACCGGCTGCAACTGCCCGTCGGTTCGGGCCGCGCTCGGCAGACAGGTCGCCCCGAGCACGAGCAGCGCCCATGCAAGCAAATGGCGGCGAAAGGCGTTGCGGGCTGTCATGGTGGACCAGGCTCCCGAAGGCGCATCAGCGTCAATTCAGCCTACACCGGCGGCATGGGGGCCGAAACCGCGTTTACCCGCATGCGCCAGATTTGTCACACCTGCGCGCACCGATCAGTGTGCGCACCGCCCTCAGTCGCCGTCGAAGGCCTGCCAGGCGAGCACCACGCGCCACTGCCCGTCATGCAGGCGTACCGTGCGCCAGGCCGCGTGCTTGACGAGATCCTCGCTCGCGCCCGCGGCAGGGAACACGTAGCCACCCACGCCTTCCGGGCTCCCGGCGATCGAGCGGCCCAGCGCCTGCAAACCGGCGTATTGCGCGTAGGCCGGGTCGGTGAACAGCTCGCGCCCGATCTCGCCCGCATCGTCGTCGTACAGGATGCGGCCGTCCGGCTGCATCAGCCACAGCTCCTGCCCGTCGCCCGGTGAATGGGCATGCACCGCGCGCGCGAGCGCGCTCGGCCGCACGAGCGCACTGACCGCCCCGACGAAGCGCCCGCGTGCGTCGAACACCGGTCGCATCACGCTCGCCCCCAGTCCGCCCTCGGCCGCGTCGAAGGCCGGGCCGAAGCGTGCCGTGGGCACCTGGAGCATGGTGCGCACATGTGCCTGGTGCGATACGTCCGTGCCCTCGACGCCCGCGTAGTCGCTCGGTGCGATCTGGCGCAACATGCCGTCGGCGTCGATGAAGGCGGCGTTGGCCACATGCGCGCTCGCGTTCGCGACGGTCTCCAGCAGGGTGTGCAGATCCTCGTCCGGGTCGACCGCGCCATGGCGGTCGATGGCCGCGCTCAGCGCCGCGTCGATGGTGTCGAGTTCGCGCTGCAGCGCCTCGGTCACGGTGTTGAGCGCCTGTGCGTGCCCGGGCGGCACGTCGATCTCGGGGTTGCCCTGGCGTGCGAGGAACATCCACCAGTCCATCGTCGGCAGCCGCCGGTAATGCGCCGTACGTGAGCCGCCGAGCGCGTATTGCGCGATCCCCGAGTCCGAATCCTGTGCCGCGCGCACCGCCGTCTGCATCGCCGCGCCTCCTTGTTCGAATACGTTCATCAGCATGTACTCGGGGTCGCGGTCGAGCAGGGTATTGCCGTCCCGGTCGATCACGAACCAGGTGTAGCCGGCCGGCAAGGCCAACTCCGTGTTGAGCCGAACGCGCAGTTCGTCGAGAAGCACCGATGCGCCCACCGCCCCGACCACGCGATCACCGTCGAACACCGGCACTGCCAGCACCGCGACCTTGCGCCCGGTGGCGCGGCTGATCACCGGGTGTCCGCGTACCGGCTCGCCCGCGAACAGCGGCTCGAAATACGGGCGGTCGGTCAGATTCGCCGGCATCAGCCCGCTGCCACGCGTGTAGTAGCGCCCGTCCGGTCGCAGGTAGAAATGGATCGCCGCCAGCCGCGGTTC